>JAEZFI010000001.1 GCA_023437745.1 Actinomycetes bacterium
GGCGCGCCGCGCGCGCCGGGCAGCAGGTCGTGCTCGTCGAGGCGGCCGACCACCTGGGAGGGCTCGCCGCGAGCATCGAGGTGGCCGGCCAGCGCGTCGACATCGGCAGCCATCGGCTGCACCCCGAGTGCGACCCGCGCATCATGGCGGCCCTCACGGACCTGCTCGGAGACGAGCTGATCGCCCGCCCCCGCCACGGCCGCATCCGGCTGGCGGACGTGTGGGTGCGCTTCCCGCTCCGCCCGCTCGACCTCGTGCGGCACGCCCCGCCACGGCTCGCCGCCGGGTTCGTGGCGGACCTCGTGCGACGCCCGTGGCAGCGGCGACGCGACCCCGCCGACTTCGCCGAGGGCATCCGGTCGGCGCTCGGCCCCACCATGGCCGAGCAGTTCTACCTGCCCTACGCACGCAAGCTCTTCGGCACCGACCCCCACGAGCTCGGCCCCGAGCTGGTGGCCCGCCGGGTGTCGGCGTCGTCGCCGGGCGCGCTGGTCCGCCGGGTCCTGCGCGGGGCCGCAGGCGGCCAGCAGTTCTGGTATCCCAAGGGAGGCTTCGGCAGGATCACGGAGGTGCTCGCCGACGCCGCCGTCGAGTCGGGCGCGGACCTCCGGCTCGGGCGCCGCCTCAGCCGGGTCGAGCCCGCGACCGACGGCGGGTCGGCAAGGGTCGAGGCGACGCTCGCCGACGGCAGCGTCGAGCAGATCACGTGCCGGATGGTGTGGTCCACGATCCCGGCACCCGCCCTCGCCGCCGCGCTGGGGGGCCACCTCCCGGCCGCGACGCACGACGACGTCGCGGCGATCGGCTACCGCTCGGCGCTGATCGTGCACGCCGTCCTGGACCAGCGCCGCTTCACCGAGTTCGACGCCCACTACCTCCCCGGTCCCGACACGCCGCTGACCCGGATCTCGGAGCCGGCGCACTACCGGGGCGAGGCGGGCCTCGCCGACCGGACGGTGCTGTGCGCCGAGCTGCCCGGCAACCCGCAGGACCCGTGGTGGACCACCGACCCCGACGCAGCGGGCTCGTTCCTCGCCGAGGCCGTCGACCGCCTGGGGCTGGGCCGGGTGTCGGTCGTGCACAGCGAGGTCCGCGTCGTCCCGCACCTCTACCCCGTCTACCGCCGCGGCTCGCTGGACCGCGCCCGGTCGTTCGAGCAGGCCGTCGACGCCCTCGGGCCGGTCGTGCAGTTCGGGCGCCAGGCCCTGTTCGCCCACGACAACACCCACCACGGCCTCGAGTCGGCGTGGGCGGCGGCAGCGTCGCTCCGGGTGGACGGCACGTTCGACCGTGCGGCCTGGGCGGAGCGACGCGCCGGCTTCGACGCGCACGTCGTGGCCGACTGATCGGTCCCCCCGACCGACCCGTGTCGCCCGTGCTTGATGCCGGGTGTTAGGCCCGCTAAACACGCGGGCATGAACACGCGCCACGCTCGACTCGCCGTCAGCCTCAGCCTCGTCCTCGCGCTCGGCGCCGGTGTCGCCTCCTGCGGGAACGACGACGGCGCCGACGTCCGCGAGACCGGCTCCTCGGACAGCGCGTCGGGCTCCGGCTCGGCCAGCGGGTCGGGCAGCGGCTCCGGCACCGGCATCTCCACCGACGACGTGAAGGGCTCCGGGATGGACAACCCACTCGTCGCCGAGGCGGTCGCCCAGTACACGCAGTACGTCCGCCAGCAGGGCGACCTGATCGTCACGGAGGCCAAGGTGCTCACCGACGCCGTCCGGGCGGGCGACCTCGAAGGCGCCAAGGCCGCATACGCCCCGTCACGGCAGGCCTGGGAGCGGATCGAGCCGATCGCCGGGCTCGTCGAGGAGATCGACGGCAAGGTCGATGCCCGCGTCGACGACTTCGAGGACGAGGCCGACCCGGCGTTCACCGGCTGGCACCGCATCGAGCACCTCCTCTTCTCCGCCGGTGACGTGGCGGCGGCGGTGCCCTTCGCCGACCAACTCGACACCGACCTCGCCACCCTCCAGACCGAGCTCGCGACGCTCGAGATCCCGCCGGTCGTCATCGCCACCGGCGCGGCCGAGCTCATCGAGGAGGTCTCGGGCGGCAAGATCACCGGCGAGGAGGACCGCTACTCGCACACGGACCTGTGGGACTTCGCCGCCAACGTCGAAGGCTCCCGAGCCGCCTACGAGACCCTCCGCCCGGCGCTGGCCGAGAAGGACGCCGACGCCGCGGGCTCGATCGACGAGGCGTTCGACGCCATCGAGGCCTCGCTCGAGACGTACCGCGACGGCGAGGGCTGGCAGCTCTTCTCGGCGCTGACCCCCGAGGACACCACCACGATGAAGACGCAGCTCGCCGACCTCTCCGAGCAGCTCTCCAACGTGGCCGGGACCATCGGCTTGTCGTGACCACGAGGAGCTCAGATCGCGGGCGGGTCTCGCGTCGAGGGTTCCTCGGTGCCGCGGTCGCCACGGGCGCCGGGGCCGCCACCGTCGCAGCGACGGGGTGCAGCGCCGACATGCTCGACGCGGGTGCCAGCGAGGGGCCGGTGGACCTCCACCGCGCGACCCGGTACCTCGCCTTCCGCGGCCGGCACCAGATCGGTGTGACCGATCCCACCGGAGGGGCCGGACTGCAGGCGGCGTTCGTCCTGACCGCACGCGACCGGGACCAGCTGCGGGAGACCTTCGCCGCGATCTCCGACGAGGCCGAACGGCTGATGACGGGCACGCCCTACCCCGAGAAGGACCCGTCGTTACCGCCCGTGCACACCGGCACGGTCGGGAACCCGGCCCCGCCGGCGCACCTCTCCGTCGTCGTCTCCGTCGGCGCGTCGCTGTTCGACGACCGCTACGGCCTCGCCGACCGCCGGCCACGCGAGCTGGAGCGCATGGGCTTCCTCGCCAACGACCGCCTGGACCCCGCCCGCACCCACGGTGACCTGCTGCTGACGATCTCGAGCACGCACGAGGACCTCAACATCTTCGCCCTCCGCCAGATCATGCGGCGGACCCGCAGCACGCTCGCCCTCCACTGGATGCTGTCGGGCTACAACCGGCGCACCGAGGCCGAGGAGGGGGAGGCCGGCGTGCGCAACCTCATGGGCTTCGTCGACGGCACGGCGAACCTCCGCACCGACGACCCCGCCGCGATGGACCGCTACGTGTGGGTCGCCGAGGACGACGACGAGCCCGCCTGGGCTGCGGGCGGCACCTACCAGGTGGTTCGCACCACGCGGATGTTCGTGGAGTTCTGGGACCGGGTGCGCCTGCTCGAGCAGGAGGCGCTCATCGGTCGCTCCAAGGCCACGGGTGCACCGCTCGACGGGACCGCGGAGACCGACGAGCCGGACTTCGCCGCCGACCCCGACGGCGCCATCACCCCGCTCGACAGCCACATCCGCCTCGCCAACCCCCGGCTGCCCGGCACCGAGGACCAGAAGATCCTCCGCAAGGGCTTCTCCTACTCCCGGGGGTTCGACGGCGACGGGCAGCTCGACCAGGGCCTCAACTTCGTCAGCTACCAGCGCTCCATCGAGCGGCAGTTCACCCCGATCATCGAGCGCCTCGCGGGCGAGCCGCTCGAGGAGTACCTGGAACCGCAGGGCGGCGGCTTCTTCTTCGTCCTCCCCGGCGTCACCGAGGGCGAGGGCCACCTCGGCGAAGCCCTCCTCGCCTGACGTCCCGCCGCCGTCAGCGGCCCACGCGGCGGAGGACCAGGCCGAGCAGACCATCGGCCACCCGGGTGGGCAGCCACTCGAGCGCCACGCGCGACGGCCCGGGCTTCACCGAGTACGCCGCCCGGGGTCGCGCCACGGTGAGGGCTCGATGGACCACCTCGGCGAGCAGCGCCGGCTCGGACGCCGAGTCCTCCTCCTTGGCGGCCAGCGCGCCGACACCTCGGATCACCGGCCCGAACCGCTCGGACCCGGCGGCGGCCGCGTCGAACCGATCGCCCACCGAGGCGGTCATGGCGGTGCGGAACGGGCCGGGCTGCACCTTCACCACGCGCACCCCGAGCAGGGCGAGCTCACGACGCAGGGAGTCGGAGTATGCCTCGATGGCGTGCTTGCTCATCGCGTAGGCACCGTTGAACGGTCCACCCGACTGCCAGCCCGTCTCCGAGCTGATGTTCACCACGCGACCCCGACGGTCCACGATCATCGGCACCACCGCCCGGTTCACCCGGTAGGTGCCGAGGACGTTGACGTCGAGGACCCGCCGGACGGTCTCGACCGGCAGCTCGGCCACCGAGCCGATCTCGAGGATGCCCGCGAAGTTGACGACGGCGTCGAGGCCGCCGAGGCCGGCGATCGCCCCGGCTGCCTCCTGGACGGAGTCCTCGTCGGCGACGTCCAGCGCCACCGGCACCACGTGGGGATGGGCGCCGATCGCCTCGAGGCCAGGACCGGGCAGGTCGGCGGCGACGACGATCCACCCGCGGTCCTTGAGGTGGCGCGCCGTCGCACCCCCGAGGCCACCGCCGGCGCCGGTGACGAGGACGGTGCGCCGGTGCTCGAAATCGGGTGTCGTGCGTCGGGAGGTGCGGGTCACCGCAGGAGCGTAGGAGCGGAGGTCACTCGGCTCCCAGGGCTGCGCTCGACTCCACCGGATCACCCCTCGTGCCGAGCGGGCCGGAGGCCGTCACGTCCACGACCGCACCCGATCCGAGCAGCGCGAGCGTCGCGGGCACGACCTGGCGGAGGTACCGACCCAGCTTCACGAACGATCGGCCCCCGTCGCGGAAGCGGTAGTGGATGGGCACCTCGGCGTAGGTGAAGCCTCGCTGGACCAGCTCGACGGTGAGGACCTGCGCGTAGTTGTAGTCGTGGGCGATCCGGGCCTCCGCCGCCGCTCGCGCCGACAGCGCCCGGAACCCGCTCTGCCCGTCGGTCACGGGCAGGCGGCACATCCAACGCACCCAACGGGTCAGCACCACGTTGCCGATCCGGCGTTGCGGAAGCATCCGGTCGATGCGGCCGGCGAAGCGCGACCCGACGACGTAGTCGGCTGCGCCGTCGAGGATCGGCCTCACCACCGCTTCGAGCTCTGCGGGGTCGTACTCGCCGTCGGCGTCACAGAAGGCGACGACCGCGGCGCCGCGCTCGACGGCGACCGCCAGCCCCGTGCGGACGGCAGCACCCAGCCCCCGACCGGAGCCGTGCCGCACCACCTCGGCCCCGGACGCCCGCGCCTCGAGGATCGTCGAGTCGCTCGACCCGTCGTCGACCACGATGCACCGAGTCGGGCGGCCGGCCACCTCCGACGGCAGGCGCTCGATCACCCCGCCCACACGCCCGGCCTCGTTGCGCGCCGGGAGGACGAGCACGACCGGCCCGTCACCCACCGGCGCTGGTTGCCGGGCGGGGATGGCCGACGGCACCCGGAGCGGGCCGAGCAGCGAGGGCGCCGGCCAGCAGGCCGCGGGGAGCATCCCGACCAGCGACCAGGCGGTCTTGACCGCGTGCGCGGCGACCGCCACCGCGAGCGCCGGTCCGGGCGACACGCCGGTGGCGACGAGCGCCGCGGTGGCCGCGGCCTCGTAGGTGCCGATGCCGCCGGGCGCCACCGCCACGATCTGGGCGCTCACGGCGGCGACGGTGACGAGGAGCGCCTCGGTGTACCCGAGCTCGACCCCGGCCCACGTCGCAACCTTCCACACCACGACGGCCTCGAGGCACCACGCCAGCAGCGACCCCACGGCCACTGCGGGACCCGGCAGGCGGAGCTCGACCTCGCGGGTCGAGCGGATGCGGGCCAGCCACACCACGCCGGTGAGCACGGCGGCCACCATGCCGGCCACCACGAACCATCCCCACGCACCCACGAGGCCGACGAAGATCCCGGGGCCGATCACCAGGCCGATGACGACCATCGACAGCAGGTCCGCCGCTCGCAGGGTCAGCGTCGAGGCGAGCGCCACGTCCACCGGCACGCCGGCGCGCCGGCTGACGCTGAGCGGCCTGGCCCCCTCGCCCAGCCGGAAGGGCAGCAGGTGGTTGGCGCCGAAGGACAGCCCGATCGCGGCCAGCGCGTGCCCGGTGCTCAGCGACGGCACCGTCCGGTGCCAGAGCCAGGCGCGAACGGCGAAGGCGGCGAACAGCCCCAGCCCGACCGCAGCCAGCCCGACCGGGTCGTCCAGCGCACCGTCCCACGCCGCCCGGAGGTGGCCGACCTCGACGCTGCGGGCGATGACGACCACCGCCACCACGAGGGCGCCGAGGCCAAGGGTCCACAGGAGCGCGGGGCGCCGCCGGAGACGTGAGGTGAGCACGAGAGCATCGTGCCACAGCGCCGGTGCTCGGTGTTAGGCGACCTTTACCGATGACGACTGGCAACGGTAGCGTCCGCTACATGGCTCGCCCTCCCCGCCGAACCCCCCGACGATCGCTCGCCCTGCTGGCCGTGCTCTGCGCGGCCGTTCTCCTGCCCGCCTGCGGTGGTGACGAGGAGCGCCTGACGATCTACTCCGGGCGCACCTCCGACCTCGTCGGGCCGCTGCTCCAGCAGTTCTCCGAGGAGACCGGCATCAAGATCGACGTGCGGTACGGCGACTCCACCGACCTCGCGCTGCTCATCGACACCGAGGGCGACGCGTCGCCGGCCGACGTGTTCTTCTCCCAGTCGGCCGGAGCCCTGGGCTACCTGGCGGCGGACAACCGGCTCACCGACCTCCCCGACGGGATCCTCGACCTCGTCGACGGCCGCTTCCGCAGCGCCGAGGGCACGTGGGTCGGCACGTCCGGCCGGGTGCGGGTCCTCGTCTACAACACCGACGAGCTGGACGAGTCCGAGCTGCCGGCCTCGGTCTTCGACCTGACCGACCCCCGGTGGTCCGGGCTGATCGGCGTGGCACCGTCGAACGCGTCGTTCCAGGACTTCGTCTCCGCCATGCGCGACAAGGAGGGGGACGAGCGGGCGTCGACGTGGCTCGAGGGACTCGTCGTCAACAAGGCCCGGACCTACTCCAACAACCGGGAGATCGTCGACGCGGTGCGGCGGGGTGAGGTCCAGGTCGGCCTCGTGAACCACTACTACAACGTCCGGGCCAAGGCCGAGGACCCGTCGATGCCGACGGCGAACCACTTCTTCCCGAACAAGGACCTCGGCAGCCTGATCCTGGTCGCCGGCGCCGCCATCCTCGACACGGCCGGTGACCGCCGGGCCGACGCCGAGAAGTTCCTGGAGTTCCTCCTGTCGAAGTCGACGCAGCAGTACTTCGCCGACGAGACCGAGGAGTACCCGCTGGCCAAGGGCGTCGCCGCCGACGAGACGCTGCCGCCGCTCGACCAGATCGAGGCGCCCGAGGAGGACCTCTCGCGGCTCGGCGTCGAGCTCGAGGGCACGAAGCGGCTGATCGATGCCAGCGGGCTCTCCGCCGGCTGAGCGCGCTCCGCTGACCCGGGCCGGCCTGGGTCTGCGTCTGCTGGCCGTCGTCACGACGGCCGCGTTCGCCGTCCCCTTCCTCCACCTCCTCACCAAGGCCGGCGACGCCCCGGAGGTGCTCGGGGCGGACGGCGCGTGGGCGCCGCTGTGGCGCACGTTGCAGCTGGCCGTCGCCGTGACGGCGGCGTGCGCAGTGGTCGGCACCGCCATGGCGTGGATCACGATGCGCTGCGACGTCCCCGGCCGGCGGATCCTTCGGGTGCTGGCGGCGCTGCCCCTCGTCATCCCGTCCTTCGCCGGCGCGGCTGCGCTGGTCGCCGCGTTCGCGCGGGGCGGCGTGCTCGACGAGCTGCTGTCACCCCTGGGGGTGGGGACGCTCCCCGAGGTCCGGGGCTTCGCCGGTGCCTTCGTGGTCCTGTGCGCGCTCTCCTACCCGTACGTCTACCTGCCGGTGGCCGCACGCCTGGGCAGCCTTCCGCCGTCGCTCGAGGAGAGCGCCGCGATGATGGGCCTCACACGGTGGGCGGCGTTCCGCCGCATCGTGCTCCCCCAGATCACCAGCTCGATGACCGCCGGTTCGATGCTCGTGTTCCTCTACGTGGCGAGCGACTTCGGCGCCGTGCAGATCGCCCGCTACGACACCCTGACCCGCCAGATCTACGCGTCACGGTTGCTGCACCCGGAGGCGTCGGCGACGTTCGGGCTCCTCCTCGCCGTCGTCGCCCTGGCGGTCACGATCGCCGAGCGCGCCGTCGCCCGCCGACAGGGCACCGCCGCGCCGTGGACGGGGCGCCCGGCGTCGGTGATCCGCCTGCGTCGCTGGCGCCCGCTGGCCAGCGCGTTCGGGTGGGGCGTCGTCGCGTTCACCCTGGTGGCGCCGGTCGTGGTGCTCGCATGGTGGGCGGTGCGCGGCGCCACGCCCGGTGCGCTGCGATCGCAGGCCGGCAGCCTCTGGGTGCCGCTCGGCAACTCCGCGTGGGTGAGCATCGTGGCAGCGGTCGTGACGATCGTCGTGGTGTTCCCCCTGGCCTGGTTGTCGGGACGGGAGCGCTCCCGGCTGGCGGGCTGGCTCGGCTCCGTGGTCACCGCCGGGTTCGCCCTGCCCGGCCTGGTCATCGCCCTGTCGCTCGTCACCGTGTTCCTGCGGACCCCGCTCTACCTCACCTACGTGCCGCTGATCGTGGCGTACGCCGCGCACTTCGGCGGTCAGGCGCTGCGGACGATGACGGTGACGGTCGCGTCGCTGCCGGCCCGGGTCTCCGACGCCGCCCGCCTCCTGGGGGCTCCCCGCCTCCGCCGCTGGTGGGCGGTCGAGCTGCCGCTCCTGGCTCCCGGCTTCGCCGCCGCGGCAGGGCTCGTCCTCCTCGCCACGCTCAAGGAGCTCCCCGCCACGCTCCTGCTGGCGCCGATCGGCTTCGAGACCCTGGCCACCCGGATCTGGTCGAGCACCGAGGACGTGTTCCTCGCCGAGGCGGGCGAGGCGGCGGTGGTGCTCATCGCGCTGTCGGGGCTGCTCACCTGGCGCCTCGTGATCCGCCGCATCGACGTGATGCGCTGACCGTGGCCGAACCCATCCCCGCCCCGGCGCGGGACCCGCTGCGACGGGCGCTCGGCATCCTGGCGGTGATCGTGTTCGTCGTGGTCGCCGTCGGCGTGCCGATGCGAGCGTCCTACGGAGCGAGGACCACCGGCGACGAGCCGCACTACCTGCTCACCGCGCTGTCGCTCGCCGAGGACCACGACCTCGACGTGGCCGACGAGCGTCGCGAGGTCCGCTACCTCCCCTTCAGCGAGACGCCACCGCTCATCCAGGCGGAGATCGGCTCCGGCGGGAGGCAGGTCGAGCCCCACGATCCCCTCCTCCCGGCCGTGCTCGCGCCGGCGATGGCGCTGGGCGGCTGGGTGCTGGCGAAGCTCGTGCTGGCGGCGATGGCCGCGGCGGTCGCCGTGGTGACCGCCGCCGTCGCGGTGCGCCGCTGGGGCGTCTCGATCGGCGTGGCGGCATGGACCGCGGGGATCGCCGGCGCCAGCCCGCCCCTGTCGATCTACGGCACGCAGGTGTACCCGGAGATCGCGGGGGCGCTGTGCGTGGCGGTCGGCCTCTGGGCGGTGACGGGACCGGTGAGCCGGCGGTCGACGGCGCTGGCAGGTGTGTGCGTCCTCGCGCTGCCCTGGTTGTCGGTGAAGTACGCGCCGGTCGCCGCGGTGCTGGCCGTGGCAGCGGTGGTGCGGTGCCTCCGGGGCGGACGCAGCCGGTGGGGCGCGGCGGCGCTCGTCGGCGCGTGGGGCGTCGGCGCCGCCCTCTTCCTCCTGGCCCACCGGTCCTGGTACGGCGGCTGGACGGCGTACGCGTCGGGCTCACACTTCACCGGGGGCGAGCTGACGGTCATGGGCGACCCCGACCACCTCGGGCGGGCGCGACGGGTCACCGGCCTCCTGGTGGACCGCCACTTCGGGCTGATCCCGTGGCAGCCGGCGGCGGTCGCCCTCGTGCCGGCGCTCGCCGCATGGATCCGCCGTCGGCCGCCGGGCTCCGTGGTGACCCTCACCGTCCTCGCGGCGGGGTGGGCAACGGCCACGTTCCTGGCGCTCACGATGCACGGCTGGTGGTGGCCGGGCCGGCAGGTCGTGGTCGTGCTCCCGGCCGCCGTGCTGGTCGTCGCCTGGTGGGCGGACCGCGCCGGGCGAGGCGTCCGCAGGGTGCTGCTCGCGCTCGGGGCGCTGGGGGTGCTCGCCCACCTCGCGCTCGTCGTCGGCGTGCTCACCGGACGGCACACGCTGATCGTCGACTTCGACGCCACGATCGACCCGGTGGTCAGGGCCGTCCGCCCGCTGCTGCCGGACCTCCGCCGCCCGGGGACGGCCACCGCGCTGCTGCACGCGACGTGGGTGGCCGCGCTCGTGGGAGCCGGCTGGTGGTCCTGGCGCCGCGAGATCACCCACCCATGACCCGTTCTGTGTCGTGAGACGCGC
>JAEZFI010000160.1 GCA_023437745.1 Actinomycetes bacterium
GGCGTGACGCGGGCGTCACGCCCCACGCGACAGAACGGCAAGGTGGCACGACGGGGATCGCGCGGCCGCGGGCGTATCCTCGGGCCATGGAGTTCACGCTGTCGCCCGAGCTCGAGGCCCTCTCGGCGGAGGCGCACGAGGTGGGGCGGAAGGCGGCGGCCGACCTCGCCGTCAAGGAGGACTCGTGGCTGCGCGGGACCTCGCGCGACTTCCCCCGCGAGCTGGCCTCGCGCGGCTGGCTCGGCATGTGCTGGCCCACCGAGTGGGGCGGCGGCGGCCGCACCGCGCTCGAGCGGTTCGTGGTCGTCGAAGCCCTCATCAGCGAGGGCGCTCCCCTCGCGTCGGCGTGGTTCGGCGACCGCCAGATCGGCCCGACCCTCCTCCAGTTCGGCACCGACGAGCAGCGTGCCCGCTTCCTCCCCGACCTGATCGCCGGCGACGGCGCCTGGTGCGTCGGCATGAGCGAGCCCGACGCCGGGAGCGACGTCGCGTCGCTGCGGACCCGGGCGGAGCGCCGCGGGAACACATGGATCGTCAACGGCCAGAAGGTCTGGACCTCCGGCGCCGCCCAGTCCGACTGGTGCTACCTGATCGCCCGCACGGACCCGACGGCGAAGCCGCACGCCGGGCTCTCGGAGTTCATCGTCGACCTGCACTCCCCCGGCGTCGAGGTCCGGCCCATCCGCGACATGACCGACGACCAGCACTTCTGCGAGGTCCACTTCACCGACGTCGAGGTGCCCGCCGACCTGCTCGTGGGCACCGAGAACGGCGCCTTCAAGCAGATCATGCGGCAGATGGAGCACGAGCGAGGCGGCATCGACCGTCTCGTCTCGAACCGGCGCACCTACCTCGACGCCGTCGAGGACGCCCAGCAGCGGGGACTCCTCGAGCACGACCCGATCCTGCGCCAGCGCTTCGCCGAGCTCGAGGCCGGCTACCGCATCGGGCGGCTGATGGTCCTCCGGGAGGTGCTGGGCCAGGCACCCACGGCGTGGTCCGCGCTGACCAAGACCTGGTGCACCGAGTTCGAGCAGCAGGTCGCCGAGTTCTGCGTGTCGGTCGCCGGTCCCGCCGCGATGACGGCCGGCAGGGTGGCCCGCAACATCTGCTACGCCCCAGGCTACACGATCATGGGCGGCACGACGCAGATCCTTCGCAACATCATCGGTGAGAGGATGCTGGGATTGCCGAGGTGACGGCCCGTCCGGGCCCGACCAAGGGGGACGAGATGACCACGACGGACGCCGAACCGACGGTCCACCACCGCACCTGCCCGCTGTGCGAGGCGACGTGCGGCCTCGAGATCACGATGCTCGGCGACACGGTCCAACGCATCCGCGGCGACCGTGACGACGTGTTCTCCAAGGGCTTCATCTGCCCGAAGGGCTCGACCCTCAAGCAGCTCCACGAGGACCCGGATCGGCTCCGCACCCCGCTCGTCCGCCGTGACGGTGTGCTCGCCGAGGCCACGTGGGAGGAGGCGTGGGCCGCCGTGGACGAGGGGCTGTCGCGCATCTGGGCCGACGGCGACCGGGACGCCGTGGGCATCTACCTCGGCAACCCGACGGCCCACACGGTGGCGGGTGCGCTGTACGCCCGACCGCTGATCCAGTCGTTCGGCACCAAGAACCTCTTCAGCGCCTCGACGGTCGACCAGATGCCGAAGCACGTCTCGTCCGGACTCATGTTCGGCAACCCCGGTGCGCTCCCGATCCCCGACCTCGACCGCACCGACTACCTGCTGATGCTCGGCGCGAACCCCCACGAGTCCAACGGCAGCCTCTGCACCGCACCCGACTTCCCGGGCCGGATGGCGGCGATCCGCGAGCGCGGCGGAAAGGTCGTCGTGGTCGATCCTCGTCGGACGAAATCCGCGGCCGCCGCTGACGAGCACCTCGCGATCCGACCCGGGTCGGACGCGTTGTGGCTCGCCGCGATCGCGCACGTACTGGTCGAGGACGGCGCCGACCTGGGCGAGGCGGCAGACCGCTGCCACGCGGAGGGGCTCGACACGGTGTTCGCCGACTTCTCCCCCGAGGCCGTGGCCGACCACTGTCGCATCGACGCCGCGACCACCCGGAGGATCGCCGCCGAGCTGCGCGCCGCACCCACGGCCGTCGTGTACGGCCGCATCGGCACCCACACCACCGCCCACGGCACCCTCGCCGCGTGGCTCGCCGACGTGGTGACCGCGCTGTGCGGGCACCTCGACCGACCCGGCGGCGCCATGTTCCCCCTCCCGGCGCACGGGCGGCCGCCCACCGGCACCTCCGGCGGCCGGGGCTTCCGGATGGGCCGGTGGTCGTCCCGCGTGGCGGGAGTGCCAGAAGTGCGGGGCGAGCTCCCGACGGCGGTACTCGCGGACGAGATCCTCACCCCAGGGCCGGGGCGCATCCGGGCGATGATCACGGCCGGCGGCAACCCGGTGCGGAGCTGCCAGGACTCGGAGCGCCTCGATGAGGCGTTCGACTCGCTCGAGTTCATGGTCAGCGTCGACATCTACCTGAACGAGACGACGCGCCACGCCGACGTGGTGCTCCCGGCGCCGTCACCGCTCGAGAAGCCTCACTTCGACTTCGCGTTCTACGGGCTGAGCGTCCGCAACGTCGTGAACTACTCGCCCCCGATCCTCTCCACGGACCAGCCCGACGAGGGTGACGTGTTCGCGAAGCTGGCGCTGATCGCGTCGGGCGCCGGTCCCGAGGCCGACCCGCAGATCGTCCACGACCTCGTGCTGAGCACGGTCGCGAAGGCCGCCGTCGGGCTGGAGGGTGGACCCGCCCACGGGCTCGACCCCGACGAGCTGGTCGCCCCGACCGTCGGACGCCCGCCCTATGAGCGGATCATCGACGTGATGGTCCGCACCGGCCCGTACCAGCTCGACATCGAGCAGCTCGAGGCCCACCCGCACGGCATCGACCTCGGGCCGCTCGAGCCCAACCTCCACAACATCTTGCGGACCACCGACGCCATGGTGGACCTGTTGCCCGCACCGCTGGTGTCCGACCTCGACCGTCTCAGGGCCGTGCTCGCCGAGCCACCGGATGACTCGCTCCTCCTCGTGGGGCGGCGCCACCTCCGGTCGAACAACTCGTGGATGCACAACCTCGAGGTGCTCGTGAAGGGCAAGCCCCGCTGCACCCTCCAGGTGCATCCCAGCGACGCCGAGCGCCTCCGCCTCGTCGACGGCGCGCACGCCGAGGTCACGAGCGACGCCGGCAAGCTCGTGGCGCCCGTGGAGGTCACCGACGAGGTCGCGCCGGGGGCGGTGAGCCTCCCTCATGGGTGGGGCCATGAGGGCGACGGCATCCGGCTCGACGTCGCCCGCCGCCACGCCGGGGTCAACACCAACGTCCTCACCGACGCGTCGGTGTTCGATCCCCTGTCCGGCAACGGGCGACTCAACGCGATCCCGGTGACCGTCGCGCCCGTGGCGACGCCCTGACCCGCACACCTCGCTGTTCCGGGTCGATTGCACCGCGCCGGGCGCGGTTCAGTCGACCCGAAACGGCGGGGTGACGCAGCGGTCAGACCGTCTGGGCCAGCTGGGCCTCGAGGAGGGCCGCCAGCTCGAGGGGCTGGTCGCCCTGGATCGAGTGGCCGGCGCCCTCGAACGGCACGACCACCGCGTCGGGGCGTCGGCGAAGCAGCTCGGCCACGTCCTCGTCGCCGACGACGGGGCTCGCCGTCCCGCGGGCCAACACGTAGGGGCACTGCGTCGCTCCGACGTCGGCCCACAGCTCGGCCATCGACGGCATGTCCTCGGCGAGGTGGGTGCGGTCGTAGTTCCACTCCCATGAGCCATCGGGCATCCGGTGGGCGTTGTGCAGGATCCCCCGCCGGAGCGAGGCCGGGCTCCGCGTCGGGTTGAACATGGTCGTCCGCTCGAAGATGTCGGCGAAGGTCGGGAACGACTGCGGACCGGCGATGAAGTCGTGGATGTCCTTGGCCTTGTCACGGTCGACGCCAGGGGTCACGTCGACCACCACCATCCGGCGGACGAGGTCGGGGCGTGCCGCAGCCAGCGAGTTCGCCGTGAGGCCACCGAGGGACATGCCCACGAGCAGCACTGCGTCGTCGACCACCGTCTCGAGGGCGGCCGTGACGGTGGCGGCATTGGTGCGGGGGTCGTAGCGACCGTCCTCACGGTGGGCGCTGTGCCCGTGCCCGGGCAGGTCGACGCACAGGGCGGGCGGGCACCCGAGCGCCAGGAGGACGGTGTCCCAGGTGTGCGAGTTCTGCGCGCCCCCGTGCAGGAGGACCATCCGCGGCGTCCCGGTCCCCCAGCGCAGGGCTGACACGGCACCGTCCGGCCCGAGCGCCTCCCGCCGGACGGGCACCTGCGCCGGCAGCGCCAGCCCGTACTCCGCGCAGTTCTCACCGAACATCGAGAGCTCGTCGTACGCGAACTCCGGGGAGTCTGGGTCCTGGGTCATGGCGGCATCTTCACACGCGAGGCGGTTCGCCGTCGGCGACGGCGAGAGCACCGGGGACCCCACCGAGGGAGGGCGCGGGGCGCCAGGACCGTCGAACTAGATTGCGTCAGCCGGTGTGCGACCGGCGGATCAGGGGAGCTCAGGGTGGGACGCGCGAGCACACGTCGGATGGGCCTTGCGCCGCGGCTGTTGGCGATGGTGGTGGTGGGAGCCGTGCTGGGCACGGCGTGCACCAAGGAGGTCGGCACCACCGGTCGCCTCGTACGGATCGCGGAGGAGCTGGCGACCTTCCACGTGCGCGGCAGCATCAACCAGGTCAGCGTGACGGGCGCCGAGAAGGACGTCCGGCTCGTGCTGGTCGGGCCCGACGGCCGCGAGGCCGCCCGAGCCACCAGCGACGAGCTGGGCTCCGCGATCTTCCGCGAGGTGCCCGAGGGTGAGGGGTACCGGGTCCAGACCGTCGGCGCCGATGCAGCCGCGTCCGAGCCGGTGACCGTGATGTCGCTCCGGGGGTCGCTGCCCGACCAGGACTTCTACGACTCCCAGGAGCTCCCGACCGACTACGGCTACATCACCACCCGTGACGGCACGACGCTGTCCGCTGCGGTCTACCTGCCCGGTCCGCCGGAGGACGGCCCCTACCCGACGGTCGTCGAGTACTCGGGCTACAGCCCCTCGAACCCGCTGAGCTCCATCGCCGACGACATCGCAGCCAACCTCGGCCTCGACCCCAAGGACCTGTGCGGGATCGTGGCGATCGCGTGCCGCACACCCGATCAGCCCGGCTCGATCCTCGCCGCGGCCATGGGCTACGCGGTCGTGGCGGTGAACGTCCGTGGCACCGGCTGCTCGGGCGGCGCCTACGACTTCTTCGAGCCCCTGCAGCTGACCGACGGCTACGACGTGATCGAGACGGTCGCCGCGCAGCCCTGGGTCCTCAACCACAAGGTCGGGATGGTCGGCCTGAGCTACCCGGGCATCGCCCAGCTGTTCGTGGCGTCCACCCGCCCGCCCAGCCTCGCGGCGATCACGCCGCTGTCGGTGTACGACGACACCGCACGCGGCGTCCTCGCCCCGGGCGGGATCTACAACGAGGGCTTCGCCCTGACCTGGGCCGACGAGGTCCTCAGCGCCGCCGCGCCGTACGGCCAGAGCTGGACCCGCACCGTCGTCGAGGAGCGCAACGACGACGTCTGCGCCGACAACCAGCTCCTCCGCCTCCAGAACGTGGACGCGACGGAGAAGGCCAAGGCGAACCCCTACTACACGGACGAGGTCGCCGGTCCCCTCGATCCCAGCCGCTTCGCCGCCCAGATCGACGTCCCGGTCTTCCTCGCCGGGTCGTGGCAGGACGAGCAGACCGGTGGACGCTTCGCCCGGCTGTTCGACCGCTTCACCAACGCTCCCGTCGTGCGGTTCACCGGGATGAACGGTGCGCACGCCGACGGGTTCGCACCCCAGGTCCTCACCGAGTGGAAGGCGTTCCTCGACATCTACGTGGCCGGGGACGTCACGGGCGTGCCGGCGAGCGTCAAGTCCTTCGCGCCGATCCTCATGCAGGAGATCTTCGGGGTCACGCTGGACTTCCCACGTGACCGCTGGAGCACGACGGCGCCCTTCGAACAGGTGAAGGCGGCGTACGAGGCCGAACCGCCGATCCGCATCATCTTCGAGAACGGCGCCGGCGCCCAGCCCGGCGCACCCGTGGGACGCTTCGAGCAGCGCTTCACCACATGGCCCTATGACGGCACGACGGTCGACCGCTGGTACTTCGGTCCGGACGGCGCACTCGGCACCGCCGAGCCGGCGGCTGACGGCGGCGGGGCGCAGTTCCGCTTCGACCCCGAGCGGGCGAAGAAGGTGACGCTGCAGGGCGACGCAGTCGGCGACGCCTTCCTGGCGCTCCCCGACTACCAGTGGGACCAGGACGAGCCCGGCACGGCGGCTGTGTTCCAGACGTTGCCGATGACCGCCGATCACGTGTACGGCGGCACCGGCTCGGCCGACCTGTGGATCCGCTCCACCAGCAAGCAGGCCGACCTGCAGGTGACCCTCAGCGAGATCCGGCCCGACGGCAAGGAGACCTACGTGAGCGCCGGTTGGCTGAGGGCCGACCGCCGGGGGCTCGCCGCCGACGCGACCGAGCTCGATCCGAACCCGTCGGGCTACGAGAAGGACTCGAAGCCGCTCGTCCCCGGCGAGTGGACGAAGGTCCGCATCGAGATCTTCCCGTTCGCCCACATCGTGCGGAAGGGCTCGAGCCTGCGCCTGTCGGTCCACACGCCCGGCGGCGACCGGCCCCGCTGGGCCTGGATCCTCGCGGACCAGCCGAAGGGCACGACCTTCAGCGTCGCCCACGACGCCGAGCACCCGTCGTCCGTGGCCCTGCCCCTGCTCCCGCAGGTCAAGGGCTACCCGGCCTCGCTCCCCCCGTGCCCGTCACTGCGAGGCCAGCCCTGCCGCGACGCGCAGGACTACCAGAACACCCCGCTGTCCTGACGCGCACGCTCTGTCGACTGTCGGCGAGACGTGCGCGAGGCGCACGCTGACCCGACCGTCGACGGTCAGCGGTGACCGATCCACAGGCTGAACCGCAGGAGCGGCAGGTAGCCCAGGCCTTCGTAGACCGGCCGCCCCAGATCGCTCGAGATCAACAGCGCCGGCAGCCCGGGATCGGCGTGCGTTGCCACGGCCGTCATGGCCCGGCCCACCCCACGACCCCGGGCGCCCGGCATGGTCGCGATGAACTCGACGTCGACGTGGGTGGACGACACGTACGCCGACGACGTCGCGACGGGCTCGCCGTCGAGCGCGCCCACCCAGTGACGCCACCCCGGCGCCGTCAGCGCCTCGACGGGGAGCAGGCAGCCGGGACGGAACGGCTGCAGCTCCGGCTCGGGGTAGCCCTCGACCATCACCTGCTCCCAGTCGCGGGCGGTGTCCGCGTCGACGACCTCCCGGATCTCGAGCCCGGGCGGGCTCGCCACCGAGAAGTCGATCGGTGCCGGCGGCCGCCACATCAACGGCGGATGGCCCACCCTTCCGAACCCGGCGCCGGTCAGGTCCGGCGTCGGCCAGGCCGAGAAGACGAGGTAGCCACCTGCGGGACCAGGACGGTAGAAGTCGGCTAGCTGCTGCGTCACCCGGCGCCAACCCTCGTCGTCGAGCGGCGTGCGGATCACCGCCACGTTCCCGAACGGCGAGGCGGATCCTCGGTCGCTCGACATCAGCGTCCCGTCGTCGTGGACGACGTCTCCCCGTGCACGCGCCAACGCGCCGAATGCGTCTCCCAACCTCTGCGCGTAGTCGTTGCACAGGTTGTCCCCGGGCGGCGTCCCGGGGCCGTACCCGGTCTCGAGCTCCTCGTCGGTCTCCATCGTCGAACCTCCGGTCTCGTCTCGATGGGCGTCGCTCAGAGCACCCCGATGCCGTAGATCGTGGGCACGCAGGGCGCCGGCTGGGCGTGCGCCGGGTCGAGGGCATTGAGCACGTAGCGGGCGGCACGGGGCGTCCAGGCCACGGCGCCGTGCTCGGCCTGGTCCGCCTGGCAGCCGTCCTGGAGCACGATGTTCGTCGCGTTGGGCGCGTCGAGCATGCCCACGGTGTACGGGGTGATCAGCTCGTCGAGGCTCGACATGATCGTCGTGTAGGTCACCCCGGGCACGGCGTACACACCGTCGGCGTACAGCTCGTCGAGGAACGCCGACCCCGCGATGAGCTGGCGGCAGGCACCGCACTGCTGGTCGAGCGTCGCCGTCAGCGGCGTCCCCAACTGACCCGACCACCGCTCCAGGGTTCGGTAGATCTCGACG
Organism: Actinomycetes bacterium; assembly: GCA_023437745.1. Taxonomy (GTDB): domain Bacteria; phylum Actinomycetota; class Acidimicrobiia; order Acidimicrobiales; family Microtrichaceae; genus JAEZFI01. The sequence goes on from JAEZFI010000160.1 coordinate 8,252, forward strand.
AACCCGTGGAACGTGGTCCCCTGGTAGAGCGGTCCGAGCGCCACGTACTTGTCGACCTTGGACGCGCCGCCACGGAACTTCAGGTAGTGCTGAGGCATGACGGTGCCCTCGGAGTGGCCGACGAGGTCGACCTTGCTCGCGCCGGTCGCAGCGAGGACCTCGTCGACGAACACGGCGAGCTCGGCGCTGCTGTCCTCGATGTTGCGGAGCCCCCCGTTCCAGGGCTGCCCTGGCATCGCTCCGTAGGTGAGCGCGAAGACGCAGTACCCCTCGTTCCTGAGCAGCGGCGAGAGCGTCTGCCAGTAGGCGCGGGTGGCGATGAGCCCGTGCACCAGCACCACGGGCCGAGGATGTGCCTCGCTCGGCACGCAGTCGAAGTCGTTCGCACCCGGAGGCGACGCCGTCGGATCGCTGGCCAGGGCACGGAGCCAGGGAAGGATGTTGTAGGTGACCGGGAGGCCACCGGACCCGTCGGCCTCCACCGACGACGGCGCACTCGTGCACGACACCGACACCACCACGACCGTGAGGACGATCACGGCCCCGACGACGCCACGCCCTCGCGTGGGCCTCCCCCGATCGGACATCTGGCCCTCCCCGCCGTGCCCGCCCCCGGGGCACATGAGCAGAGTACGTCAGGTCGAGGGTGGCGGCGTCCAGTCGATCTCGACCGTGGCAGCGGCATCCGGGTGCTCTTCGAGCCAGTGCTTCGCGTAGGGACACCAGGGCGCGACGGTCTGGCCTCGTGACGCCGCCGTCTCGACGGCGTGGCGGACGAGCCTCCCGGCGATGCCCCGACCGCCGAGCTCGTCGGGCACCCCCGTGTGGATCAGCACCAGCCGGTCCCCCTCGTCGCGGTAGACCAGCTCGGCCACCGTCCCGTCCACGGTCAGCGTGAACCGGTGCTGGTCCTTCTCGTCGACGACCTCGTGCTGGGTGTCCACAGCGGTGTCCTCTCTGCCAGGTGGCCCCGACGATGCTGGCACACCGACGCGGAACTCGACGCCGGCGCGATGAGTCCGCCTCCGCCGTCCCTGCACTGCGGAGGCGGGAGCTCACGGCGGTGCGATCCCTGACCTTCCGCCGACGGTCAGGGCAGCCGGCGTAGAGCTACCCGGTCGACGACCGCGTCAAACCCGGCGTCGGCGGACCAGGCGACAGGCGCCACGGTCACCGATACGGTTCGCCCGATGTTCAGGAAGAAGCTGCCACCGATACGGGCTGCGCAGCCGACGCCTGTCACCGCGCCGGCGCCGGCGGCGATGACCCCCGACCGGTTGGAGCATCCCCGCCTCGGTGTGCTCCGCTGGGACGACGAGCACCACTGGTTCGCGGGCCGCCATCGCGACTGCAGGGTGAACCTCGATCCGTTCACGAACTTCGTCCCCAGCCAGCGGCCGCACGAGCTGCCCGACGCCGAAGCGTTCGTCGACGGCTGCGCCGAGCGGATCGAGGCCGTGCTCGACGCCTACCCGGTGCTGGCGGCGCACGTCGCAGGTGACCTGCTCGCCCTCTACAACGAGGACTGGCAGGACGGCGAGCCGATCGACCCGGGCGAGTTCGTCCTGCGCCTCTCGCTCGACGCGATCACGGTCGACGCCGACTTCCGCTGCGAGGTCTTCCTCGACGACGGCGACCTGTTCGCCGGTCACGCGATCATCGTGGACGTCGACGCGGACGGCTCGCTGGGCCGGGTCCAGCTGTTCGGCTGACGCCCCGAACGCGACGACGGCGCCCGTGCGGGGCGCCGTCGTCAGTGTTCTCGGGGTGGGCCGTGAGGGATTCGAACCCCCGACCCCCTGCGCGTCATGCAGGTGCGCTAGCCATCTGCGCCAACGGCCCCGGAGCCAGGCACGATAGCAGTTCGCGAAGCGGCCCCCGCACGAGGCCCGGGCGGCGCGGGCGCCGGCCGGGCACCGCCCGCGCCGAGCGCCCACCCGACGACGCCGAGCGCCGCCCCGACGCCCATCGTCCACACCCCCGAGCCCAGCTGCGTCGTGACCCCTGCCCCGGGCGTCGTCACGTCGACGACGATCGCGGCGACGCCACCCACCGCGGCGAACGCGAGCAGGCCCGCGACCACCCGGAACCAGCGTCCACCCGCCCGCAGCAGGCCGGCGACGGCCAGGAAGCAGATCCCCACACCGACCGCCGTGATCCCGGGTCCGTAGCTGACGTTCCCGACGACGTTCGTCCATCCGCTGCCGTCGCGCACGCCGAGGGCCAGGAAGTCCGCGGTCACCCACGGCATGAAGCTGCCGCCGACGAGGGCCACACCGCCCACCGCGGCGAGGAGGCCCCCGACGCCACGGCGGTCGAGGCGCCGGCGCGCCTGCTCGATCCAGGTCGGTGCCGGGGTGACGCCGCCCAGGGGATCGCCACCCAGCCATGCCCGGCGCGGCTCCGCGGCGACCTCGGGAGGAGGCGGCGGCAGCGGCGGCGGTGGCTCGATCTGTGCGGGTTGCATGCGACCTCGGGCGGGATCGATGGCCGGCCCCGGCGCACCGGGGCCGGCCATCGGTTGAGAGGCGACGAGGGGAATCGAACCCCTGTGCAAGGCTTTGCAGGCCTCTGCCTAACCACTCGGCCACGTCGCCGGCTCGCTCACCATAGCGGGACCGCACTCCGGCCCCGGTCCCGGGTTCGGCCTGCCCCGGCGTCGCAGCGGTGCTCCCGTAGGCTGACAGGGTGATCGGCCCTGTCCACGCGCCCCGACTCGGTTGAGCTCGATGGACGGTGGGCGCGAGGCGTCCGGCACCCCCTCGACCGGGCCGTCGCTGGTCCCGGCCACGACGGACGAGACCTGGCTGAGGGCGCTGCGGCCTCGCGGGGCGCCGCACCCCGATTCGCTCGTACCGCCGCCGCTCCCGCCGCAGCCGCCGCCCATCCCTCGCCAGCACCCCGGACCGCAGCCGCCACCGCTGCCCGGGCAGCACCGCGGTCCCCAGCCCCCGCCGATCCCACGCCCGCAGCCCGAGATCGACGAGCCGGTCGTCAGCACCGAGCGGATGTTCGGTGCGGTGCCACCGCGCCCGACGGACGAGGGCAGCAGCACGCGGGGGTTCCGGGCGACGCTCGCCACGATGGTCCGCGAGCGCCGTCGCATCGCGTGGTCGGTCGTCGTCGTCGCGCTCGGCGTCGGGTACCTCGCCGGCTCGCTGTCGCTCCTGGGGCGGGTCGGCGCAGGCCTCTCGGCGATGGCGGGCACCGGCACGGAGCGCGCCGACCTCGTGATCGAGGGCTCGATCGCCGTGGACTCGCCACTGGAGCAGGTCCGCCGGCTGGTGCCCGACTCGCTGCGCCTCTTCCTCGAGGAGGTCGACGGGGTCGAGGCCGTCGACGCCAGGATCGACGACATCGCGGTGATCGTCGACCGGAACGGGCGTCCGCTGGTCCCGCTCGGCGTCACGGAGCGGCCTGCCGGTGCGAACTGGCCGGCCGTCGACGCGTTGAACCCCTACCGCTTCGTCGGGAATGGCGCGCCCCCGACCGGGCCGGGTGAGGTGGTCATCGACCTCCACACCGCCCAGGCCGGCGGCATCGAGGTGGGCCAGACGGTGCTCATCGCCACCAAGACCATCCCGGAGGTCTTCACCGTCACGGGCATCGTCACGCTCGGCGAGGACGAGCTGCCGGAGGGCTCCTCGCTCGCCCTGTTCGAGACCGGCGTGGCCCGCGGCCTCTTCGATCGCGGCACCGACGACAACTCGATCGGCATCCAGCTCGCCGACGGCGCCGACGAGGACGCCGTGATCTCGACGATCCGCACCATCCTCCCGCCGGGGGCCGAGGTGGTCGACGGCCGGACGTTCGAGGCCCACCGGGAGACCGTGCTCGCCAAGTCGTTCAGCCTGATCACCTACCTGCTCATCGGCTTCGCCGCGCTCGCCATCGTGGTGAGCACCTTCACGGTCGCCAACTCGAACGCCCTGCTGTTCGCCCGGCGCCGCCAGGGGTTCGCCCTCCTGCGGCTGGTCGGCGCCTCGCCGCGCCAGCTCCGCGTGGCGGCCGCCGTGGAGGCCGCGCTCGTCGGCCTGGCAGCGGTCGTGGTGGGCGTCCCGCTGGGCCTGCTGTTCGGCGCGGGGATCGAGCGGGCGCTGGGCGCGCTGGGCACGGCCATCCCCGTGGCCGGCCCCAGCATCACGCCGAACCTGGTCCTCGCCGTGCTCGCCGTGGGGCTCGGCGTCACCGTGCTCACGGCGCTCCTCCCCGCTCGCGACGCCGCCCGGGTGGCCCCGATCGTCGCCCTGACGCGCTCGGACGACGAGTCCGAAGCCGGTCTCCCCCGGTGGGTGTCCCCGCTCGTCGGGCTGGCCGTCGGAGCGATCGCCGGAGCCCTCCTGGCCTGGACGCTCGCCGACGGCGCACGGTCGCTGGGCGTCGGCGCGGGGATCGGCGGGGCGGTCGGGCTGGTGGCCGTCCTGGTGCCCCGGCTCCTGTCCGTCGTGGTGGGTGCCTGCGCCCGCTTGTTCGTCGGCCGCTCGCCCTCGCTGCGCTCGCTGACCGCGCTCCGCTCCCGACGCGCACGGTCGAGGGCGGCCGCCACGGCGGCGGCGCTGGCCGTGGCGACCCTCGTCGTGGCGGGGCTCTCCACCCTCTCGTCCTCCTTCGTCGCCTCGGTCGACGCACAGGTGTCGGACACGCTGCTCGCCGATCTGGTCGTGGACTCGGGGACGTTCAGCCGGGGCGGGCTCCCCGAGGCGCTGGTGGACGAGCTCAAGACCGTCCCCGGCGTCACCGCGGTCTCGGGGGTCCGGGTGGGCAACGCAGCGTGGATCGGCACGTCGCCCAACGTGCGGATCTCGGCCATGGCCGGCGACTCGATGTTCAAGCTGGTCGACCTGGCGGTGCAGAACCCTCCCCAGCGCCTCACGCCCGACGAGATCGTGATCTCGCGCAGCCTGGCGAAGCACCTCGGCGTGGCCGTGGGCGATCAGGTGCCCGTCACCTTCACCTCTGCGACGAGCTACCTGACCGTCGCCGGGATCTTCGATCGCCCGTTCGCGCTCCTCGGCGAGGCGATCATCGAGACGAGCGTCCTCGACGAGTCCACCCCGTCGAGCGTCGACCTCGTCGCCATGGTGCGGCTCAACCCGAAGGAGCGGGAGAGCGCCACCGCGCAGATCGAGCAGGTCGCCGCGCGGTACGGCGTGGACTCGGTCCTCCCGCCGTCCGAGCTCATCTCGAAGCGCACCGGCATCCTGCGCGGGTTCGAGCAGGTGATCCGCTGGATGCTGCTGTTCTCGGTGGCCCTCGCGGTGATCGGTGTGGCGAACACCCTGCAGCTCAGCGTCAACGAGCGACGACGCGAGCTCGGCCTGATCCGTGCCGTCGGCGGCTCGGCGTCGCAGGTGATCCGGCTGGTGGTGGTGGAGGCGCTCGCCCTGTCGGTGGTCGGTGTCCTGGCCGGCACGTTGCTCGGCGTCGCGCTCGCGTACGGCACCGTCCGGTCGCTCGCCTCGCTCGGGCTCGACCAGTTCCACCTGCCCTGGGTCGTCGTGGGCGGGACGGCCCTGGCGGCCGCGGCGTTCGGTGTCGTCGGCGCCTGGATGCCCGCCCGGCGCGCCGCCCGGTCGGGGATCCTCGACGCGCTCGGCGAGGTGGACCGCCCAGAACGCGAGCGGGTCCCCCACCGACCCGGGGAGTTCCGACCCGAGGGCACATCCCCTACCCTTGGGCACGGAACCGCACCGTCCGTCGGACGTCAACACCACGCGCCGGGACCACCCAGATCGGGCGGCGCGGCTGGTTCCACGGAGGATTCGATGGCCGCCCGCTGTTATCAATGTGGCAACTACCCGGGCGACGACGAACGCTGCCAGTACTGCGGCGCCAGTCAGATCCCCGAGCCGCTGGGCATGTTCTCGACTGCGCCGGTGGTCGACGTGGCGCACCAGCCGCCCCCGCCACCCCGCGTCGCCCAGAACGCGGTCCCCGCGACCGACCTGTGGAGCACGGGCCCCGAGGGCCAGCGTGTCCCCGAGAGCGGCAACGGCCACGCTGCCGCCTCGGCGCCGCCGGCACCCGCACCGGTGCCGCCGCCGGTCCCCCGCGACATCGTCGACGCCGCCATCGTCGAGGACGACGACGAGGACCCGGACCACCGTCCTCCTCCGCCGTCGGGCTTCGAGCACCTCGGCCGCGACGGTGGCGCCGAGCCGAGCGCCGACCACGTCGACGAGGACCACGACCACGGATCCTTCGAGGAGCCCTCGCCGCACTTCGAGCCGCGTCACGAGTCGTACGAGTCCCAGGAACCTCGCGAGACCCACGAGACCCATCAGCCCGAGACCTCGCAGGTGCTCGGCTCCATCTTCGACGAGGTGCCGGCGAGCGCGGCGTCGCCCTTCGCCCAGACGGCGAACGAGGAGACGGGCGCGGCGTCCGGGTCCTTCCGCCCCGACCCGACGATCAGCGAGGAGCGCACGGGGTGGACGCCCTCGTGGACCCCTGCCGCCCGCGCCCAGCAGGACACGTCGCTGACCGAGGGTGCCGGGACCGGTGCCGCCTCGACCCCGGCCCCTCCGCCCGTCCCGGCGCAGCCCCCGGTCGGCGGACCTGCCG
>JAEZFI010000022.1 GCA_023437745.1 Actinomycetes bacterium
GCGATGTCGGTTCGATGCTGCATCCCGGGCCAGCTGATCTCAGCCACCCCGGCGTACGCGCGTTCTCGGGCCACCGCGATGGTCCGCCCTCGCCCGGTCACGTTCAGTACCCGCCCACCGGCGGTCACGAGACGGCCGGCGGCGTCGGCGCCGACACCGGCGCAGTTCACGGAGACCCCGTCGAGCGCTGCCGCCGCCTCGATCCCCTCGATCACGTCGCCGGTGCGGGGTGACGAGGGGTAGCCCTCCGCGGCGCAGACCACGGTCACCATCGCGTCGGCGCTGAAGGCCGGGGTCGTGGTCAGCCGACCGGCGGCGGCCTGCGCCAGCAGCTCGACGAGGTCCGAGTCGAGTCGTGGGACCACGACCTGGCACTCGGGGTCGCCGAAGCGGACGTTGTACTCGAGCATCTTCGGCCCCGCGGCCGTCAGCATCAGGCCGGCGTAGAGCACCCCGCGGTAGTCGATGCCCCGGGCGCGCAGGGCGGCCAGCGTGGGCTCGACGAAGCGGTCCATCACGTCGTCGACCAGCGCCTGCGGAGCGACCGGCACCGGCGAGTACGCCCCCATGCCGCCGGTGTTCGGCCCCTCGTCACCGTCGCCGATGCGCTTGAAGTCCTGCGCCGGGGCCAACGCCACGGCGCGCTGCCCGTCGCACACCGCGAGCAGCGAGACCTCGGGTCCGACGAGGCCCTCCTCGATGACCAGCGTGCGCCCGGCAGCACCGAACGCGGTGCCGGCCAGGTAGTCGCCCACCGCGTTGCGCGCCTCGGTGAGCGAGTCGGTGACGACCACGCCCTTGCCGGCCGCCAGCCCGTCGGTCTTCACGACGTAGGGCGGCGCCATCCGGTCGAGGAAGGCGAGCGCCGGCTCCTCGGTCGTGAAGGTCCCGTGCTCCGCCGTGGGCACCCCGGCCTCGGCCAGCAGGTCCTTCATCCACGCCTTCGAGCCCTCCAACCGTGCGCCGTCGGCACCCGGTCCGAACACCAGCTTGCCGTCGGCGCGGAGCCGGTCCGCGAGCCCGTCGACGAGCGGCACCTCCGGTCCGATGACGTAGAGGTCCGCGTCGATCTCGGTGGCCGGCCGGGGATCCGACCCCTCGATGCCAGGGTTGCCGCCGCTCACGACCACGTCGGCGGTGCGGGCCAGGGTGCGGGCGAGCGCGTGCTCCCGCCCACCGGACCCGACGACACAGACCAACACGGCACGGTTTCTAGTCGACGCCGGGCCGCCCGCCCACCGCCCACACCTCGGAAGGTGGCGGGCGTACGATCACCTCACCGGGTTGGCCGCCGGAGAAGGAGGTGCGCGATGCGCCGATACCTCGTCGTCGCCCACCGAACCCTGGGCAGCCCCGAGCTCCTGGACGCGATCCGGGAGCGGATGTCCCAGGGTCCGTCGACGTTCCACCTCCTCGTCCCCGAGGAGCACGGCACCGGCATGGTGTGGGACGAGGGTCAGGTCCGCCTCGATGCGGAGCACCACCTCGAGGAGGCACGCGTCCGTCTCCTCAACGAAGGGGTGCCCGTGACCGGCGAGGTCGGCAAGGTGAGCCCCGTGACCGCGACCACCGACCTGCTCCGACGCGAGGGTCACGGCGCGTTCGCGGAGATCATCGTGTCGACCCTGCCGGTCGGTGCCTCGAAGTGGCTGGGCATGGACGCGCCGAAGCGGATCCGCCGGATCACGACCATCCCCGTCACCCACATCGAGGCGGTCTCCGTCCAGGTGTCCTGACCGCCTCAGGACTCGGGGTCCGCCAACCGGAGGGCGATGCCGCTCGACGACCCGGGATGCGGCGGGGCGTCCGTAAGGCGACCCCGGTTCGTGAGCACGAGCATCCAGATCAACGCCGGGACGACGAGGACGGCGGCGAGGCCGAACGCGACGATCAGCGACCAGAGCGTGGCGTCGGGTGCCGCCCCCTGGTCGATGGTGACGCGACCTTCCAGCAGGTAGGGGTACTGGCCGACCCCCCACCCCATCAGCACCGACGCGACCGCGCCCATCGCGGGGTAGCGGGCGAGCGCGGCGCGACGAGCGCGGACCAGCAGGATCGCCGCCACCCCTCCCATCGCCGAGAGGATCACGAACGGCAGGCCCGGACCGTCCAGCCGGTCGGCGAGCATCGGAGCGTCCGACCGGAGCACGGCGATGCCGCCGAGGGCCACCGCGCCCAGTCCCAGCCCCAACACCACCGAGCGGATGCCGAACCAGCGCCGCATCACTGGGTCGCCGTCACGCGCGGCGTCGGTCGCGAGGAGGGTCGCCGCCAGCCACGCCGTCGTGCCGACGGCGAGGACGCCGCCGAGCAGGGACGTCGGGTTGAGCCACGACGTCCAGTGATCGCCCACCCCCTCGCCGGGCACCCTGCCCGACGCCACGCCGCCGGCGATCGTGCCGAGGAAGAACGGCGTCACCACGGAGCTCGCCGCGAACAGCGAGCCGTACCAGCGAGCCTCGCCGTAGGTCGTCGACGACTTGCGGAACACGAACGCCGCGCCCCGGAACACGATCCCCGCACCGGCGAGGAGGAGCGGGATCCACAGCGTCGTGGCGATCGACGCGAAGACCGACGGGAAGCCGGTCCACAGGAAGACCAGCACGAAGATCAGCCAGACGTGGTTGGCCTCCCACACCGGACCGATCGACCGCTCGATCCGGCGCCGGCGGCGGGCGCCCTCCGAACCTCCGCCGGCCAGGAGGTCCCAGATGCCGGCGCCGTAGTCCGCACCGCCGAAGAGCCCGTAGGCCAGCACGCCGAGCCACACGATCGCCACGACGGCCTCGGCCAGCATCAGACGGGGCTCTCCTCGGGCACGGACGTTGCCGCCCCCGCCTCGTCGGGCGGTGGAACCGGCTCGTAGGGGGCGTGGACCTCCTGGCCCTGCCGCCAGCGCCGGCTCATGCCGCGCAGGATGAGCACGGCGGACGTCCCCATCCCGAGGTAGATCGCGATCAGCGCGAGGAGCACCCACGGGATGCCGTCGTTGGGGGTCACCGACTCGCTGACGCGCATGACCCCGCGGGCGATCCACGGCTGTCGCCCCACCTCGGTCGTGGTCCAGCCGGCTTCGAGGGCGAGGATCGACGCGGGCGCCGCGGCGATCACCCCGCGCACGACCCACGGGTGCTCCCACCCCTCCGGCTCGTCGGGGATCCCGCGCCGCCGGCGACGCCAGCCTCGCCATCCCACGACCACCGCGAGGAGGAGCATCGCCGTCCCCAGACCGACCATCACCTCGAAGCTGAGGTGCACCACGTTGACGGGCGGGCGCTCGTCCGCCGGCACCGCGTCCAGCCCCTGCACCACGCCGGCACGGTCGAAGTGGAGCAGGAGCGACAGCGCGTCGGGAACCTCGATCGCGCCCTTCACCTCGCCGTCGACGAGCAGCCCGCCGAGCGTGAGCGGCTGGTTGCCGCCGGTCTCGGTGACGAGCTCTGCCGCGGCCATCTTCGTGGGCTGCTCGGCGGCGATGTACCGGATCGCCATGTCACCGGTGAGCACCTGGAGCGGCACGGCGATGGACGCGATCGTGAGTGGGATCCGCACCCCGAGCCGGTGGAGGCCGTCGCGCCGGCCCTTGCGCCAGCCGTTGGCGTAGACGGCGGCGGTCAGGAACGCGGCCACCACGTAGGCCGCCGACAGCATGTGGAGGAACTCGGTCCGCAGTGCCGGGTTGAACATCGCTGCCCACGGGTCGACGCCGGTGACCTCACCGGTGGTGAGGTAGTGCTCGATGTCGAAGCCGTGCGGGTGGTTCATCCACCCGTTGACCGCCATGATGCACAACGTCCCCCCGACCCCGGCGAGCGTGATCGGGATGAGCGTCGCCAGGTGCACTCGGGCAGGAAGGCGGTCCCACCCGTAGAGGTAGACGCCGATGAAGATCGCCTCGAGGAAGAAGAAGATGCCCTCGAGGGCGAACGGGAGGCCGATGACGGCACCGAACCGATCCATCAGACCCGGCCACAGCACGCCCATCTCGAAGCTGAGGATGGTGCCCGACACGGCGCCCACGGCGAACAGCACGCCGGCGGCCTTCCCCAGGCGGCGAGCCAGCGCGAGCGCGTCGGGATCGTCGTGCCGGAGCCCGCGCCGGTGGGCGAGGTAGATGACGAGCGGGAGCGCCACACCGAGGCACGAGAGGACGATGTGGCTCCCGAGCGACAGGGCCATCGTCCACCTGGCAGCCAGCAAGTCGGAGGGATCGACGTCCACGGGCATCACCTTCCCGCTGCGACCCTACCCAGCGGGAACCGGCGCCGCTCCGGTCCAGGGGCGGCTCGCCGTCAGGGCTGCGTGAACTGCACGTACTGCTCCCGGCCCGGGCCCGTGCCGGCGAACGAGATCGGCACGCCGACCTGCGCCTCGAGGAACGCGAGGTAGTCGCGGGCCTCCTGCGGCAGCTGGTGGACCTCGGTGAACTTCGACAGGTCGCACTGCCAGCCGGGCAGCTCCTCGTACACCGGGACGGCGTCGAAGAGATCGCTCTGGTGGTACGGCATCGAGGTGTGGCGCTCGCCCCGGACGTCGTACGCGACGCACACCTTGAGCGTCTCGAAGGTGTCGAAGATGTCGAGCTTGGTGATGGCCAGCTCGCTGAGCGAGTTGAGGCGCACCGCCTGCCGCATCATCACGGCATCGAACCACCCGGGTCGGCGTCGGCGCTTCGTGTTCACGCCGTACTCGTGGCCGAGGTCGACGATCCGGTCACCGATCTCGTCGAACAGCTCGGTGGGCATCGGGCCGGAGCCGACGCGCGTGACGTAGGCCTTGGCGATCCCGACCACCCGGTCGATGTGGCGGGGACCCACGCCGGCGCCCACGCACGCACCACCGGCGACGGGGTTCGAGGAGGTGACGAACGGATACGTCCCGTGGTCGATGTCGAGGAACGTCGCCTGCGCCCCCTCGAACAGCACGTGCTCGCCGCGCTCGAGCGCCTCGTGGACGAGGGTGACCGTGTCGGTCACGTAGGGGGCGACCTTCGGTGCGACCTCGTCGAGGTACTTGTCGGCCATCTCGTCGGGGTCGAACCCGAGGCGGTTGTAGACCTTCGCCAGCACGAGGTTCTTCTCGGCGAGGACCGCGCGCAGCTTCTCGCGGAAGATGTCGGGGTCGAGCAGGTCCTGGACGCGGAGCCCGACACGGGACGCCTTGTCGGCGTAGGTGGGGCCGATGCCCCGCTTCGTGGTGCCGAGCTTGTTCTTGCCGAGGTGCCGCTCGATCAGGCGGTCCAGCTCCTGGTGGTACGGGAGGATCAGGTGCGCGTTGCCCGAGACGCGCAGCCGGCTGCAGTCCACGCCGCGGGACTCGAGGCGGTGGACCTCCTCGAGCATCACGACCGGATCGACCACCACGCCGTTGCCGATGACCGGTGTGATGTGGTCGTACAGGACCCCGGAGGGGATCAGCTGGAGTGCGAAGGACTCGCCGTTCACCACCAGGGTGTGGCCGGCGTTGTGGCCGCCCTGGAAGCGCACGACCGCACCGATTTCCTCGGTAAGCAGGTCGACGATCTTGCCCTTGCCTTCATCGCCCCACTGGGCGCCGAGAACGACGACTGACTGGCCCATGGCCATGACTCCTCTTGCATGCGGCCGTCGGGGCCGCAGGGGTGGCCGGATCCGGCGCCCGCGTGCTGGAGGGAGGACGCCATCGGGGCGCCGTCCGCCACGCCGGGCCAGACACGGAAAAAGCCGGCGGGGCGATGTCCCCGACCGGCTTTTACGCATTATCCGGGTTTTGGGGCGCAGGGGCCAGTTTCGGGGATGTGGGGCTGGCGGGGGTTCGGGTGGGCCACGACGTCCTGGCGTGGCCGCCCCATGCTGTCTGGGGGCTTTTTCTCCTTCCCCCCCGCGACCTTCCCTTCCCCCCTGCGCGCGTTTCTCCTTCCCCCGCTCGCGAGGGAAGGTTGGGATGGGGGCGGGGGGCGCGGGCGCGCGGCG
>JAEZFI010000079.1 GCA_023437745.1 Actinomycetes bacterium
GGTCACGACGAGCTGACCCTGTCGCTCGACGAGCACCCGGAGCGCCTCGACGACCTCGAGGAGCTGCTGCGCCCCTACGGCATCATCGACCTGCAGCGCACCGGCCGGGTCGCGCTGGCGAAGCTCGAGCGCTCGCCGACGCCCGGCCTGCGCTCGGTGGTCTGAGGGCCTCCCACCCGTCGGCCGCGACGCGGACTCGGAGTCCGCGCCCGGTGCCACCTACGATCACGATCCCCACACACGAAGGAACCGATCTCCCCGATGGCCAACGTCTATTACGAGAAGGATGCCGACCCCTCGATCATCGCCGGCCGCAAGGTGGCGATCCTCGGGTACGGCTCCCAGGGCCACGCGCATGCGCTGAACCTCAAGGAGTCCGGCGTCGACGTGCGCGTCGGTCTGCGTGAGGGCAGCTCCTCGCGCGCCAAGGCGACCGAGGCCGGTCTGCGCGTCGTCGACGTGGCCACCGCGGCGAGCGAGGCGGACGTCATCATGATGCTGCTGCCCGACACCGACATCGGGCCGGTCTACGACGCCGAGGTGGCGCCCAACCTGAACGACGGCGACGCCCTCTTCTTCGCCCACGGCTTCAACGTGCGGTTCGGCTACGTGAAGGCGCCAGCGGGCGTCGACGTCGCGATGGTCGCTCCGAAGGGCCCGGGCCACCTGGTGCGGCGCACCTACACCGAGGGCGGCGGCGTGCCGGCGCTCATCGCCGTCTCCCAGGACGCGAGCGGCAACGCCAAGGCGCTCGCGCTGTCCTACGCGGACGCCATCGGCGGCAGCCGGGCGGGCGTGCTCGAGACCACCTTCGAGGAGGAGACCGAGACCGACCTCTTCGGCGAGCAGGTCGTCCTCTGCGGCGGCCTCACCGCGCTGGTCCAGGCCGGGTTCGAGACGCTGGTCGAGGCCGGCTACCAGCCCGAGTCCGCGTACTTCGAGTGCCTTCACGAGCTGAAGCTCATCGTCGACCTCATGTACGAGCAGGGCATCGCCGGCATGCGCTACTCGATCTCGACCACTGCCGAGTACGGCGACCTCACCCGTGGCCCCCGCGTCATCAACGCCGCGGTCAAGGACGAGATGCGCAAGATCCTCGGTGAGATCCAGTCGGGGCAGTTCGCCGAGGAGTTCGTCGGCGAGGTGCGCTCCGGCGGCTCGAAGTTCAACGAGCTGCGCGAGGCCGGCAAGGCCCATCAGATCGAGCAGGTCGGCGGCGAGCTGCGCCAGATGATGCCGTGGATCTCGGCCGGCAAGGCCAAGGTCGAGGACATCTCCGGCGGCGACTGAGCCCGCTCGACAACCGATCCGTCGGCACCTCGGTGCGATCGTGGCCCGCTGCGGGCAGCGGTCGCACCGGGTCCGCGTCCGGGACCCGTACCCTGAGCCGGTGCACGTCTCGGCTCCCGCCTCCTCGGCCAACCTCGGCCCGGGCTTCGACTGCCTGGCCCTGGCCGTCGACCTGCCCTTCGAGCTGGCGACCGCGGCCGACGCGCCGCCGGAGTACCTGGTGGTCGACGAACGGCACCCCGCTGCGGTCGCCTTCGTCGCCGCCGGAGGCGATCCCGCGGTCGAGCTGCGCTGGCGGAGCCCCATCCCGCCGGGTCGGGGCCTCGGCTTCTCGGGCGCGGCCCGGGTGGCGGGGGCGCACCTGGCCGGACTGCTCGACGGTCTGGACGAGGCGACCGCGCGAGACGGGGCGTTCCGCGTGGCGGCGGACCTGGAGGGCCACCCCGACAACGCTGCCGCGTCGGCCTACGGCGGACTGACCGTCGCCGCGGGGGAGCAGGTGCTCTCCGTCCCCGTGCCCGCAGACGTCGCGCTGCTGGCCTGGTCGCCGCCGACGACGACCTCGACCAACAGCTCACGGGCGACCCTGCCCGCCGAGGTGTCGATGGAGGACGCCGTCTTCTCGCTCGGGCGCGCCGCGCTGTGGGTCGCGGCGATGGCGACCGGCGAGCTGTCCGTGTTGCGCACCGCGTGCCAGGACCGCCTGCACCAACCCGCGCGACTGGGCGCCCGCGAGGACTCGCGAGCGGTGCTGGAGCACCTGCTCGGTGACGACTCGGTGCTCGCAGCCTGGCTCTCCGGTTCCGGTCCGACTGTGGCCGCGTTGGTCCCGGCCGGGGCCGAGCACGCCGCGCTCATCGACGGCCTCCCGGGGGAGGGGCACTCGCGAGTCGTGCCCATCTCCGCGTCGGGTTGCGCCGCACGGGGCTGAGGCGGCGGATCGGCGGACGCGACGGTCAGGGGCAGCTGATCAGGCGCATCTCCACGCCCAGTGGCGGCGTCGTGCGCTGCACCGAGGTGACGGACCTGGTCAGATCCGGGGTCGCGTGGAACGCCACCCTGCCGCCCCAGCCCTCGTAGAGGGTCGCTGCCAAGGTGCCGATGGCGTCGGTCGCCGGATCCCAGAGGTAGGCGAACGATGACGGAGAACCCAACCGGTAGAACAGGATCCGACCGCGGTCGTCGACTTCGGCATGGCGGGCGACCTCCCAACCCGGCGGCAACGGCACCTCCCGCATCGACTGATCGAGGACGTCCCAGAGGTGGAGCTGCTCGTCGGGCACGTTGTCGGTGTACAGGGTCGCCCGGTAGACGACGTAGCGGCCGTCGTCGCTGACCGCGAGCACTGACTGAAGGCTGACGGGGATTCCCGCTGCGCTCAAGGCGGCGCGGGCCGGAGCCAACGACGAGCTGGTGCCTGCCGCGAAGTTCCACACGCGCGGATCCTCCGTGCCGCCGACTGACCCGGGTGATTGCGAGTGAGCCGCTGCGGTCATCGATGGCGAGATGGTGGACCATCCGGGTCCTTCCCAGACCACGTCGCCGCTGTCGAGGTCGGTGACGACGGCGGTGGAGTCCCACTCGAACGGGACGCCACGGTGCACGTCACGTGTCCACGCGATCCGTTCCCCGTCGCGCGACACGGCGTTCGATGAGGTGAGGAAGCCGTCTTCGGAGAAGCCGAGCGGCGTCACGGACTGGATGGTCGCTCCGTCCGGGAGGGGCAATGCCGGAGGCGCCAACGAAGTGGTGACGCCCGTGGACGTGTCGATCCGCTCCAGGACGCCCAGGCGGTGCATCACCAGCGCCGAGCCATCGTCGGTGATGGCCACTCCGCGGAGCCCGTCTCGCGGGACGGTCGTCACGATCGAGCCCGTGTCCGACGGCGCAGTGGTACGCACCGACAGCTGGTAGTCCTCGCCGACGGTTCGACTCGTGACCAGCCGCTGGCCGTTGGCCGAGATGGCATGTGGCAGCGAGAACAGCGAGGGGTCGGCTGGTTCGAGGACCTGGTTGGGGCCGCTGCACGGTCCGGACGGACCTCCGGTCGGCGGGGGTGTGCAGGCGGCGCCGGTCGCGCCGACCACCGTGACCAACATCGCGGCGATGCCGCGTCGGATCCTCATCTTCGTCCCCTTTTCGTCCCGGCCTGCGAGCCGCGTCGTCGCCCCATGCCGAACCTAGCCACACCCGGCGCCAGATGTGACGGAAGCAATTCCCGACCTTGTTGGTCGGGAATTGCTCGCATAGGGTGCCGCTGTCCGATCGACAGAGGAGAGCAGATGAGCGACGAGTGGGGTTTCGACACCCGCCAGATCCACGCCGGTGCCGAGGCGGATCCGACCACCGGGGCACGCGCCACGCCGATCTACCAGACCACGGCGTACCAGTTCCGCGACACGGAGCACGCGGCCAACCTCTTCGCGCTCGGAGAGATCGGCAACATCTACACGCGCATCATGAACCCCACCCAGGCGGTGCTCGAGGCTCGCATCGCCAGCCTGGAGGGCGCACCGGACACGGCGGTCGGCCTGCCCGGCGCGCTGGTGGTCAGCTCGGGCCAGTCGGCCTCGACGCTCGCCATCCTCAACCTGGCCGAGGCGGGCAGCCACGTCGTCGCGTCGGCCGCCCTCTACGGCGGCACCTACAACCTCTTCCACTACACCCTGCCGAAGATGGGCATCGACGTGTCCTTCGTCGAGGACCCCGACGACCTGGACGCGTGGGCGGCGGCCGTGCGCCCCAACACGAAGGCGTTCTTCGGCGAGACCATCGGCAACCCGAAGAACGACATCCTCGACATCTCCGGCGTCGCCGAGGTCGCCCATTCCAACGGCGTGCCCCTCATCGTCGACAACACGATCGCGACCCCGTACCTGATCCAGCCGCTGCGCCACGGCGCGGACATCGTGACGCACTCCGCCACCAAGTTCCTCGGCGGTCACGGCACAGCGATCGCCGGCGTGATCGTCGACGGCGGGAGCTTCGACTTCTCCCAGGGCGACAAGTTCCCGCAGTTCGTCGACCCGGACCCCAGCTACCACGGCCTCGCCTACTGGCCCGCGCTCGGCGCCGGCTCGTACATCATCAAGGCCCGCGTGCAGCTGCTGCGCGACATCGGTCCGGCGGTGTCGCCGTTCAACGCGTTCCTGGTCATCCAGGGCATCGAGACCCTGTCGCTGCGCATGGAGCGCCACGTCGCCAACGCGCAGAAGGTGGCCGAGTTCCTGCAGGGTCACGACCAGGTGGAGTCCGTCGCCTACGCGGGTCTCTCCTCCAGCCCGTGGAACGAGCGCCTCGCGAAGTACGCGCCCAAGGGCGCGGGCTCCGTCCCCGCATTCGTCATCAAGGGCGGCCTCGAGGCGGGCAAGAAGTTCGTCGAGGCGTTGGAGCTGCACAGCCACCTCGCCAACATCGGCGACGTGCGTTCGCTGGTGATCCACCCCGCGTCGACGACGCACAGCCAGCTGACCGAGGTCGAGCAGTCCACCACCGGTGTGAACCCCGGCCTGGTGCGCCTCTCGGTCGGCCTCGAGGACGCGGACGACATCGTCGCCGATCTCGAGAAGGGCTTCGCCGCCGCCCGCTCCTGATCGGGGGAGGAGGGCTCAGCGGTCGATGGCGACCGTGGGTACCCCGTCGGTGACGGTGATGGTCGCGGGCATGCCGATCAGGTCCACGAAGGACCCGATCGGCTCGCTCGCGTCCAGCGTCACGACCAGCCCCTTGTGCTCGCCGGCGACGATCGTCAGGTGCACCCGTTGCGGGCCGATCTCCTCGACGTCGACCACGAACGCGTCGTAGGCCCCGTCGGGGAGGTCGGTCGAGGGGCTCGGGTGCTCGCTCATCCCGCTCACCTCACCACGTTCACATGGTCTCGGCGAAGGACACGTGGCCCTCGCCACGCAGCACGTTCTTGAGCAGCTTGCCCGAGGCGTTGCGCGGCAGCTTCCCGTCGTGGCGCTCGATGTAGGTGGGCACCTTGAACGAGGCGAGCGCGTCGGCGACCCAGCGACGGATCTCGTCGTCGTCGATCTGGGCGCCGGGAGCCAGCTCGACGACCGCCTTGACCTCCTCGCCGAGGGTCTCGTGCGGCACGCCGATCACCGCGGCGTCGGCGATCGAGGGGTGCTCGACGAGCCGGTTCTCGATCTCCACGCAGTACACGTTCTCGCCGCCGCGGATCAGCATGTCCTTGGCCCGGTCCGTGATGTAGAGGTAGCCCTCCTCGTCGAGGTGGCCGACGTCGCCGGTGTGCAGCCAGCCGTCGATGACGGTGCTCGCCGTCGCCTCCGGCTTGTTCCAGTAGCCCGGCATGATGATCGGCCCCCGCAGCAGGACCTCGCCCGTCTGGCCGGGCCCCAGGTGCGAGCCGTCGGGGCCGGCGATCGCGACGTCGACCGTGGGCATCGGACGGCCGACCGAGTCGGGCCGGGTGAGCGAGTCGGGACCGGTCAGCACCGTCGCGACCGAGGACGACTCGGTCAGGCCGTAGGCGTTCGTCGTCACCCGCACGTTCGGGAACGTCTCGCGGATGCGCCGCTGCATCTCCTCGGCCGAAGGTGACCCCCCGAAGCTGACGCTCTGCACGGTCGAGGTGTCGTACTCATGGCGGTTCGGCAGCTCGGTCGCGCGCCAGATCATCGTCGGCACGGCGGTCCAGATCGTCACGCCCTCGCGCTCGATCGTCGCCAGCGCGGCGTCGGGGTCGAACTTGCCCTCGGGCATGACGAGCTTGATGCCGCCCATCATCCCGACGACGAGCGTCGAGTGGCAGCCGGCCACGTGGAACAAGGGGGACGTGAACAGCGAGACGTGCTGGGTGACCGCCGGCGGCGCCTCCACCCCCTCCTCGGCAGCGACGGCCGCTTGGTACGCGCCGGTCGCGCTCAGCAGGAACACCGTGTTCTGCAGGTTGGCGACCATCGAGCGGTGGGTGCTGATCGCGCCCTTGGGGCGACCGGTCGTGCCCGACGTGTAGAAGATGACCGCCGGGTCGCCCTCGTCGATCTGGACGTCGGGGAAAGTGTCGGTCGGCTCGGCGACCAGCTCGGAGAAGTGCCGCAGCTTCGAGCTGGGGCTGTCGCCCCCGACCTCCTCGGGCGTCGCATCGATCAGGTAGACGCGCTCGAGGGTGTCGATGCGGTCGATGTCGCCCGCCACCCGCTCGAAGCGCTTGCGGTCCACCACCAGCACCTTGGCGCCCGAGTCCTCGAGCCCGTAGACGATCTCGTCCGCGTTCCACCAGCCGTTCAGGCCGACGAGGATCGCCCCGATGTCGACCGTCGCCCAGAAGGTGGTGCACCACTCCGGGCAGTTCTGGGCCAGGACCGCCACACGGTCGCCCCGGCCGACCCCGGCCGCCATCAAACCGGCGCTGGCGGAGTTCACGCCCGCGAGGAACTCCGAGAAGGTGATGCGCCGATCGCCGTAGACGATGAACTCCTTGTCGGCGTGTGCGGCGGAGAACTGGGCGACGACCCGGAGGTTCGGGAAGCGGTCCTTGTAGACCTTCATCGGGACACCGTCGACGACGTCCTCGACGACCTCGAACTGCCCTCCCGGACCCGTCAGCTGCGCCCGGATCTCGTCCAACGTGATCATCTGTCCCCCTGTGCCGTCGTCCGGCCCCGTACCCCCGGGGCGCTGGCAGTGGGGAGTCTTCCACTCCCGGGCGCGCCAGGGCCGACAGCTCCGCCGGTGGCGCCCCGGGCGGGAGTCAGCCGAGCTGTTCGATGACGTGGTCGACGGCGCCGGTGAGGCTGGCGACGTCGGCGGGGTCGATCGCCGGGAACAGCGCGACCCGCAGCTGGTTGCGGCCGAGCTTGCGGTAGGGCTCCACGTCCAGGATCCCGTTGTCGCGCAGCACCGCAGCGACGGCCGCGGCGTCGACGGACGGGTCGAAGTCGATCGTGGCCACGACGTGCGAGCGCTTGGCCGGATCGGCGACGAAGGGCGACGCCACGGCGTGCCGTTCCGCCCAGTCGTAGATCGTCGCGGCGGACCGGTCGCAGCGGCCCGCGGAGAACTGGAGACCGCCGTTCTCGAGGATCCACTGCACCTGCTCGCTCGCGAGGAACAGCGTGGCGAGCGCGGGCGTGTTGTAGGTCTGGTCCTTGCGCGAGTTCTCGAGCGCGATGCCCAGGTCGAGGAACGCGGGGACCCAGCGATCACCGGCGGCGATGCGCTCGATCCGCTCGATCGCCTTCGGCGAGCAGGCGGCGAGCCAGAGGCCGCCGTCGGAGGCCAGGCACTTCTGCGGCGCGAAGTAGTAGACGTCGACCTGGGCGGGGTCGAAGCGCAGCCCGCCCGCAGCGGATGTCGCGTCGACGAGCACCAGGGCGTCGTCGTCGGCCCCCTGGGGTCGCGTGACCTCCATCGCCACGCCGGTGGAGGTCTCGTTGTGGGTCAGGCAGTAGGCGTCGATGCCGGCTGCGGCCTGTGCCTCGGGGTGGTCACCCGGGTCCGAGGAGATCACCTGCGGATCGCCCAGGTGGGGGGCCGCGGCGGCTGCCTTGGCGAACTTGGAGGAGAACTCGCCGAAGCTGAGGTGCTGGCTGCGCTGGTCGATCAGCCCGAACGTCGCCGCGTCCCAGAACGCAGTGGTGCCACCGTTGCCGAGCAGCACCTCGTAGCCGTCGGGCAGCGAGAAGAGCTCGGCCAGGCCGTTGCGGAGCTCGGAGACCTTGAAGCGCACGGTGGCCTGCCGGTGACTGGTGCCCATGTAGTGGCCCGCGGAGCCGGCGAGCATCTCGATCGCCTCGGGCCGGATCCTGGAGGGACCGCAGCCGAAGCGTCCGTCGTGGGGGAGCAGGTCATCGGGGATCGCGATGTCAGGAGTGGTCACCGCACGAGTCTCGCGGCACCGCAACGGGCCTGCGAACCCGTTCTCAGGCTGTCCCAGGGCGGCGGTAGCGTCATTGCCATGGACTCCTCCCGCACCCCCCAGTCCGGCGCGTCGCGCCTCTCCCCACGCGTCGCGGCCATCACCCCCTCGGCGACGCTCGCGGTGGATGCCAAGGCCAAGTCGCTCAAGGCGGCGGGGGAGCCGGTCATCGGCTTCGGCGCCGGCGAGCCGGACTTCCCGACCCCCGACTACATCGTCGAGGCGGCAGCGGCCGCGTGCCGGGACCCGAAGAACCACCGCTACACGCCGGCCGCGGGCCTGCCGGAGCTGCGGACCGCCATCGCGGCCAAGACCATGCGGGACTCGGGCGTGCAGGTCGCACCCGAGCAGGTGGTCGTCACCAACGGCGGCAAGCACGCGGTGTACTCGGCGTTCACGGCGCTGCTGGGCGAGGGCGACGAGGCGCTGCTGCCCGCGCCCTTCTGGACGACCTACCCGGAGCCCATCGCCCTTGCCGGCGGCGTGCCCGTGGTCCTCCCGACGGACGCGTCGACCGGGTTCCGGGTCACCGTCGAGCAGCTCGAGGCGGCGCGCACGCCGCGGACCAAGCTGCTGGTCTTCGTCTCGCCCTCCAACCCCACCGGGGCGGTGTACCCGCGGGCGGAGATCGAGGCGATCGGCCGGTGGGCGCTCGAGCACGGCATCGTCGTGGTCACCGACGAGATCTACGAGCACCTGGTCTACGGCGGCGCCGAGCACCACAGCATCGTGGCGGTCGTGCCGGAGCTGGCCGAGCAGACGGTGATCCTCAACGGGGTCGCCAAGACCTACGCCATGACGGGCTGGCGGGTCGGCTGGCTCATCGGGCCCGCGGACGTCGTCAAGGGCGTCACCAACCTCCAGACCCACCTCACCTCCAACGTGTGCAACGTCGCGCAGGCCGCCGCGCTCGCGGCGGTCAGCGGGGACCTCTCCGCCGTGGAGGAGATGCGCGCCGTGTTCGACCGTCGGCGCCGCACCATGCACCGCATGCTGGCCGACATCCCGGGGGTCACCTGTCTCGAGCCCGAGGGTGCGTTCTACGCCTACCCGGACCTGAGCGGGCTGCTCGGCCAGCAGTTGGCCGGGCGCACGGCGTCGACGACCGTCGAACTGGCCGACCTCGTCCTCGAGGAGGCGAAGATCGCCTTCGTGCCGGGCGAGGCGTTCGGGTCGCCCGGGTACGGGCGGTTCTCCTTCGCCCTCGGTGACGACGACCTGGAGGAGGGCATCTCCCGCCTGGCGGACCTGGTCACCGGCCGCTCGTGAGCGCACCCGCCGTCGTCCCCTACGGGGCGTGGGACTCGCCCATGTCGGCGAAGGACGCGGCGGCAGGCGGCAGCCGCTTCGCCGGCGTCGCCATCAGCCGGGTCGACGGCGGAGCTCGGGTGTGGTGGGCCGAGTCGCTGCCCGCCGATCGGGGCCGCATGACGATCATGTGCGCCCAGGACGGGGCCGGCGCACCGGTCGAGGTGCGTCCCGGGCAGGTCTGGGCCCGCAGCCGGGTCAACGAGTACGGCGGCGGTGTGTTCTGGGTCGACGGGGCCCAGCCGTTCTGGGTCGACGAGGACACCCAGCGCATCCGAAGGGCTCCTGCAGTCCCGGGTGAGCTGCGCTGGGAGCAGGAC
>JAEZFI010000092.1 GCA_023437745.1 Actinomycetes bacterium
CGCCAGATCTGGCGCGTTCCACGACACAGAACGGGGGTTTGGAGCTGTGGGGCGCTGATGACCCTCGCCTTCGCTCGACCGTCGAGCCGTCCGTGGCGATCGAGCAGGTGCAGGGTGTCGTGTCGACGGGACCCGATCTCGAGGCGGCCAGGGCCCGGATCCTCGAGGCGGTCCGGGACGCAGCGGCTCCCGCCGATCGGCACACCCGGCCCGGCCACCTGACGGGCTCCGCCTTCGTGGTGCGCCACGACGGGCGCGCTGCGGCCCTGCTCTTCCACCGCAAGCTCCGGCGGTGGCTCCAGCCGGGTGGCCACGCGGACGGCGACACGAACCTGGCCGCCGTGGCGCTGCGCGAGGCGACCGAGGAGCTCGGGATCGACGGCCTGGCGGTGCACCCCCTGCCCATCGACCTCGACGTCCACGAGGTCCGACCGCCGGGGGAGGACCCGCACCTGCACCTCGACGTGCGCTACCTGGTCGTGGCGCCCGAGGGCGCGACGCTCGTGCAGAACCACGAGTCCGAGTCCCTGCGCTGGGTGGAGCGCGACGAGCTCGACGCCTTCGACCCCGACGACGGGCTCCGACGACTCGCCCGGGTGGCCTGGGCGACGTTCGACGCCTGACCCGCCACCTCGTGGCTACACGTCGTCGGGGGTCTGGCAGCTGCCCATCTTGTTGACCTGGCTGAAGTTGTCCATCGACTTCGACAGCTGGGTGTCGTACTTCTGGGTCACGAGGAACTCGGCGTGCTCGTCCACCCGCAGGGCGTCGGCGTAGTCGTAGCGGTCCTGGATGTAGATCGACCAGTCGTCCACCCACTGGCGGATGAACTTCTCGCGCTCGCTGCCGGCGGGGATCACGCCTCGCAGCTCGCCCTGCATCTCGACCAGCCGGTCGGTGGCGCGGTCGACGACGTCGGCGCGGTCCCCAGCCGTCTTGGCGCTGGGCGCCGAGGGCAGGGCATCGATGTCGGCGCTGGCGGCCTTGCAGATGGGCTCGGCGGCCTCGGGGAAGCGACGGTCCTCGAGCCACGACGCCGGGTGCATCTTGCCCTGGTTGGCGAAGACGTAGATCCACATGATGGCGAAGAGGAGGAAGACGGTGACCGCCGCGACCCTCGGGAGGGTCAGGCCGCGGGGTTCGTCCTCGAACGGCGTGGCCTCGGGCCGGGGCGTCGGCTCGGCGCGCTCGTCGTCACTCGTCGGGCTGGGCGTGCTCGGCATCGGGGCGTCCGGTTCTCGGGGGTCTGCGGGCGGCGTCGTGACGGCCGGTTCGCTGGTCCGGAGCCGGTCAGGGTTGGACGCTGACCACGACCCTACCGTCGACCGAGACCGCTCCGACAGCCGGGCTGATCTGCCAGATCTCCCCGCTGGCGGGCGGTTCGGCGTCGGCCAGGACGAGGCCCGGCGGCGCGGGCGCCGGCACGGGGACGACGACCCACTTCTTGGCGGCGAGCTGCGGGATGGCGCTGGCCGCCATCTGGCCGATGACGTCGGGGATGGGATCCGGAGGGGGCGGATCGCCCGGGGTCGACTCGATGACGACCTCCGAACCGCCGACGACGGTGGTGCCGGCGGGCGGGCTCTGGCCGATGACCTGGCCGGGGAGCGCCCCCGGGACCTCGATGTTCACGCGGCGCACCCTCAGCCCCAGGCGGCGGACCCGCGCCGTCGCGTCGGTGATGGTGGAGCCGGCGACGTCGACCATCGTGGCCGTGCCGGGCGCTCGCTGGGGCTGGAAGATGGCGGTGTTCTGGCGGAGCGTGGTGGTGGTGACCGGCCCGGCGCCCTCGGTGGTCTCCCCGCCGAACGGCAGCGGGGGGCGCCCGTCGAGCGCCGACTTCATGAACTTCGCCCACACCGGCGCGACGAGGCGTCCGCCGGTGCGGCCCACCTGGCGCAGCCGGCCCTGGGGCGTCCGCGAGTCGTAGATCGGCGTCGCGTAGCCGGCCCAGATGGCGGTCACCAGGTCGGGCGTGTACCCGACGAACCAGGCGTCCGTCTCGTCCTGGGTGGTGCCGGTCTTGCCGGCAGCCGGTCGGTCGATGCCGTTGCCGGAGGCGGTGCCCCGCGTGAGGACCCCTTCGAGCGCGGTAGTGATCGAGTCGGACTGGGCGGCGGTCAGCACCTTCGTCTGGGTCGGCAGGTGCTGGTAGAGGATGTTGCCGTTGGCGTCGACGACCTTCGTGACGAGGGTGGCGTCGGTGTGGACCCCGCGGTTGGCGAACGTGCCGTACGCCTCGGCCATGTCGAGGACCGTGTTGTCGTTGGCCCCGAGGACCGCCGACGGCACCGTCACGAACCCGGCACCGGTGCTGCTGTCGTAGCTCGTGTCGATGCCCATCATCGACGCGTACTCGGTGAGCTTCGCCGGGCCCACCCGGGAGTCGGCGACGAGGTTGCCGAAGCACGTGTTCGCCGAGTGGATCGTGCACTCGGTGAGGCTCGCCTTCCCGAGGCCCTCACCGCTGACGTTCCACGGCGCGTACCCGGGGATGCGGATGGTGGCGGAGCGGGGGGCGGCGAACGAGTCCTTCATCGTGATCCCGTTGGCCAGCGCCGCCGCCAGGGCGATCGCCTTGAACGTCGAGCCGGTCTGGCGGCCCTTGCCGACGGCGAGGTTGTACTTGGCGTAGCTGTGGACCTCGGCGTTCGTGTCGAAGAAGTCGTAGCCCCCGACCATCGCGCGGACCTCGCCGGTCCGGGGATCGAGTGCGACCAGGGCGGCGTCCGGCGACTTGCGGGGGTCGGTGATCGCCCGGGCCTGTTCGGGGAAGGAGGTGCGGAGGCTCTCCTCGGCCTTCGCCTGCATCGTGAGGTCGAGCGTCGTCGTGATCTTGAGCCCGCCGTTGGACAGGAGGCTGGACCGCTCCTCGGGCGTGGCGCCGAAGCGGGCGTCGGTGCGGATGAAGCGCTTGACCTCCTCCACGAAGTGCGGGGCGGCGTAGCGCTCCTGGACCACCTCGGCTCGGGAGGGCTGCAGCTGCAGCGGCGTGGCCTTCGCTGTCTCCGCCGCCGTCTCCGACACGTAGCCCTGTGCGGCCATCTGGTCGAGGACCAGGTTGCGGCGGGCGAGCGCTCGCTCGGGGGCCCGGTACGGATCGGAGGCGCTCGGCGCCTGGATCAGCGCGGCGAGGAGCGCCGCCTCCGGCAGCGTGACCTGGTCGACGGGCTTGCCGAAGTAGTTCTTCGAGGCGACCTGGACCCCGTAGGAGCGGTTCCCGAAGAAGATCGTGTTGAGGTACTGCTCGAGGATGTACTCCTTCGAGTAGTTCCGCTCGATCTGCAGGGCCAGCGAGGCCTCCTCGATCTTGCGCTGCAGCGTCTTCTCGGGGCTGAGCAGCGCGATCTTCACGTACTGCTGGGTGATGGTGGAGCCGCCCTGCGAGGTCTCGCCCGACTGGCTGTTGGCCCCGAGCGCCCGCGCGATGCCCTTGGGGTCGACGCCGTCGTGCTCCCAGAACCGCTCGTCCTCGATCGCGATCACCGCGTCCTGGAGCACCGGGGGGATCTGCGAGAGCGGCACGGCCTCCCGGTTCTCGTCGGGGATCACCTCGGTGATCAGCGTGCCGTCCGCCGAGAAGATCTGCGTCTTGTGCCCCGTCGACGCCACCACGGTCGGCAGCGCCCGCCGACCCTCGGCGCAGCCCACCAGGATCGACGACACGCACGTGAGGACCACGGCAGCCGTGAGGAGGCGCGGGCGGGGGCGGGCGCGCGGAGGGGAGGGGATCACGGGCGCCATTCTGTCCGCCCGCGCCCTGCCGACGGTGGCACCGGATCCCATCGAGGGGCCCGACGAGGCGCCGCTACGCTCGGCCTCCATGTCCGCGACGCCCCCCTCTGCCGCGATCCTGGCCGACCTCGACGCCCGCGGGCTCGTGCACGACAGCACGGACCGGGCGTCGCTCGCTGCGTTGCTCGACGAAGGCGTGACCACCCTCTACTGCGGGTTCGACCCCACGGCCGACTCCCTCCACCTGGGCCATCTCGTGCCCTTGCTGATGCTGCGTCGCTTCCAGCTCGCCGGGCATCGTCCCATCGCGCTCGCCGGCGGTGCGACGGGGATGATCGGTGATCCGGGTGGCCGGTCGGACGAGCGGGTCCTGCTCGAGGCCGACGTCCTCGCCGCGAACACCCGGGCGATCTCCCGGCAGCTGGAGCGCTTCCTCGACTTCGAGGCCGGAGCGAACCAGGCGATCCTGGTCGACAACCGCGCCTGGACCGAGGGCCTCGGGGTGATCGACTTCCTCCGGGACATCGGGAAGCACCTGACGGTCAACCAGATGATGGCGAAGGAGTCGGTGCGGTCCCGCCTCGAGCGCGAGCAGGGCATCAGCTACACCGAGTTCTCCTACATGCTCCTGCAGGCGAACGACTTCGTGGAGCTCTCCCGCCGTCACGGCTGCCGCCTGCAGGTGGCCGGCTCGGACCAGTGGGGGAACATCACCGCCGGCATCGAGCTGCTGCGGAAGCGCGACGGGATCACCGGGCACGGCCTCACGGCACCGCTCGTCACCCGGTCCGACGGCACCAAGTTCGGGAAGAGCTCGGGTTCGAACGTGTGGCTCGACCCTGCCCGCACCAGCCCGTACGCCATGTACCAGTACCTGCTGGGGATCGAGGACGCCGACGTCGGCCGGCTGCTGCTCCAGCTGACGCTCCTCCCGGTCGACCGCTGCCGGGAGGTGGAGGCGGCGCACGCTGCTGAGCCGCACCGCCGCACCGGCCAGCGGGAGCTGGCCCGCGCCGTGGTGGCCCTGCTCCACGGCGAGGCGGTGCTGGCCCCGATCGAGGCCGCCAGCGCCGTGGTCGCCGGCGGTGACGTGGGCTCGGCGTCGACCGAGGCCCTCGAGCTCCTCGAGCAGGAGCTCCCGACGTTCGCGCTCCCGGCCAGCGAGGTCGACGCCGCCGGAGGCGCCGACCTCCTGGCGCTGTTCGCCCGGGAGGGGATCGCGCTCGCGAAGTCCAAGGGCGAGGTGCGCCGCAACCTCGGCGGCTATCGCCTGAACGGTGCGCCCCTGGCCGACGGGGCGGTCCTCACCCGGGACCTGCTGCTGCACGGCCGGTGGGCGCTGCTCGGTCGTGGGCGCTCCGCGCAGCATCGCGTCCTCGTGGTCGTACACTGATCCGGCCCCCTCGGGGGCGCCCCGAGGGCACGGTGACCACCGTCACAGCGCTCACGGCGGTGTCGGGTTGACACCTCCGGGGGCCATCAGTATTGTCTCCATTCGCCCCGCACGGCGGTTGCAGCTGGAAACAGCGACAACCCGACATCCGGCGGGAGCGACAGGAACCAACTGCACCGCTCGTTCCGAGCGGAGCTGCGTTCCGCCGAGACGGTCAGCCTCCGGGCTGGCGAGCGCTCCTTGACAACGGAAGAGAGAACGCACCACAAAGCGAGTGCGGGCGACCGACGTGATGGCAACTTTTCACTTCGGTCGACCCTCAATTCATTTTATGCAATGTCCAAGTCCGACCCTCGGGTCGGATCCGGATGTCGCCAAGTTGGGAAGGCGTAGCCACGCTGACCCGGCTCTCTGATCTCAGCGACACCTCGGTGTCGTGACGATCTCGATGGAGAGTTTGATCCTGGCTCAGGACGAACGCTGGCGGCGTGCCTAACACATGCAAGTCGAACGGGGACCAGGAGAGCTTGCTCTCTGAAGTCCTAGTGGCGAACGGGTGAGTAACACGTGAGC
>JAEZFI010000176.1 GCA_023437745.1 Actinomycetes bacterium
CATCCGGCCAGGTTCAGAGGTGCGGGCCGAGCGATCGTCGCCGCGTCGCTCGTCGTGGCGTCCGTCGGCTGCGGCGTCGGGACCCAGGACGAGCCGACGAAGGCCGACCGCAGCCTCGTGCCACCGGAGCTGCTGGAGGAGCCGGGGTCCAACGCGCCGTCGACCACGCTCGTCACGGCGGCGGCCGCCGTCTACCTGGTGCAGTCCGACCGGCTGGTGGGCGTCCAGCGGGAGCTACCGGCGCCGGTGTCGGCGACCGCCCGCCTCACTGCGCTGGCCCGGGGGCCCGGACAGGTCGAGGCGGCGGGCGGACTCGGGACAGCGCTGCCGGCCCGGGACATCGTGGGCAACGTCCGTGAGGGTGGCGGCGCGGTGCTGGTCGAGCTGACGGCGTCCCTCGCCGACCTCGGCGCGAGGCAGCGCCTCCTGTGCGTCGCGCAGATCGTGCTGACCGCCGTGGGTGACGACCCCGCCGCGCAGGTGTCGTTCACGTTCGAGGGCGAGGCCCTGGTCGTGCCGCTGCCCGACGGGACGCTCACGCAGAGCCCGGTCGACCGCACGACGTACGACGAGCTGATCGCGACCCGCTGACGTGCCTCGCGTGAGCCGGTCCGGGACGCGTTGACGAGCGCCCGTCAGGGTGTGAGGGTGGGCCACGCACCGAGTTCGGAGGTCCGCAATGAAGAGCCCTGAGTCGTCCACCGGAGGATCCACGACGGCGGCGGGGGCGCCGGCGCCCAGCGACCGCAACTCGCTGACGGTGGGCTCGAACGGCCCGCTCCTCCTCCACGACGTCCACTTCATCGAGCAGATGGCGCACTTCAACCGTGAGAAGGTGCCGGAGCGGCAGCCCCACGCCAAGGGGTCGGGCGCGTTCGGGCACCTGCGGGTCACCGAGGACGTGTCCCAGTACACGAAGGCCGCGCTGTTCCAGCCCGGCGCCGAGACGGAGCTGCTGATCCGGTTCTCCACCGTGGCCGGCGAGATGGGCAGCCCCGACACCTGGCGGGACGTGCGCGGCTTCTCGCTGAAGTTCTACACATCCGAGGGCAACTACGACCTGGTGGGCAACAACACGCCGGTGTTCTTCGTGCGTGACCCGATGAAGTTCCCGCACTTCATCCGCAGCCAGAAGCGCCTCCCCGACTCGGGCCTGCGCGACAACAACATGCAGTGGGACTTCTGGACCCTCAACCCGGAATCGGCACACCAGGTGACGTATCTCATGGGCGACCGCGGCCTGCCCCGCACGTGGCGGAACATGGACGGCTTCGGCTCGCACACCTTCATGTGGGCCAACGCCGGCGGCGAGCGCTACTGGGTGAAGTACCACTTCAAGACCGATCAGGGCTGGGCGACGTTCACCAACGAGGACGCCGCGGCGATGGCCGGCGCCGACGCCGACTTCCACCGGCGTGACCTGTTCGAGGCGATCGAGCGGGGTGAGCACCCGAGCTGGACGCTGAAGGTCCAGGTGATGCCCTACGCCGACGCGGCGGACTACCGGTTCAACCCGTTCGACCTCACCAAGGTGTGGCCGCACGCCGACTACCCGCTCATCACGGTCGGGACGATGACCCTCGACCGCAACCCCGAGAACTTCTTCGCCGAGATCGAGCAGGCGGCCTTCAGCCCCGGGAACGTGGTGCCCGGCATCGGCCTCTCCCCCGACAAGATGCTGCTCGGTCGGTCCTTCGCCTACAACGACGCGCAGCGGAACCGGATCGGGACGAACTTCCACCAGCTGCCCGTGAACCGGACCCGGGTCGAGGGCCACAACACGTACCTCTTCGACGGGCAGATGACCTACGAGCACTCCGGCGACGCGCCGGTCTACGCGCCGAACTCGCAGGGCCGGAGCTGGGCCGACGGCGAGGCGAGCGTCGAGGAGTCGTGGGCCGTCGACGGCGAGATGGTCCGCAGCGCCTACCGGCTGCACGCCGAGGACGACGACTTCGGGCAGCCCGGCACGCTGGTCCGCGAGGTGTTCGACGACGCGCAGCGGGCTCGCCTGGTGGAGACGGTGAGCGGCGCGCTGCTCGGCGGCGTCACGCCCGAGGTGCTCGAGCGGGCGTTCGAGTACTGGAAGAGCATCGACGCCGACACCGGCAAGCGCATCGAGGAGACCGTCCGCCACGGCGCCGCCCCCGAGCCCGCCGCCGGCATGGGCGAGGCCTGACCCGCCAGGGTCTCCCCGCCCCGACCCGTTCTGTTCCAGCCAGAGCATCGCGGGCGCTGCTCTGGCTGGAACAGAACGGCCAGCAGCCCTGGCGCGACGAGGTTCTCAGCGATGCGACCTTCGGATCAAGAGTGTGAGCCACCGTTGCTTTCCGTGCCGAGAATGCCTGAAATGCCTCGAAACACATCGAGGCAGGAGCGGGGATGGGGCGAGCGAGGACAGCGGGACGCACGGGTGGGCCCGAGGGGGACGGCGGCGACACGACCGCTGACGCTGACCGCTCCGTCCGTCACCTCGTCCGCCGGTCCACGCTCCCGAGCGGACGCGCCATCGCCGGCGGGCTGCTCGTCGCGCTGAGCGGCCTCGGCCTCGTCACGGCACAGCGCTCCGCCAACGACGATCCGGGCACCCGCTACGTCGTCGCCACCGCCGACATCGTCGCCGGCGAACGCATCACCGCCCATCAGCTCGGCGTCGCCCCCCTCGACCTGGTCGACGAGCTCCGGGCAGGCGCGGTGCTGAACCCCGACCAGGTGGTGGGGCGCATCGCCCTCACCTCGATCCGCCGCCACACCCTCGTCGACCGGCGGGACGTGGGCGACGCCCCACCCCGAGAGGACGGGCCCGAGCGTCGTGTCACGATCGAGGTGGAGCCGGCGCGCGCGCTCGACGGCGCGCTCCGCAGCGGCGACGTGGTGGACGTCGTGGCCACCGGCAGCGAGCCCGGCACGACCCAGGTCATCATCGACGGCGCCCTGGTGGAGCGGGTCGGCGACGGAGGTGGGGAGGGCATCGGCCGCACCGACCGCGTCCTCTTGACCCTGATCGTCGCCGACGAGCTCGCGGCCACGACCCTCATCGATGCCGCAGCGCACCACGAGGTCACCCTGATGACCTCGAGCCCGGTGCGGATGGGTCGGTCATGATCGACGACGGCTGCTACGTCATCCTCGGCGTCGCGTCCGGACGGTCGCGCTGGTTCGCCTCGGTCGGCACCTGGGCCGCCGGTGGGAGCGCGCCGATCGAGTTCATCCGCTGTGTGGCGTCGCCGAGGTCGTCGGCCGGCTGCGCGCCGGTGCGCCCGCGTCCGCGGTGCTCGCCGACGCCGCCACACCCGGCATCGACCGGGAGCTGACAGCGCTCTGCGCCCGATCCGGGACCGCGCTGCTGCGGGTCGCCGATCCCCGCACACCCGCATCGTTTCGGGACGCCGGCGACCCCGTCCTCCCGCCGAACTTCGGCGTCGACGAGCTGCTCGCCACGCTCGGCGCGGTTGCCCAGCGCGTCCGGTGGCGCACCGTCGCACGTGCCGCCGAGCTCGCGACCGTCGAGCGCGACGTGACCTTCCACGGGCGGCTCACCGCGGTGTGCGGGCGTGGTGCCGCCGGGAGCACGGTCGCCGCGATGGCGCTCGCGCAGGGACTGGCGTCGAGCGGGGGCGACGTGGGCGACGTGGCGCTCGCCGACCTGGCCCGGAACGCCGACCTCGCCTGCTACCACGACGCGCTCGACGTCGTGCCGGCGCTCCAGGAGCTGGTGGAGGCGCACCGGCACGGACGCCCGGGCACGGCCGCGGTCCGGTCGATGCTCCACCACGTCGACGACCGCGGCTACTCCCTCCTGCTCGGGCTCCGGCGCCCCCACGACTGGGTGGCGCTCAGCCCCGCAGCGATCGAGTCGACACTGCTCGGCCTCCGCTCGTCGTACCGGCACGTGGTCGCCGACATCACCGCCGACTTCGAGGGCGAGGCCCAGACCGGCAGCGTCGACGTCGAGGAGCGCAATGCGCTCGCCCGCGTCGCTGTCACGTCCGCCGACGTCGTCGTCGCCGTCGGCCGCAGCGGGCTGAAGGGCACGCGTGAACTCGTGCGGCTCCTCGACGACCTCGCCGAGATCGGTGTCGATGCCGACCGCATCCTCACCGTCGTGACGGACGCCCCGCGGGAACGCGCCGCCCGAGCCGACGCCACCCGGGCCATCGCTGCCCTCACCCGGCGCCCACCAGCCGCGTCCCCGCTGTTCCTGGCGCACCGACGAGGCCTCGACGGCGTGCTCCGCTGCGCCGATCCCCTCCCGCCGTCGCTCTGCGACGCCCTCGCCCGGGCGGTGAACGCGATCGAGCCGGTGGACACCGACCGGCCCGTTCCGCTGGCGGTGGCGTCGTGAGCCCCGGGGAGGCACCCGTCGTCGAGATCGAGCGGCTGGTGCAGGACCGGGCGAAGGAGCTGTCCCTCGCGCTCGACTCCAGCGAGGGCGAGGCGATGCTCCGCCACCTCATCGACGAGGAGATCGAGCGGTGGGCCGACGACCACCGACGCGGGACCCGGGGTCCGCTCGTGCGTCCCGACGCCGTCGCGGCCCGGGCCTTCAACGACATCGCCCGGTACGGCCCCCTGACCGACCTGCTCGAGGACGACGACGTCTGGGAGGTGATGATCAACTCCCCCCATGACATCTTCGTGAAGCGGCACTCCGGCACCAGCGGCTACCACCACGAGGGCTTCCTCGACGATGAGCACGTGGTCCGGACCCTCACCCGGCTGCTCGACCAGTCGTCCACGGCGCACCGGAAGCTGGACCCGTCCGAGGGCCTGCAGGACGCCCAGCTCGACAGCGGCGCACGCCTCCACATCGTGCACGGCGACCTCGCTCGAGGTGGCCACCTCATGGTCAACATCCGCAAGTTCACGGGCGTCGGGATCACGTCGCTGGACGAGCTGGTGGACCGCAAGATGCTCGACGAGCCCACCGCCCGGTTCCTCCGCGCCTGCGTCGCCGCCCGCCAGACCATCGTGTTCGCCGGCGTGCCCGGCAGCGGCAAGACGACGCTCTTGAACTGCTGTGCCGCCGAGCTGGACCCGTCGCTACGGGTGGTGGTCGCGGAGGAGGTGTTCGAGGCGGACCTCCCCATCGCGAACGTCGCCCAGATGCAGACCCGTGCGGCTCGCCCGGAACGGCCGGCGGTGGACCTCCGCCGCCTGGTCGCCGGCTTCCTGCGGATGGCGCCCGACATCGCCATCGTCGGCGAGGTCCGGGACCGTGAGGCGCTCCCGCTCCTCCTCACGCTGTCGTCCGGGGTGAAGGGGTTCACCACCCTCCATGCGGGTTCGGCTCGGCAGGCCCTGACCCGCCTCCGGTTCGTGTGCCAGCTCTCCGACACGGCGTCCGAGATCCCGATGTCGGCGCTCAACACGCTGGTCAGCGAGGCCATCGACGTCGTCGTCCACACTGACCGCGGCCCCGACGGGCCCGAGGTGATGACGATCCTGGCCGTGGAGGACCTCGCCGGCGGCTCGGATGCCGTGCAGTTCACGGCGACCGAGGTCTTCGAGCGGCCCCGGCACGGCGCGCCGATCGAACGGACCGGTGCCGTGCCACCCCGACTCGCCCGGGCCTTCGCCCGCGTGGGCCTGGACATCATCGAGGTCCTGGAGGACGCCGGGGGTGATCGCCGGTGAGCGGGTGGTGGACCGTCGCGGCCGGCACCTACGGCGTGTACCTGGTCGTGACCGCCGTCGGCCTGGGCTGGGACGGCGTGCTGCCGGGGCCCAGCCGGGCGCAGCGCCGGCGGACGCCCCTCGATCGAGTGCGGGCGTGGATGGCCGAGGCGGGACTGGCCGACGTGTCGGTCGCCGAGCTCCTCGGCGTCACGGGGTTGCTCGCCGCGGTCGGCGGCATCATCGGTGGCGGGGCCTTCGGTGGCGTGCTGCCGCCGCTCGGCATCGGAGTCCTCGCCGCCACCCTCCCCGTCGCGACCTACCGCCACCGTCGTGCGGAGCGCCGCGCCGCGGCGGAGGAGCTGTGGCCGTCGATGATCGAGGAGCTGCGGATCCTCACGGGCTCGGCGGGACGCTCGATCCCGCAGGCCCTGTTCGAGGTCGGTCGCCGATCGCCGGACGTGCTCCGCCCGGCCTTCGACGCTGCGCAACGGGAGTGGGTGCTCACCACGGACCTTCCTCGCAGCCTCCGGGTGCTGACCACGCAGCTCGGCAGCCCGACCGCCGACGCGCTCGTCGAGACGCTGCTCGTGGCACACGACCTCGGCGCGACGGACCTCGACCGTCGCCTCGCCGAGTTCACCGAGGACCGGCGCCAGAACGTCCAGGCCCGGAAGGAGGCACGGTCGAAGCAGGCGGGCGTCCGCTTCGCCCGCCGGTTCGTCGTCCTCGTGCCGGCCGGGATGGCAGCGGCGGGGATGTCGCTCGGTCGGGGAAGGGCGGCGTACGCCTCCACCTCGGGACAGCTCCTCGTCGCCGTCGGCATCGCCCTGGTGGCGGCGTGCTGGGTCTGGTCGGGCACCATGCTGCGACTCCCCCGGGCCGATCGGGTGTTCCGGTGACCCGCCTCAGCTGGCTGCTCCTCGCACCCTTGTGGGTGGGCGCCACCCTGCTCCTCAGCACGCTCAGGGCGACACGGCACGTCGCGCTGGCGGAGCGTCTCCGCCCCACCCTTCGACCCGGCGAGCGCCCGGCGGCGTCGCGGCCCGCCCTGTCCCTTCGTGCCGTCGGCACGGTGCTCGGCCCGCTCGCCACGTCCATGGGGAGTCGAATCACCGGACTGCTCGGCGTCCGCGACGAGACCGCCCGACACCTGGCCCGCGTCGGTTCGTCGGAGACGCTCGCCGACGTGCGCGTCCGGCAGCTCGCGCACGCCTCGCTCGCCGCCGTCGCCGCCACCGCTGCCGCGGCCCTCCTCGGCGTGCCGCTCCCCGTGGGGATCGCGATGGTCGTCGCGGCCCCGCTGCTGGCCGTGCTCGTCGTCGAGCAGCGGGTCGCGTCCCGATCGAGGGCGTGGCAGCGGACCGTCACCCTCGAGCTGCCCGTCGTCGCGGAGCAGCTGGGCATGCTCCTCAGCTCGGGCGCCTCGCTGACGGGCGCCGTGACGCGACTCGGGGCTCGGACGGACGGTGCGTGCGCCCGCAGCCTCGCCGGCGTCGCACTTCGGATCCGTCAGGGGGTCGGCGAGATCGAGGCCCTGCGCGAGTGGGCATCGCTCGCCGACGTGCGCCCCCTCGACCGACTCGTCGGCGTCCTGGCGCTCAACCGGGAGGCCACCGACCTCGGGTCGCTGATCTCGACCGAGGCTCGCTCCGCTCGGGCGCAGGTCCACCGCGACCTGCTCGAGCTGATCGACCGGCGAGGCCAGCAGGTCTGGATCCCGGTGACCGTCGCGACGCTCGTCCCCGGCGTCCTCTTCATGGCCGTGCCGTTCCTCGACGCCATGCGCCAGCTGACCGGCGGCTGACGCCGCACCACCCGTCCACTCACCACAGGAGCCACCCATGAACCACGCCATCGAATCGACCGCAGCGCCCGAGACACTGGACCCGAACCCGCCATGGCGCCGTCGGGGCGACCGTGGCGAAGGCGTCATCTCGACTGCGATCGCCGTGCTGATCGTCGCGTTCCTCGGCGTGGGCATGTGGGTGGGGTTCAAGTCGATCTTCGACGACGCCGCCGACAGCACCCGCAGCCAGGTCGAGCAGATCGGCTCATGACCGCTCGCCGCCGTGCTCGGGACCTCGGCGCCGGGTTGCTCTCCACCACGTTCGGGAT
The DNA here is from genome assembly GCA_023437745.1 of Actinomycetes bacterium. Taxonomy (GTDB): domain Bacteria; phylum Actinomycetota; class Acidimicrobiia; order Acidimicrobiales; family Microtrichaceae; genus JAEZFI01. The sequence goes on from JAEZFI010000176.1 coordinate 7,735, forward strand.
CGGGGTCTTCCTGGCGATGCTCGGCTTGTCCGCGCACGTCCTCTTGAACCTGTGGTCGCAGTCGGTCGTGGAGGACGTGGCCACGACTGCAGCCGCGCGGGTCGCCACGAGCGGGGTCGTCGACGACCACCTCGCAGCGGTCCAGGCCGACGCCATCGAGCGCGCCCGCTCCGAGCTCGGTGATAGTGCCGCTGCCGTCGACCTCCAGTTCGAGCCCGACCCGACTGGACGCACGATCCGGTTGCGGGTGCGGAGCTCGACGATCGACCTGCTGCCCGCACTCGGCCGCGTCGATCTCGACGTCGGCGAGCTGGACAGGGTGATCGTGCGCCGCCGCGAGCTGACGGGTGCGGGACGATGACGCCGCGTCGACGCGACGACCGGGGCGCCATGGCCGGCGGCGAGATGTGGGCGCTCGGCGTGCTCGTGTTCGTCGTCGGCACCCTGATCGTCGCCTGGGCATGGGCGGGCCTCCGGGCCAGGAGCGACGCCGCCGCCATCGCCACCGAGTACCTGCGCGCCTTCACCGAGGCGCCCGACGCCGCCACTGCGTTCCGGGACGGAGAGGCTGCTGCAGCACAGGTCGGCCACGATCGGCGCGTCCCAGCGGCGCGGATCGAGCTGACGCCGCCCGTCGACTTCGGTCGGTGCCACCTCGCGACCGTCACGGTCCGGGTGGAGGCACCGGGCGTCGGGCTCGGTGCGCTCGGCCGGCTCGGCCCCGGCATCGCCGAGGTCACCCGGTCGGAGCTGACCGACCCGTACCGCGCCCTCGCACAGGTGGAGGACCGGGATGCCCCGACGCTCTGCGACTGAGCACCCCCGACGCTCTGCGACTGAGCACCTGCGACGCACCGAGCGGAGCGGCGATCGCGGCACGGCGATGCTGCTCTACCCCGCCGGGGTGATGGTCCTGCTGGTCCTCGCCGCGATCACCGTCGACCTCACGCTCGTGCGCTCCGCCCGTCAGGAGCTCCACTCGGTGCTGCAGGTCGCGGCCGACGACGCTGCGGGGGCAGCGGATCCCGACCGGCTCCGCGCCGGCGACCACCTCACCGTCGACCTGGCCCGGGCCCGCCGCATCGTCGCCGCGGACCTCGAACGCACGGATCTCCCCGGCGACCTCACGGGCCCCGTCCAGGTCACCGCTGGCGACGACCTCGGCGAGGTCCGGGTGGAGGCCTCGATGGAGGTGCCCTCGGTGTTCATCGGCGCCCTTCCGGGGGTCGCGGACCGCACCGTCGTCACGGCCACCGCCACAGGGCGACGGATCCCCCTTTGACCATCTCCGACCCGAGGAGCCCCATGTTCCACTTCGAGACGCGAATCCACCACCGAGGCGATCACACCGTGGTCACCAAGTCACCGATCGACGCCGACTCCGCCCTGGCGCTGCAGTACGAGGCCGAGATGCTCGGGCGCATCCGGCATCCGAACGTGGTCGAACTGCTCGCCGGCCCCGACCACGACGACCCCTCGATGGTCACCGCGTTCGCCGGCCCCGACGACCTCGCTGCTCGCCCGCCCCGCGACGTCACCGCGGCGCGGACCGCCGTGCGGTCACTGGTCGCCACGCTCGGGGACCTCCACCGAGCCGGCTTCGCCCACGGCGCGGTCACCCCGGAGCACCTCGTGGTCGGGGTCGAAGGCCGGATCACCCTGTGCGGGTTCCGCCGGGCGCGCGAGGTGGGCTCCGAGGAGAGCGACGGGTGCTCGGCCGACGGGCGAGCCGTGGCCACGATGATCCGCTGGTGGCTGGCGACGATCGAGACCACCCGAGCCGACGCTCCCATCGCGCAGCAGCTGTCGCAGGTGGCCGACCGGCTCGACAGCGATCGTCCACCCACCATGCGGGCGATCAGGGCGCTGCTCGACGAACCGCGGCGACCCGGCCGTCGAAGCGCGCTGGAGACCGGGC
>JAEZFI010000028.1 GCA_023437745.1 Actinomycetes bacterium
CCCCGCCGCCCCCCCCCCCCCGCCCCCACAGAACGGGAGGGGTGGGGTGGCGTCAGACCCGGGTGAACCGCAGCGCCAGCAGCCGTGGGATCGACGCGGCGTCGGGGTACTCGGGGGCACGGGCGAGGAAGCCGGCGGGCGGTGCCGGCTCGGTCATCTCCTCCAGCACGAACCCCGCCGCCCGGGCGGCGTTGAGGTAGCGGCTCAGCGGACGGTGGAAGAAGCGGATGAACACGCCCTTCTCGACCTGCTCGATCGTGTCCGCCTCGGGGAGGTAGGGCCCGACGCGCCAGTACTGCTCCGGCGGCTCGATGATCTGGTCGTCGATCCAGCCCGAGCCCGGCGTCTGCAGCAGGGGGTGGTTCAGGAGGAAGAGGAACGTGCCGCCGGGCCGGACGACACGGGCCACCTCGGCGAGCGCGGCGTCCACGTCGGGGATGTGCTCGAACACCAGGCACGCGACGGCGCTGTCGGCCGTCCCGGACCGCACGCCGAGGTGCGTGGCCGACCCCTGGAGGTAGGCCGGTCCTCCCCCGCGGCCCGTGCCGACCGAGACCTGCGCCCACGCCGGGTCCACGCTGATCACCCGGCGACCCTCCGACAGCACGCGGGCCACCTGCCCCTCGCCGCAGCCGACGTCGACCACGACGCCGCCGCTCGGGATGCCCGCCGCGACCAGCGGCAGGATCTGCTCGGTGTACTCGGGGTCCACCCCGTCGGTGAACTCGTCCTGCCACCACCGGGCGTGGGCCTCCCACGGCTCCGATCCGTCGAACTCGGGGTCGAGCGCATCGGTCCTCGACGCGCTGGACCCCGAGGAGGAGTCGGGTCTGCGATCGGTCATCCGTTCACCTTGGTCCAGATCGCTGCGGCGACCGAATCGGGCAGCCACGGCAGCGACGTGAGCTGCTCGAGCGACGCGGCCTTCACGGCGTTGACGCCACCCAGCTCCTTGACGAGGCGCTTGCGGCGCACCTCGCCCAGCCCGGGGATGCCGTCGAGCACCGAGGTGGTCATCCGCTTGCCCCGCAGCTCGCGGTGGAAGGTGATGGCGAAGCGGTGGGACTCGTCCCGGATCCGCTGGAGCATGAACAACGCCTCGCTCTGCCGCGGGATGCGGACCGGGTCCGGCTGGCCCGGGAGGTAGACCTCCTCGAACTGCTTGGCCAGCGAGCACACAGGGATCTCCTCCTCCAGGCCCAGCGATTCGAGCACCTTCACGGCGACGTTCAACTGGCCCTTCCCGCCGTCGACCACGAGCAGCTGCGGCGGGTACTGGAAGCGGCCTCGCTCCTCGACCGGGCGTTCGCGGTCCTCGACGTAGTTCCGGAAGCGGCGGGTGAGGACCTCCTCCATGGCGGCGAAGTCGTCGGAGTCCCCGATCTCCTTCCCACCGACCGTGCGCACCTTGAAGCGGCGGTACTCGCGCTTGTCGGGGAGGCCGTCGGTCATGACCACCATCGAGCCGACGTAGTCGGTGCCCTGGATGTGGCTCATGTCGTAGCACTCGATGCGCAGCGGGGCCTCCGGCAGGCCGAGGTACTCCTGCAGCTCGGTCAGCGCGCGGGACCGGCTGTTGTGGTCGCTGGCCCGCTTGAGCCGGTGCCGGGTGAGCTCCTCGGTCGCGTTGCGGGTGACGTTCTCGTGGAACTCGCGTCGGGCGCCGCGCTTGGGGACCCTGATCGCCACCTTCGAGCCACGGTGCTCGGTGAGCCACTGCTCGTACACCTCGACGCCATCGGGCAGCTCGGGGACGAGGAGCTGCTTGGGCATGCCCAGCGCCGGCTCGTCGTAGTACAGCTCCTCCAGGACCCGCTCGATGACCTCGCCCGTCGTGAGGTCCATGACCTTGTCGAGGATGAAGCCGTTGCGGCCCACGACCCGGCCCCTGCGCACGTGGAAGACCTGCACGGCGGCCTCGAGGTCGTCCTCGGCCAGGCCGATGACGTCCAGGTCGTCGTTCGTGTCGGCCACCATCTGCTGGCGCTCGATGGCACGTCGCACCGATGCCAGCCGGTCCCGCAGGCGGGCGGCGTGCTCGAACTCGGTGGCGGCGGCCGCGGCGCGCATCTCGGCGTCGAGCCGGTTCACGACCTCCTCTGTGTCGCCCTCGAGGAATCGCATGAGGTCGTCGACGAGCACCGAGTACGCCTCGTGGTCGATCTCCTCGACGCAGGGACCGGCGCATTTCTCGATGTGGAAGAGCAGGCACGGGCGACCCATCCGCTCATGGCGCCGGAACTTCGCGTCGCTGCAGGTGCGGATCGGGAACGTCCGCAGCAGCGAGTCGAGGGTCTCCCGGATCGCGTAGGCGTGCGCATACGGGCCGAAGTAGCGGTTGCCCTTCTTCCGCTTGCCCCGCATCACCATCGCCCGGGGCCACTCGTCCGCCGTCGTCACGGCGAGGTACGGGTAGCTCTTGTCGTCGACGAGCCGGACGTTGAACCGCGGCCGGTGCTCCTTGATGAGGCTGTACTCGAGCATGAGCGCCTCGACCTCGTTGCGGACCTGGATCCACTCGACGGACTCAGCCGTCGCCACCATCTGCGCCGTCCGCGGGTGGAGTTGGCGAGGGTCCGCGAAGTAGTTCGAGAGCCGCTGGCGCAGCGACTTCGCCTTGCCCACGTAGATCACGCGCCCCGCCCCGTCGAGGAACTGGTAGCTGCCGGGTCCCTCCGGGATGGTGCCGGTCGGCGGGCGCGAGATCACGGGTCGAACCTAGCGACCGGGGCCCGCGGTCCCCACCCGGCGTGACCGAGGCGACGCCCCGGAGAACGTGGAATGAACGCCCTCCCGCGCCTGGTTACAGTGAGGTGCATCGCCGGCCGGGCACCCCGGCGAAATATCCCGACATCGAGACCGACATCCCCGTGCGAGAGGCGACCCGGCTGTCCGCACCGGTCATACATCGACGTCACCACCAGGAAGGCGCCGCACCATGATCAGGCTCCAGTCACCGC
>JAEZFI010000181.1 GCA_023437745.1 Actinomycetes bacterium
CCCCCCCCCCCCCCCCCGCCCCCCCGCAACACAAGCCGAGCTGTGGCAACCGATGGGCTCGGCTCGATCAGCTTCCGAGGGTGCTGCGGCGACGCTGGACGGCGAGGAGCAGGCCACCGACCAGCAGGGCCAGCGCGGCGATCAGCGCGACCGGTGCGCTGTCGGAGCCCGTCACGGCCAGCGGCGCACCGGTGCCGGAGACCGCCGACGGCGGCTGGCGGTCGACCTGCGCACCCTGCACCGAGCTGGGCGCGGTGGTCGACGTGGTCTCCTGGGCGGCGAGCACCTCAGCGATGGTGGTGGTCGTCGTCGTCGTCGTCGAGCCCTCGGCGGCGGTGGTGGTCGGCGCCACCGTGGTGGTCGCCTCGACGGCCGTCGTCGTGGGCGACTCGGTCGTGGTCGGGGCGGCGGTGGTCGTCGGTGACGTGCAGCCACCCTCGGCGAAGTGCATCACCGCCGTGGTCGAGAACAGGAGCGGGCCGTGGTTCACGACGCCGTTGAAGATCACATCCGGCGTGTCGCCCGTCAGCACGTCGAACTGGACCGGATCGCAGCCCTTGGCGAACGTGACGAGCGTGGTCCCGGCCGCCTGGAGGGTGAACGGACGCACGTAGCTCAGACGCTGGGGCCAGGACCCGCCGGACGTCGGCATGGCGTACACGGCAGCCTTCGCCTGGATGGGCTCGCAGAGCGCAGCGCTCAGCTGGATCGTCATGACGACGTCGGTGGCGTCGTCCTGCACCGAGGCCGTCATCGTCCCGTTGGCGGCAGCCTGCGACGCAGGCACGCAGTCGCCCTGCTGGCCGGACGGCGTCTGCACCACGACGACGTCCTCGTCGGCGACCGCCACGGGGCTCGGTGGGTTGGGGATGCACGCTGCCAGCACCACGGAGAGCGCGGTACAGGCTGCAAGCGCAGCGGTCTTCCTCATGGTTCCTCCTCCGGTCCGCTGCGTTGGTCGCAGCCGGGCGGCGGCTACCCGATTCCTGACGAAACCATCCATTTCATTCACCGTTCTCAATCGTGGCGGCGAGGTCAGCCGTGGAACGGCGGCCCCGCAGAGGGGGTTGGGGGGCGGCTCCGGGGACAGGTGGAGCGCCCACCGGAACCGCTCGGGACGCTACGCGCGCGACCACGCTGCGTGGTGGATGCGGGCCGCCCGCTCGAGGTGCCGGCGCGGGTGACCGATATTGAGCAACGTTCGGGTTTACGGTCGACCCCGAGTCGGGCAACCCGACGGCACGGCCGCTCTTGAACCCACAGGAGCGACCCCGGGACGCGGCGGTGGTGGAGACCGTCGAGTCCGGCGACCAGGGCGGTAGGAGCAGATGGCATTCCAGGCGCGACGAACGGTGAAGGTCCTGTGCGGCGTGTGCGACCAGGAGCTGCAGACCGACCAGGGCTGGGTTCGATGCCACGACGTGCGACACGCCGCGGTGCCCAGGCTCCAGCTCGAGGCCGAGTACCGACGGGCCGGCGGAGGACGCTTCGTCGTGGTCACGGGCCCGACCATCCGGGTGGTCCCGCTCGACGGCCAGCGACCGGAGTCCGAGCACCTCGACGTCGACTCGTCGGGTCCTGCGTAGCGCTCCGGCGGCGGCAGGCAGTGCCCGGGGTGGGAGTCGAACCCACACGCCCTCTCGGACAGCGGATTTTGAGTCCGCCGCGTCTGCCATTCCGCCACCCGGGCCGCGGCGAGAGCGTAGCCTGCGCGCCGTGAACCCTCGTCCGACCCCCCGGCGGTGGCCGACACGTCTCGTGCTCCTCGGATCCTTCCTCGTCGCCGTCACGGCGCTCCGCGAGCTCGCGTTCGCCCGCAACCGGGGCCGGGGCACCACACCCCCGCCCGCCCCGAACGCCACCGGCACCCGCCCCACGGCCTGACGACATGACGGCGGCTCCCCCCATCGTCGGCGCGCGCTTCCTCGGGACCGGACGCGCCACCCCACCTGGCACCCTCACGAACGCCGAGCTCGAGGCTCGCCTCGACACCACCGACACCTGGATCGTCGAGCGGACCGGCATCCGATCCCGGACCGTCGGCGGCACGACGGCCTCGCTGGCGGCCGACGCCGGTGCGCAGGCGCTCGGCGCGGCCGGGCTCGCCGCCACCGACCTCGGCGCCGTCGTCGTCGCCACGTGCACGCCGGATCGGGTGTTCCCCTCGGTCTCCTCGGCGGTCGCCGGCACCCTCGGTGCCACCTGCGCCACCTTCGACGTCAACGGCGCCTGCGCCGGCTTCATCCACGCGCTGGTGAGCGCACTGGCGTGGAGCGCTGCCGATGGCAGGCCGGTGCTCGTGGCCGGGGCCGACCGGATGACGTCGGTCATCGACCCCGACGACCGCTCCACGGCGATCCTCTTCGGCGACGGCGCCGGCGCCATGGTCGTCACCGCGGACGCGGCGTCACCCGGCGGGATCCTCTCGATCGACGGTGGGACCGACGCCTCGGCGGCGGACATCCTGTGCTGCGAGCCGGGCCAGACGATCCACATGGAGGGCCGCAGCGTCTTCAAGATCGCCGTGCGGGCGGCGGCGGAGTCCATCGACGTGGCCCTGGAGCGGGCCTCGACGGCGGCCTCCGACATCGACCTGCTCATCCTCCACCAGGCCAACGAGCGCATCACCCGAGCGATCGCCGCTCGTCTCGACCTCGCCGACGAGCAGGTGGTCTCGACGCTCGCCCACACCGGCAACGCGTCGGCCGCGACGATCCCACATGCCACCTCGGTCGCCGTCGACGACGGCCGCCTCACCGAGGGCGGCACGGTCGTGCTGTGCGGGTTCGGCGCCGGGATGACGTGGGCGACCGCGCTCCTCCGGTGGGCCCGGTGAGCGGCGCCCGTCGCCCGGGACGTAACCCTTCGCAGGGCCGACCGGTCAGACCTCCCCGATGAACGACGCCGCACCGGTGGGGGAAGCCTCACCTGCCTCCCCTGCCGCGCGCGTCGCCATGGTGACCGGCGCCAACCGCGGCCTCGGCCTGGCGATCGCACGTCGCCTCGGGGCCGACGGGCACCGCGTCGTCGGCACGTACCGCACCGACCACCCCGACGACGGCTGCCTCGAGTGGGTGCGGTGCGACGTCACCGACTCCGACTCCGTCGACGCCGCGTTCGCCGACGTCGAGGAGCGGCTCGGCCCCGTCGAGATCCTCGTCGCCAACGCCGGCATCGCCCGAGACGGACTCGTCGTCCGCATGTCCGACGACGACTTCGACGCCGTGATCGACGCCAACCTGACCGGCGCCTTCCGCGTGTCGCGGCGGGCGGCGAAGCGGATGATGCGCGGGCGCTGGGGCCGGATCGTGCTGATCTCCTCGGTGGCCGGGACCATCGGGTCGGCCGGGCAGGCGAACTACGCCGCGGCCAAGGCAGGCCTCAACGGCTACGCCCGGTCGCTGGCCCGTGAGCTGGCGACCCGCAACATCACCGTCAACGTCGTCGCGCCCGGCCCGATCGACACCGACATGACCGAGATCCTCGACGATTCGCAGCGCCAGGCGCTGCTCGACCTCGTCCCCATGGCACGCATGGGCGAGCCCGGCGAAGTCGCCGCGGCAGTAGCATTTCTCGCCAGCGAGGACGCCAGCTACATCACCGGCGCCCTCCTCGGCGTCGACGGTGGACTGGGCATGCGTTGAGGTCCACCCCGCATCCGACCCCCAACCACGGCAGCCATGCCGGCGCCGCAACGACACAGGAGCAATCCCCCGATGAGTGACGACAACGACAACTTCGCACGCTTCACCAAGTGCGCCACCGAGGTGCTGAGCGTCGACGCCTCGAAGATCACCCGTGAGGCCTCCTTTGCCGAGGACCTCGACGCCGACAGCCTCGACCTCGTGGAGCTCGTCATGGCCCTCGAGGAGGAGTTCGACGTGACGATCGAGGAAGAGGAGCTCGCCGACGTCACCACGGTCGGCGGCGCGTTCGACCTCCTCGCCGCGAAGATCTGAGCAGATGAGCGACGGCACGCCGGCCCCGGTGGCCGCCCGGCGACGGGTCGCCGTCACCGGGGTCGGCGTGGTCTCGTCGGCCGGCGTCGGTCGCGACGCCTTCTGGGCCGGGCTCAGCCGCCCCGCATCGGGCGCAGAGCGCCGTGTCGAGGACTGGGACCCGCTGCCCTGGTTCGACAACCCGAAGGAGGCCCGGCGCGCCGACCGGTTCCAGCAGTTCGCGCTGGCCGCTGCCGCGGAGGCGTGGGAGCAGGCCGGGTCCCCCACCGAGCTGACCGGGCCCCGCGCCGGGTCGTGGATCGGTTCGGGCATCGGTGGCCTCTCCACGCTCGAGGAGCAGATCCAGGTGCTGCTCGAGCGTGGATCGCGCCGGGTGTCCCCGTTCCTGGTCCCGATGATGATGGCGAACGCCGCCGGCGCCGCCGTCTCGATGCGCTACGGGCTGCAGGGCCCGTGCGAGAACACCATCACCGCCTGCGCCGCCGGCACGCAGTCGATCGGCAACGGCGCCCGCATGATCATGGACGGGCGCTGCGACCTCGTGCTGTCGGGCTCCGCCGAGGCGGCGGTCACGCCGGTGGCCGTGGCGGCGTTCGGCAACATGACGGCGTTGACCTCCAGCGGTGAGAGCACCCCGTTCGGGCCCGACCGCGACGGCTTCGTCATCAGCGAGGGCGCTGCGGTGCTGGTCCTCGAGGCGTGGGACGTGGCCGAGGCCCGCGGCGCCACGATCCTCGCCGAGGTCCTCGGCTCCGGCTCCTCCGCGGACGCCCACCACATCACCGCGCCGTCACCCGGCGGCGAAGGCGCCATCCGGTGCATGCGGATGGCGCTCGCCGATGCCGGGCTCGATCCCGCCGACATCGTGCAGATCAACGCGCACGGCACCTCCACCCCGCTCAACGACGCCGCCGAGGCGGACGCCGTGGCGGCGGTGTTCGGCACGCCGGGCCCGCCCCTCACGTCGATCAAGGGCGTGACCGGCCACTCGCTCGGGGCGGCCGGCGCCATCGAGGCCGCCGCCGTCGTCCTGTCGATGCAGCACCGGCTGATCCCGCCGACCATGGGCACGAAGGTCGTCGACCCCGACCTGCCGCCCCTCGACGTGGTGCTCGGCGAGGCGCGCGCCTGGGAGCCCGGCCCGACCCTCTCGAACTCGTTCGGGTTCGGCGGCCACAACGGCACCCTGGTCCTGGGCCCCGCCTGACCCCGCCCGGCCGCGTCAGGCGAAGACGAAGAGCAGGTCGGCCTCGCAGGCGAGCTCGTCGCCGACGGTGGCTCTCCCGGAGCCTCGGCCGCCGCGGGCCGACAGGCGCCCGACCGTCACCTCGAGGCGCACGGTGTCCCCCGGGACGACCTGACGACGGAAGCGGGCGCGGTCGAGGCCGCCGAACAGCGGCAACCGCCCGGCGAAGCGCTCGTCCGACAGCAGGGACGCCGCGGCCGTCTGGGCCAGCGCCTCGCAGAGCAGCACACCGGGGACGATCGGCCGGCCGGGGAAGTGCCCCGCCAGCACGCCCAGGCGGTCGTCGATGTCCCACTCGCCCACGGCCCGGACGGCGGGCTCCAGCTCGACGAGACGATCGACCAGCAGGAACGGCGGCCGGTGCGGGATGAGCGAGGTCGGGTGCGGCAGCTCGGCCGGCGCGCCGACCGGGTCGGTCACGAGTCGAGGGCCTTCAGCAGGTTCGTCGGCGTGTCCTTGGGGCTGACCTTGTACCAGGCATGGCTGATCCTGCCCGCCGCGTCGATGAGGAAGGCCGAGCGGATGATGCCCATGTACACCTTGCCGTAGTTCTTCTTCTCGCCCCACACGCCGAAGCGCTCCGCCACGTCGTGGTCGGGATCCGACAGGAGCGTGAAGCCGAGGGAGTACTTCTCGTCGAACTTGGCCAGCTTCGCCGGCTGGTCGGGGCTGATGCCGACGATGGCCGTGTCGCCGACGTCGTCCTTGATGTCACGCAGCCCGCAGGACTGCGTCGTGCACCCGGGCGTGTCGGCCTTCGGGTAGAAGTACACGAGGACCTGGTGTCCCCGGTGCGACGCGAGGTCCACCTCGTCGCCGTGCTGGTCGAGGAGCGTGACGGCCGGGGCGGGATCGCCCGGCTGGAGGACGGGTGTGTCGGCCATGGGCCCTCAACCTACTGCCCCGCTCCGACGGTCCGGGCCCGTGCGCGTCGACGGGAGCCCGGGCCGACCGGCGTCCGGACGCGACTCGGCGCCCCCGATCGGGGGCGCCGTGTCCGTCTCGAGTGGTGCTGCCGCTCAGTCCGGAGCGGGCTTGTCGCCCTTGGCGATCGCCTTGAGGGTGGCGCCGGCGGTGATCTTCACCTTGGTGCCGGCCGGGATGTCGATCGTGGCGCCGGTCTGCGGGTTGCGGGCCTGGCGGGCGGACGTGTTCGAGCGCTCGAACGAGATCCAGCCGGGGATGGTGAGCTTCTCCTTGCCCTTGCTCACCACCTGGGCGACCACGTCGAAGAAGGTGTTGAGCACCGCCTCGACGTCCTTCTTCGGCACCTCGGTGCGTCGAGCGATGGTCTCGACGAGCTCTGACTTGTTCATTTGGCCTCCCGGAGAGAACTACAGCGATGTAACCCTACCGAAAACTGGGCGAAATGGCGAGGAATCGCTCCAGAGGTCCCCAACGACCTCAGTCGAGTGCCTCACGGAACTCGGCGACGAGCTCGGCGACGGCCTCCGGCGTGCCCTGCTCGAGCATCCGCCGGACGATCGCCGAGCCCACCACGACGCCGTCGGCCACCTCGCACACCTCGGCGGCCTGCGCCGGCGTGCCGATGCCGACGCCGACGAGCACCGGCACGTCGGTGACGCCCTTCAGGCGCCGGGCGATCTCCAGCGCGGACGCCGCCAGGCTCTCGCGCTCGCCGGTGATGCCGAGCAGGCCCACGGCGTAGACGAACCCGCAGGTCCTCGCCACCACGCGGAGGAGCCGGTCGTCCGAGCCGGTCGGCGCAGCGAGCAGCACCGACTCCACGCCGGCGGCGTCGGCCGCGGCGCACCACTCCCCCACCTCCTCGAGCGGGAGGTCCGGGAGGATCACCCCCGACACCCCGACCTCCGCGCACCGTGCGGCGAAGCGCTCCCAGCCGAACCGGTACACGAGGTTGGCGTACGTCATCACGGCGATCGGCACGCCGGCGTCGAGGTCCACGATGCCGTCGAGGATCGACGCGGGCGTCGCGCCGGCGGCCAGCGCACGCTCGTTGGCCTCCTGGATCACGGGCCCGTCCATCACGGGATCGGAGAACGGGATGCCGACCTCGATCGCGTCGGCCCCGGCGGCCGCCGCGGCGCGGATCATCCCCTGCCAGTCGCCCAGGCCCCCGGTCAGGTACGCCACGAGCGACTTGCCCCCGGCGTCGCGCCGGGCGCGGAGGGTCGATTCGATCGCCCCGACCGCGGCGGGGCGGGCGGTCAGGCTCATCCAAGGACCTCCATCATCTGGGCGACGTCCTTGTCCCCGCGACCGCTCAGGTTGACCAGCACCGACTGCCCGGCGAGCGAGGCGCGCTCCCGGCTCACCCAGGCGATCGCGTGGGCCGACTCGAGGGCGGGGATGATGCCCTCCGTGCGGGCGAGGAGCTGGAACGCCTCGATGACCTCGGCGTCCGTCACCGACGGGTACTCGGCCCGCCGTGTCAGCGCGAGGTGGGCGTGCTCGGGGCCGATGCCCGGGTAGTCGAGGCCGGCGGAGATCGACTCGGCCTCCGACACCTGACCCTCCTCGTCCTGCATCAGGTACGACTTCATGCCGTGCACGATGCCGGGGATGCCGTGGCCCACCGCCGCGCCGCCCGCCGGTTCGACGCCCACGAGGCGGGCGTCGCCCTCGGCGAACCCGCTGAAGATCCCCGCCGCGTTCGAACCGCCGCCGACGCAGGCGACGACCACGTCGGGGTCCCCGCCGAGCAACGCCGTGCACTGCGCGGACGCCTCGATGCCGATGACCCGGTGGAACTCCCGCACCATCCACGGGTACGGGTGCGGGCCCATGACGGAGCCCAGGCAGTAGGCGCTCTCGCCGACGGTCGCGACCCAGTCGCGCATCGCCTCGTTCACCGCGTCCTTGAGAGTGCGACTCCCCGAGCTGGCCGGTCGCACCTCGGCGCCCAGCAGCCGCATGCGGAACACGTTCAGCTCCTGGCGGGCCATGTCGACCTCGCCCATGTAGACGCAGCACTCCATCCCGAGCAGCGCCGCGGCGGTGGCCGTGGCCACGCCGTGCTGCCCGGCGCCGGTCTCGGCGACGAGACGGGTCTTGCCCATGCGCCGGGCGAGGAGGGCCTGCCCGAGCACGTTGTTGATCTTGTGGCTCCCGGTGTGGTTCAGGTCCTCGCGCTTCAGGAGCAGTCGCAGCCCGAGCTCCCCGGAGAGCCGGTGGCACTCGGTGAGCGGGGACGGGCGCCCGGCGTAGTCACGGAGCAGCCCGTCGAGCTCAGCCCGGAACGCCTCGTCGGCCCACGCCTCCCGGAACGCGGCCTCCAGCTCCAGGCAGGCGGGCACCAGCGTCTCGGGGACGAACATGCCGCCGAACTCACCGAACCGGCCTCGATCGTCGGGCTGGCCCATCACCATCGGCTGCGCCACGTTGCCACTCCTCCCGGCCACGGACCTCGTGGCGGATGCGAGCGGCCAGTATCCGCCACGGGGCAGGCCGACCCCAACCCGATTGGGTCGGCGGCGGGCCTACTCGGTGGGCACCAGGTTCGCGAACGCCCGGGCCCGGTCGATGCCGCGCTGCCGCTCGTCGAGGCGGTCCGAGCCCACGACCTCGTAGTCCGCCCGGTACTCCGGCCTGACCTCGCCGTCGTCGTCGAGCAGCCAGCGCATCACCAGGCGGCGGGGCACCCGCACCTTCTCGGGTCGCTCCATCGTGCCGAACACGAGGTCCCACAGCGGGATCGACACGTTCTGGTTCGCGAGCGGGTGGCCGAAGTGGTGGTGGAAGTGGTGCTTGCGCAACCAGGCCTCCCAGCGGTTCTTCGGGCCCCGGAGGTGCGCCTGCGCGTGGTGGTACTCGTAGAAGAAGTAGCCGCCGATCCAGCCGGCGCCGAACGACCACCCGACCGGGCCGAGCATCCAGCCGGCGAGCGCCGCCCAGCCCACGCCGAACACCAGCACCCCGAACCACGCCGCCAGGATCATCGGGTCGAAGCGCCAGCTGGCCTTCACGTGGTGCTCGAGGTGCTCGCGGCTGCCGATGTTCCGCCCGAGGCGCTCCTCGTGGAAGACGAAGCGGTGCAGCACGTACTCGAAGAAGAACCACACGAAGGCCCCGAGGCCCACGAGCCCGACGGCGATCGCACCGGTGATGAACACGCCCATGGGTCGAACGTACAACAAGCGTGAAACGGTTTCACGCTTTTCCTGCCGTGACCGTCGTCACGCCCGCCCATGCTGTTCTGTGTCGTGAGACGCGCCAGTTCTGGCG
>JAEZFI010000040.1 GCA_023437745.1 Actinomycetes bacterium
GCTCCGACTCGGGCGGGTGGGTCGGGCGGTCGGCCGGCTCGTGCGCCGGACGCCGGCGGCAGCGCCGGAGAGGGATCACCGGATCCCGGTGTACGCCGTCTGGCATCGTGAGGCGGGCCCGCTGCTCTCCCTCGGCATGCTCACCGCGAGCGCCCGGGCGCACGACGGGGGCGCGCTCGGCGAGATCTTCGAGATCAGGCGGCCCGAGACCATGGAGTCGTTCCTGGAGGATCTGGCCCTGCGGGGTGGGGGTCCCGCCGTCCTCCTGTGCTCCGACTACGTGTGGTCGCTCGAGCGCAACCTCAGGGCAGCCCGACGGGCGGCGACCCTGACCGACCAGCTGGTGGTGCTCCACGGCGGGCCCTCCTGCCCGAAGTACGAGGCCGACGCGGAGCGCTTCCTGGTGGAGCACGGTGACGCAGCGGACGTGCTGGTGCGGGGCGAGGGGGAGTACGTGCTCCCGGCGCTCCTCGAGGTGATCGCGCACTCACCGGCCGAGCTCTGCGAGTCGCGGCTGGCGGAGATCCGCGGGATCACCTTCCGTCGTCGGAACGGCGAGGTCGTCCGGACGCCCGACCAGGAGCGGATCGCCGACCTCGATGCACTCCCGTCGCCCTACCTGACCGGCGAGTTCGACGACATCCACCCGGACGCCTGGCAGTACTGCCTGTCCATCGAGACGACCCGAGGCTGCCCGTACGGGTGCACGTTCTGCGACTGGGGCTCGTCGACCCTGTCGCGCATCCGCAAGTACAGCCTCGATCGTGTGGCGGCCGAGGTGGAGTGGGCGGCCTCTCGCGGCGTCAACACGATCAACCTCGCCGACGCCAACTTCGGGATCATCTCGCGGGACGTCGAGACCGCTCGTGCGATCGCCCGGGTCAAGGCTCGAACCGGATCGCCCCGCGACGTGGCGTTCTACCCGGCGAAGAACACCACGAAGCACCTGGCCGAGATCGTGGACGTCCTCCTCGCCGCCGGCATGACACCCGCGGGGTCGCTCTCGCTGCAGACGAGCGATCCCGACAGCCTCGCCGCCGTCGAACGGTCGAACATCTCGACCGACCACTACGTGCGCCTGGCGGCCGAGTACCGGCGGCGCGGCCTCCCGCTCCACGGCGATCTGCTGGTCGGGATCCCCGGTCAGACGTTCGACTCGTTCCGTCGGGACCTCCAGTTCAACCTCGACCACGAGATCATGAGCAGGACCTGGCAGCTGCAGCTCCTGCCCAACGCGCCGATGAACGATCCGGCGCACCGTGAGCGGTTCCAGATCCGCTCGGACGCCACGGGCAGGGTGATCTCGACCTCGACGTTCTCGCCGGAGGAGCGCGACCGCATGCTCCGCCTCCGGAGCATCGACATCGTCTTCGAGCGGTACGGCGTGCTGCGGCACCTGATGCGGGTGCTCCAGTGGGACCACGGCATCGAGGCGACCGAGCTGATGGTCCGCGTGCTCGACCTGACCGACCGTGATCCGCTGCGCTACCCGCTGCTCACCTGGATCGCGAGGTTCTTCGAGCGGTTCCCGACGACCGCGGTGGGGTGGGACGCGTTCTACGAGGAGGTCGGCCGGTTCGTCGAGCAGGAGCTGGGGCTGGAGGTCGACGCTGCGATCCGCACCGCGCTGCGCCTGCAGCAGTTCCTGATGCCGCACCCCGGGCGCTCGTTCCCCGCCACCATCGAGCTCGAGCACGACTACGTCTCGTACTACCGCGCCGCCACCGCCTCGCTGTACGGCGACGGGGCAGCGAGCGGTCCCACCCGCCCGCTGAGGGACTGGCCGCCCGCCGTCTTCGAGGTCGACGGTGACCCCTTGGGGCTCTGCACGGACGGCATGTCGTATGCGAGCCAGAGCGAGGACCCCACGATGGAGAACGACTTCGTCATCGGGGGGTCGACTGCCTACGAGCTGGAGTCGGAGCTCGTCAGGCTCCTGCCGTTCGTGGCAGGGAACGGCATCCGGGCGCGCGGGCCGGCCGTGCCCGTCATGGTGCGGCAGAGCCTCTGAGCACCCGTGCCGTCGGTGAGCTGACCGTGATCCCGTTGCGACGGCTGCTCGACCGCGCGCGTGCCGAGCGCTGGCTCGCGCCGCTCGTCGTCGGACTCGTCGTTCGCACCGCGTGGTCCGTGTGGGCCTTCCGCACGCAGTTCAACTACCTGCACCCCGCGGTCCAGAACCTGCGCATGACCCGGGACTTCGTGGAGCGCATCGGTCCGCGGTTGGGGGGCGAGCCGACCGCGTTCCTTCCCCCCGGGCAGCCGCTCCTCCTGGCACCGCTGGCGTGGGTGGTGGGGAAGCTCGACCTCGAGCTGGATCTCGCCGTGTGCGTCGCCCAGGTGCTGATCGGGACCGGCACGATCCTCCTCGCAGCTGCGCTCGCCGCCCGCCTCTACGGAAGGAGCAGCGGTCGTGCCGCCGCCTGGCTGTTCGCACTGGCGCCCGGACTCGTCGCCGTCACCCCCGTGGCGACGGCGCACACCGTGCTGCTGGCAGTGGTCCTCGGGGCCCTCCTCCTGCTGCGCCTGGACCCGATCGGCGGGGACCCCGTCGGCGGACGCGCGCCGCGATGGGTGCTGGCGGGCGCCGCGGTCGGGATCGCGACCCTGGTGGACCCGGCAGCAGCGACGGCCCTGCTCCCGTTGACGGCGGTGACGTGGTGGCCGGGGAAGGGGCGTCCGCCGGCGGCACGGCGATGGGGGTGGGGGGCGCTCGGTCTGCTGGTGGTCCTGCTGCCGTGGGCCGTCCGGAACGGGCTGCAGGTCGGGGTGTGGACACCGTTGCCCACCCGGGTCGCCGCCACGTCGTGCATGGGCGTGACGGACGGCGACGGCGTGACGCTCGGAGATGATCCGGTCGACGCGTACCCCCGATGCCACCGGTCCCGGCTGTTCCGGGAGGAGTCGCAGATCGGCACCAGCCGCACCGCTCGCCTCGACGACCTGCCGGACGAGTCGGAGTGGTTCGGGCGCACGGTCTGGCGGTCGATCACCGATCGCGTCGGTGACCCGGGGCACGCCGCGGCGCGGGGCGTCTCCAACGTGTACCGATCCGTGCAGTCGGGTCGAGGGGCGCTGGACCTGGTGGGAGATCTGGGCCAGACCCCGCTCGCGCACGGTCGCCTCGCGGAGGTGATGGGGCGCGTGCTCGACGCCTGGCAGGGCGCCGTCGCAGTGCTCGCGGCGCTGGCGGTGGCCCTGGTGCGACGCTGCCGGCGCCGGGAGGTGCTCGCGGCGCTCGCCGGATCGGTGGTGGCGCTGGCCGTCGCACCGG
>JAEZFI010000244.1 GCA_023437745.1 Actinomycetes bacterium
CGTGGGATCGAGGTCGACCGAGCCGGCGGAGGCGCCGACGGGGGTCTTCACGGTGATCGAGGCCATCACTTCGTCCCCTTCACTGCATCGCGGATCACGACGAGGCCGCCGTTGGGGCCGGGCACCGCGCCCTTGACCAGCAGGAGGTCGCTCTCGGCGTCGGCCTGGACGACCTTCAGGTTCAGGGTCGTCACCCGCTCGTTGCCCATCTGGCCCGCCATCTTCTTGCCGCGGAACACCCGGGCCGGCGTGGCGCACTGGCCGACGGAGCCGGGCTTGCGGTGGCTCTTGTGGTTGCCGTGGCTGGCGTTCTGGCCCTTGAAGTTGTGGCGCTTCATGGTGCCGGCGAAGCCCTTGCCCTTGCTGATCGCCGTCACGTCGACGCGATCGCCGGCCTCGAGGAGGTCGACGGCGAGCTCCTGCCCGACGCTGAACTCGCTCACGTCGTCGAGCCGGAGCTCGACGAGGCGCGTGCCGGGATCGACGCCGGCCTTGTCGTAGTGCCCGGCGAGGGGCTTGGTCAGCTTGCGGGCGTCACGGTTCCCGTAGGTCACCTGGACCGCGCTGTAGCCGTCGGTGGCCGACGTCTTGACCTGGACGACCCGGACCGGCGTGACCCTCAGGACGGTGACAGGGACGATCTGGTTGTCGTCGTCCCACACCTGGGTCATGCCGACCTTCTCGCCGACGATTGCTTTTGTCGCCATTGGCGGCTCTTTCTCTTCCGTGGTGAGGGGCGACCTGTGCGCCCTTCACGCGAACGCTCCGCACCGGCGGGCCGGGCGGAGCGATCTCTCGGTTGTGCTGGCTGGTTCCCGTGGGCCTGGCCGGACCTCGATTCGGCGTCCAGGCGAAGGACCTGAACTGCGGGTGGCTACGTTAGCCGTGGTGCTGCGGATCCACCAATTCGAGGTGGGTCACACCGCTTCGACCTTGATCTCGATGTCGACGCCGGCCGGGAGGTCCAGGCGCTGCAGCGAGTCGATGGTCTTGGGGGTGTACTCGACGATGTCGACGAGGCGCTTGTGGATGCGCATCTCGAAGTGCTCGCGGCTGTCCTTGTACTTGTGGGGCGACCGGATGACGGTGAAGCGGTGCTTCTCCGTGGGCAGCGGGATCGGGCCCTTGATGGTGGCGCCGGTGCGCAGCACGGTCTCGACGATCTTCTTGGTCGACTGATCGAGGATCTCGTGGTCGTACGCCTTCAGGCGGATGCGGGTGCGGGAGTTCGTTGCCATGTTCGGTTCTTTCGGCTTGCTCGCTGGCGACTCGCCGTCGCCACGTCTCGATCAGTTTCCAAGGAGCATTGCCCGTGGGGGCTTGGTCACGGTAGCCGCGCCGGCGAGCCGTCCGCCAGACGAGCCGTCCGCCCTTCCCTCCGTTTCGGGTCGATAGAACCGCGCCCCGCGCGGTTGGATCGACCCGGAACGACGGTCAGCCGACGGCGCCCGGCGCGATGAGGCTGAGGCGCAGCTCGCCGTCGGGTGCCTCGGTCCACGACTCGGCGCCCAGGGACCCGACCTCGGCGACCAGCTCTGCGTCGGCCGGGGTGACGGGGCAGTGCTCCTCGAACGCCTCGACCACCCAGGTCGGCAGCTCCTCCACGTCGGTGAGGAGGAGCACGGGCGCGTCGCCCTCGCAGGCTCGCTCGATGACCTCGATCGTCGGGATCTGCTCGCTGGGCTCGAAGATCTCGCCCGGTGCAGCACCCCCGGCGGCGTAGACCAGGCCCTGCAGGCCCCAGATGCCGAGCACCACCGGACGGTCGCCGAAGGGCTCGAGCGCGTCGATGGTGTCGCTCACGACGCGCGCCACGTTCGGGTGGACGCGGAGCCCGGCGAGCGGCGACCGCGGGTCGATCTCGACCGTGGCCTCGAGGATCGGCGGCTGGTGGTACGAGGCCACCCAGGTGATGCCCACCCCGACCACCGCCGCAGCGCCGACGGCGAGCGCGGCGCACCACGCGTGGAGCGCGGGCGCCTCCGGGACCATCGCCCGGAGGAGCAGGTAGCCACCGGCGAGGGTGAAGCCACAGGCATGCGCAGCGACCACGAAGAGGGCGATGTTGGTGCCGAGTGCGTAGAACACCTGCACCGCGGCGAGGACGGCGGCGAGGAGCACGAGCGGCGCAGCGGGCCGGGGACGTCCGTCGGCCCACCACCCCCGGAGCGCCGGCGCGCACGCGAGGACCGCCAGCGCGGGCAGCATCATCACGAGGTCGGCGGCGACGACCACCTTCAGCGAGTTCTCCGCCACCACCCCGGCGAAGGCCATGGCCCCCACGGACGCCACGGCGAAGGCACCGAGGACCGCGGGCCGGCGACCCGCCGAGGGCCCACCCGCCGTCGCGAACGCGAGCAGGACCAGGAGGACGGCGATGACCACGGCCGTCAGGTTGTTCGCCAGCAGCGCGAGAGGATCGTGGTTGGAGGCACCCGTGTTGGACGCGCTCCTCCACATGCCGTCGAGGGTGTCGGCGATCGAGGCGTAGCGCAGCTGCCAGGCGAGCATCCCCACCCCGAGTCCCACGAGGTGGCCTGCCAGCAGCACACCCCAGCGCCCGAGATCCCGTCGCATCCGCCATCCGGCGACCGCCGGGAGCCCGAGGCCGAGCAGGGCGACGGCGCCCAGGGTCGTGAACTTGGAGACGACGACCAGCCACACCGCGGCGCCGCCGGGGATGCCCCACGCCAGGGCGACGAGCGGTCGACGTCGCTCGGGTCGTAGCGCACGGACGGCACCGATCACCGACGTGGCGAGCACGAGCAGCGCGAGCAGCGCGAGGTCGTTGTACCCCGGGGTCTGGGGGTACCAGCTGGCCCCGTACGGGGTCACGAGCGCGACGGCGCCCAGCGCCAGCCTGTCCACGACCGTCGGTCGGACGCCGAGGTCGGGCAGCCAGCGGAGGAGCGCGACGACGAACCCGACGGCGGCGGCGAGGAGCCCGAGGAGCTTGACGACCCGCACCGCCTGCACGTCGCCGCCGAAGCCCGAGAGCAGGTCGCCGATCACGAACTGGTACTGCGTCGGTGTCGCCTGGTCGATGAAGTCCCGGGGCGCGCTGGAGGCCAGCAGGTACCAACCCTCGTCCGCCACGTCGAGTCCTCGGCCGGTGGCCGCCAGCATCGCCACGAGGCCGATGCCTGCCCCACCCAGCGCGAGCGCGGCGAGCGGCCTCGACGTGCGGGCCGACCCGGATGGATGCTCCATCGGACCGAAGATAGGTCAGGGAACGTCCTGCACTTCTGTGGCCGCGCAACGATCCTCGGGCCGACTGGCGGACGAGCCGCCGGGTGTCCCTAACATGCGCCCACCGCGCGCCCACCCTGTCCGACCGGGGCGCCGACCAGGGGAGTTCTGACATGGAGACCACCGCCGCCATCCTGTGGGAGCCGGGCAAGGAGTGGAGCGTCGAGACGATCGAGCTCGACCCGCCCAAGGCCGGTGAGGTGCTGGTCGAGCTGACCGCGTCCGGCATGTGCCACTCGGACGAGCACGCGGTCACCGGCGACCTCCCCGCCGTCACGCCGCTGATCGGCGGTCACGAGGGCGCCGGCGTGGTGCTCGAGGTGGGCGAGGGCGTCACCAAGGTGGCTCCCGGCGACCACGTGGTGTTCAGCTTCGTTCCCGCCTGCGGGCTGTGCCCGTCCTGCGCGGACGGTCACTCCAACCTCTGCGACAACGGCGCCGCCCTCCTGGTGGGCGCCCAGCTCGACGGCACCAGCCGCCATCACGCGAGGGGCCAGGACCTCTGGACGATGGTCTGCCTCGGCACCTTCGCCCATCACACGGTGGTCAACGAGATGTCCTGCGTGAAGATCGAGGACGACATCCCGCTCGAGCTGGCATGCCTCGTGGGCTGCGGCGTCACCACGGGCTGGGGCTCCTCGGTCTACGCGGCCGAGGTGAAGCCGGGCGACAACGTCGCGGTCATCGGCATCGGCGGCATCGGCGCCGCAGCGGTCCAGGGCGCCCGACTCGCCGGAGCGCGGAACATCTTCGCCATCGACCCCGTCGAGTTCAAGCGGGAGCAGGCCCAGAAGTTCGGCGCCACGCACACGGTCGCCAGCATCGGCGAGGCCTACGAGCTGATCCAGCAGGTCACGTGGGGCCGCATGGCCGACAAGATCATCTGCTGCATGGGCGTGGGCGAGGGCGAGCAGATCGCCCCGATCATGACCCTGTGCGCCAAGCGCGGCAAGGTCGTCGTGACCAACATCCACTCGGTCAACGAGACCGAGGTGAGCATCTCCCTCGTCGACCTGACGCTGATGGAGAAGCAGCTGATCGGCTCGATCTTCGGCTCCGCCAACCCGCAGTCGGACATCCCCCGCCTCCTGCACCTCTACCGCAGCGGCCAGCTCGACCTCGCCGGCATGGTGACCCGCGAGTACGCCCTCGAGGACATCAACCAGGGCTACGCCGACATGCGCGACGGCAAGAACATCCGCGGCGTCCTCCGCTACAAGTGACCCCGGGGAGCGCACGCTCCCCCGACAGTCGACCCAGCGTGCGGGAGACGCACGCCCCCTCGACAGTCAACCCTGCGTGCGCGCACCCCTGACCGACAGTCGACCCAGCGTGCGGGAAACGCACGCCCCCTCGACAGTCAACCCTGCGTGCGCGGCCCAGCTGGAGTGAGCGAGGGCACCCGCCCGCAGGGGCCGGGTCGTTCGACGCGCGGCCCCGACCTCCGCGCCCGGACAGAGGTGAGGGTGGGCGTCGGGCTTGCGGAGCCGGACCTTGGCGCAGCAGACCGGCGCAGCGCATCGGCGCCCACCCGACCACCCCGAAAACGCTGAAGGGCCGGGCCCCGAAGGACCCGGCCCCCACACACCAGGGTGCGGTCAGCGAACGACTACTTCAGGACCTTCGTGACCCGGCCCGAACCGACGGTCCGCCCACCCTCACGAATGGCGAACAACAGACCCTCGTCCATCGCGATCGGCGCGATCAACTCCACCGTCATCGCCGTCGAATCACCCGGCATGCACATCTCCGTGCCCTCCGGCAACGACACCGAACCCGTCACATCCGTCGTCCGGAAGTAGAACTGCGGCCGATAGTTCGTGAAGAACGGCTTGTGACGACCACCCTCATCCTTGGTCAAGATGTACACCTGACCCTCGAACTCCGTGTGGGGTGTGATCGAACCCGGCTTCGCCAACACCTGACCGCGCATCACCTCGGTCTTGTCGATCCCACGAAGGAGCGCACCGATGTTGTCACCCGCCTGCCCCTCATCGAGGAGCTTGCGGAACATCTCCACACCCGTGCACGTCGTCTTCTTCGTGTCCTTCAACCCCACGATCTCGAGCTCATCACCGGTGTGCACCACACCCTGCTCGATCTTGCCGGTCACCACCGTCCCACGACCCGTGATCGAGAACACATCCTCGATCGGCATCAAGAACGGCTTGTCCAGATCACGCGTCGGCTCCGGCACGTACGAATCGACCGCCTCCATCAACTCCATGATCTTGTCGCCGTACGCCTCATCACCCTCGAGCGCCTTCAACGCCGACACCTTGATCACCGGCGTGTCATCACCCGGGAAGTCGTACTCCGACAGAAGCTCACGCACCTCGAGCTCCACCAACTCGAGCAACTCCTCATCATCGACCACATCACACTTGTTCAACGCCACCACGATCGCCGGCACACCCACCTGCCGAGCCAAGATCACATGCTCACGCGTCTGCGGCATCGGACCATCCGCCGCCGAGACCACCAAGATCGCCCCATCCACCTGAGCCGCACCCGTGATCATGTTCTTGATGTAATCCGCGTGACCCGGCATGTCCACATGCGCGTAATGCCGGTTCGCCGTCTCATACTCCACATGGGACACATTGATCGTGATCCCACGCTCCCGCTCCTCCGGAGCCTTGTCGATGTTCTCGAACGACGTGAACGAGTTCCCAGGAACCCGATCCGCCAACACCTTCGAGATCGCCGCCGTCAACGTCGTCTTCCCATGATCGATGTGACCCATCGTCCCCACATTCACATGCGGCTTCGTACGCTCGAACTTCTCCTTCGCCATGG
>JAEZFI010000288.1 GCA_023437745.1 Actinomycetes bacterium
GGCAAGAGGAAAGCGCGTGGTGATCTATCGTGGCGGTGTAGCCGAATTTAAAGACGTTAGCACCGGCATACGTGATTCTACCTTTGTGCAGATTCTGGATGGATTGAAGGTAGGCGACACGGTTATAACTACTGCCCTCCTTGCCATCCGGCCCGAAAGTAAAGTAACGCTCACCAAAGTAAACTGATGTAGAATCAGGGGCTGCAGGCCGCAAACACCGTAGAGCATATGAACATTTCAGAACTAAGTTTGAGAAGACCGGTGCTCGCCACCGTAATGAATATAGCGATCGTTCTTTTCGGGATCATCGGCTTCACCTTTCTGGGTATACGAGATTACCCGGCGATAGATCCGCCCAACATTAATGTACGTACCTCATATCCCGGGGCGAACTCCGATATCGTTGAATCGCAGATAACGGAGCCCCTTGAAAAAGCCATTAATGGTATTGCCGGTATCAAGAACATCACTTCACTAAGCAGCCAGGGAACCAGTAACATCAATGTAGAGTTCGATCTGAGTATCGACCTCGAAGCAGCTGCAAACGACGTGCGCGATAAAGTGTCGCAGGCTGTCAGAAGTCTCCCGCGCGATCTTGATGCTCCCCCGGTAGTGGCGAAAGCTGATGCCAGTTCGGATGCCATCATTTCAATGACCGTTCAGAGCAACACGCGAAACCAGCTTGAGATTACCGAATACGCCACGAACGTATTGGTTGAACGTTTGCAGACGATTCCCGGAGTTAGTAGTATACAGATATGGGGAGAAAAAAGATACGCCATGCGTATCTGGTTCGACCCTGCTCGTTTG
Organism: Actinomycetes bacterium; assembly: GCA_023437745.1. Classification (GTDB taxonomy): domain Bacteria; phylum Actinomycetota; class Acidimicrobiia; order Acidimicrobiales; family Microtrichaceae; genus JAEZFI01. The sequence goes on from JAEZFI010000288.1 coordinate 811, forward strand.
AGCGCATATAACCTCACTCCCGGTGATGTTGAAGCAGCCCTTACAAGGGAAAATGTTGAATTGCCATCAGGTAAAATTTCGGGAAATGCTACGGAACTGTCTGTACGATCATTCGGCAGACTTACTACCGAAGAAGATTTCAATAACGTTATTATCAAAAATGTAAACGGCGCCGACATCCGGCTTAAACAGATCGGTGAAGCCGTGCTTGGCCCGGAAAACGAAGAAACCATTCTGAAAGAGAGTCGCATTCCGATGATTGCTCTTGCGATCGTTCCGCAACCGGGTACCAATTATGTTGCAATTTCCAATGAATTCTACAGGCGACTTGAACAGCTGAAACAAGAAATTCCTGAAGATATCAAACTGGACATCGCACTCGACCAGACAAAATTCATCAAACGTTCGATACTTGAAGTAGAAGAAACGTTGATCATCGCTTTTGTTCTTGTGGTGCTTGTAATCTATTTATTCTTCCGTGACTGGCTTATCGCATTGCGCCCGTTAATAGATATTCCCGTAGCACTTATCGGTACCTTCTTCATCATGTACCTGAGCGGATTTACAATCAACGTACTAACTTTACTTGGTATCGTACTCGCAACCGGTCTTGTGGTGGATGATGGAATTGTGGTAACGGAAAATATCTACAAGAAGATTGAAGCGGGCATGCCGAAATACCAGGCAGCGAAAGAAGGATCCAAAGAAATCTACTTTGCGGTTATTGCAACTTCCATCACGCTCGCGGTGATATTTCTTCCTATCATATTCCTCGAAGGATTTGTTGGAAGACTATTCCGTGAATTCGGTATTGTGGTAGCAGGTGCGGTTCTTATCTCTGCATTTGTTTCCCTGACACTTACCCCGGTGCTGAACGTAAAGCTTACCCGTAAAGTGCATAAGCATTCCTGGTTCTATCGTAAAACGGAGCCGTTCTTCCGCGGTATGGAAAATGGATATCACCATCTGCTGCAGAAGTTCATGGCGGCAAAATGGCTGGCGCTCGTAATCGTAGCGGTGTGTTTCGGAATCATATTTTTTGTAGGAAGCAATATTCAATCGGAACTCGCTCCGCTCGAAGACAGAAGCCAGGTGCGGATGCAGCTTACAGCTCCGGAAGGAACTTCTTTCGACTACATGGATAAGTACGTTGACAAGATTTCGCAGTTTATTATAGATTCCGATCCGGAAAGAGAAATTGTGCTGAGCGTAACAGCTCCGGGCTTTTCCGGCGCTGGCGCCGTTAATACAGGCTTCGTGCGTGTAACGTTTATCGACCCGCAGGATCGTGAACGATCGCAGCAGGAAATCGTAGATATGATCGGCCGGAACCTTCGCCGCTTCCCGGAGGGCAGAACATTCGCGATACAGGAACAAACGATATCCGTTAACCGCCGTGGAGGCTTGCCTGTACAATATGTTATTCAGAACAACAACTTCGACAAGATCGCTGAAGCACTTCCAAAGATCCTTGACGAAGCAGATGACGATCCCACTTTCCAGGGTGTGGATTCAGATCTGAAATTCAACAAGCCTGAATTGAAAATTAACATCGACCGGTTGAAGGCGAGCGAACTTGGAGTAAGCGTTAACGATATTTCGCAAACATTACAGCTTGCGCTGAGTAACAGGCGCCTGGGATATTTTATCCGCGAAGGAAAACAATACCAGGTGATGGGCCAGGTGGCGCGCAATGAACGCGATGATCCGACAGACCTGAAAAATATTTATGTAAGAAGCAGCCGTAACGAAATCATCTCACTCGACAACCTCGTTTCGATTTCAGAAGAGACCACTCCGCCGACAATCTATCACTACAACCGTTATAAATCGGCGACTATCTCTGCAGGTCTCGCACCGGGAAAAACATTAGGAGATGGAATTCGTGCTATGGAAGCAATCGCTGCAAAACACCTCGATGAAACGTTTGCCACCAGCCTTGCAGGATCGTCAAGGGATTTTGCGGAAAGCTCCGGGAATACCCTGTTCGCATTCATACTGGCGCTCGTGTTGATATTCCTTGT
>JAEZFI010000307.1 GCA_023437745.1 Actinomycetes bacterium
CCTCGCCCGCCGCCTCGCGGCCGCCGGGGCGCCCCCCGGCCTGCCGCGGTCGGCGTTGCACCTCGAGGTCCCCGAGACGCTGGCCAGCCTCGACCGCATGAGCGCCAACGACGCCGTCGTCCGCCTGGGCACCGCGGGGTACGTCGTGGCGCTCGACGACTTCGGCACCGGCACGTCGTCCCTCTCGCAGCTCCGGGAGCTGGGACCGAACGAGGTGAAGGTCGACAAGTCGTTCGGCATGACCGCGCCTCGTGACGCGACAGCGGCGACGATCCTCCGGGCCGCGGTGGACCTCGGCCACGCGCTGGGGATGACGGTCACCGTCGAGGGCGTCGACAACCTCGAGACGCTGGAGCTGCTCGACTCGATCGGCTGCGACCAGGCGCAGGGCTACCTGCTCGCGCAGCCGATGCGCGCCGAGGAGCTCGCGGTGTGGACGTGGGCCACCCACACACCGATGGGCCGGGACCGCGGCGGGCTGGACCACCGGGTGGTGGCCGACCGCCGGCTCGGGCTCACACTGGGCCGCTGAGGAGGACCGGCAGCGTCGGCTCCTTCGAGCCGCCGGCCGGCTCGAGGGTCACGTTGAGCGACGCGGTGTCCGCCAGGTCGAGGTCGAGCGCGACCTGCACCGTGCCGTCCCGGTCGGGCTCGAACATGCCGGCGAGCACCATGTGGTCCCCCACCTGCCGCCAGAGCGCCAGGGACTTCCCCTCGGGCAGCGGGGCCATGCCGCCGCCCATGAGCATCGCCCGGTCGCGGGTGCCGGAGTAGACGACCTTCATCACGCCGGCCTCGCCCGTGAGCTCGAGCAGACGTGCGTCGGGCTCCGCCATCAGGGCGGCCAGCTCGCTGGTGCCGTCGGTGGGCGGCGCCGTCCGGTCGCCGAGGTTGTAGCCCACGATGCCGGCGACGAGGACGAAGGCCGCCGCGACGGCGACCCATGCGACTCGGCGGGTCCGAGCCGCACGGCGGGCGGCGAGGTCGACGACGGGCGCGATCTGCCGGGTGCTGTCGACCTCGGACAGCACCGCCTGGCGGAGCGACGCCGGCGCCGGCTCGTCCGTGATCGATGCGAGGGCGGCGGCGGTCGCCTGGAAGCCGCCGACCTCGGCCCGGAGGTCGGGCCGGTGGGCGAGCACCTCCTCGAACTCGGCGCGCTCATCGGCGTCCAGTGCGTCGAGGGCGTACAGCGCTGCCCTTCCGCTCATGTCGTCGTCCTCGGGGAGATCGGGGTGCCATCCGCTCATGATGTGACCTCCATTCGATCACGGAGTCGGATCAGCCCGTCGCGGATGCGGGTCTTCACGGTGCCCAGCGGAAGGTCGAGGAGCGCAGCGACCTCGGTGTGGGTGTGTCCGGCGAAGTAGGCCAGCTCGATTGACTCGCGCTGGGCCGGGGTGAGCTCGTCGAGCGCCTGCCGGACTCGCTCCCGGTCGATCCCGTCCTGCACGAGCGTCTCGGTGTCGGCCTGGCCGGCGGACTGGTTGCCGGCGGCGTGCTGGGTGTCGCGCCGCCTCGCCGCCTCGGCGGAGCGGACACGATCGACGGCCCGCCGGTGGGCAATCGTGAGGATCCACGGGAGGGCCGAGCCATTGGTCCGGTCGAAGCGGGGGGCGATCCGCCAGACCTCGACCATCACCTCCTGCGCCACCTCCTCGCTCTGGGAGGGGTCCCGGAGCACCGACCGGATGAGGCCGTAGACCCTGTCGATGACCAAGGGGTAGAGCGCCTCGTACGCCGCGCGGTCGCCCCGTGCGACCATCGGGAGGAGCTCGTCGGGGGTCTGCGGGAGCGACCGCCTCGCCCAGCTCCTGAGGTCCACCACCGGTGCAGTGTGCTCTGCCGATGCGTTCATCACCAATGGTTCGGCGCTGCGGGCACAGCGGATTGGCGGGCATCGACCGCCCCGCGCGGTGGTGGGTATGCTGCGGAGTCGCCGATCCAGGCCCGGGCTGCCCGCCCGGACCTCGGCACATGAAGAGGAGAGGTGCCGGAGTCAGGCCGATCGGGCCTCCCTGCTAAGGAGGTGAAGGGCAACCTTCCGTGGGTTCGAATCCCACCCTCTCCGCCGCATCGAAGGGTCCGCTCCGGCGGGCCCTTCGAGCGTTTTCGGCAGTCGTCGTGACGGTTGTTCGAGGGCCTGAATCTGACGATGCGTCAGATTCGGCGTGACGCACGTCACGCAACTCCTGCAAGCACCAATGTTGCAATCACGTTGCGGCTCTCGTAACACTGGATGTACTTCAGCGACATAACGCGGCGGATCGAGGGAGATCCACCAGCCCGCCGACGGACGTTTCACCAACAGGTCCGTCGCCCGGCTGTGGTCTGGGCTCCCTCCTCTCAGCTCATCCGAGCATCCGTTCCTTTCCCCAACGCGGCCCGAGGTACGGGCCCACTCCTGAGGAGGACCGTCCCCCATGAAGACCCCCAACCGACTGACGCGCGCACTTGCGGGCCTCGCGATCGTGACCATCGGCATCGGCGTCATCGCCTCCTGCACCCCTGAGCAGGCCGCCACGTTCCAGAGCCACGTCGCCAACCGAGTGGCCACCGTGAAGCTTGCGTCGGCTCGAAGTCCGAAGGCGCCGAGCGACGAGACCCTCGCTCGGCTGCGGAACTGCGAGTCGCACGGCAACTACTCGGCGGTGTCGAGCAGCGGCCGCTACCGCGGGGCGTACCAGTTCTCCCGGGCGACCTGGGACTCCACCGCAAGGAGCCTCCTGCCGGAGTACGTCGGGGTCGACCCGGCCGTCGCCGCCCCGTACATCCAGGACGCCATGGCCCGTGCGCTGTGGAGCGACACCGGCTGGGTGAGCTGGCCCGTCTGCGGACGCCGCGCCTGACGCGCACCCACGATCAGAGGTCGTCGGCTCGACGGCACGGTCGACGGGACACTGCGGTGTTCCGCTTGGCCGTGCCGTCGCCGCGTCGATAGTCTCTGTCGTCCTGCGCTCGTAGCTCAATTGGATAGAGCATCTGACTACGGATCAGAAGGTTGGGGGTTCGAGTCCCTCCGAGCGCACTCCGCGGAAGCCCTTGCCTGGCAAGGGCTTCGTGCGTTTTCCGGGTCCCGCGAACTGTCACCGCTCGCCCGGACATGGCCCGCCGATGGTGCCAGTTCGGGCAGGGGTGAAGGCAGGGCCGGGCCGGTTGCGAAGGATCCCTCTCGGGGTCGGCGGCGGAACCGGCCCCGAGAGGGAACGGAGATGATGGCAGGTGGGGCGCCGGCGTGCGGCCATCGTGGCCGGGCGCGCAGCGCCGCCGGGCGGGCGTCAGCCCAGCGTCACGTCACCCGCAGACGTCACCAGGATCACCGACACGGCGGGACCGGACTTGGCGATCCCGCTGACCGAGGCGAGGGCCGTGCCGACGTCGACCGACGGGGGATCGGCGAGCGCGGCGACGTCCACGACGTAGCCGTTCGACAGCGTCCAGGTGGACGGCGAGACCGCGGTGACCGTCACCGACGAGGTCGAGACGAAGACGTCGTCGAGCTCGCTGCTCGGGACCGCCGGAGCGGGAGACGGCAGCACGACCGGGACGACGAAGCCGCCCAGGCCCGTGAGGGTCACCGTGCTCGCCTCGACGACGACCGTTCGCTCACCGGTGATGTCGCTGCTCGAGGTGCCGGCTTCCCGGTGGCGCTGGGTGCAGGACGGCGACACGATCGACGTCGGCGACCGGACGCTCCACGTCGTCCGCCCGCCGGTGTTCGACTCGGGCACCACCCGTGGCCTCTTCGACCCGTCCACCGGCGTGTACTGGGGGTCGGATGCCTTCGCCTCGCACATGACGACGCCGGTGCGGCACGTCGGCGAGCTGGACCAGGAGGAGTGGGAACTCGGCATCCACACCTTCGCCCAGTACATCAGCCCGTGGCTGCACGTGGTCGACGACGCCAAGTTCCGGCGCACCGTCGACCGGATCGAGGCGCTGTCGCCCCGGGTGCTCGCCGGCTGCCACAGCCCCGCCGTCGACGGGCCCTACGTCGCCAAGGCCCTCGAAGCGACCCGGATGGCACCGTGGGCCGAGGTCGCCCCGCAGCCCGACCAGTCGGTGCTCGACGCCATCCACTCGGCGCTCGAGCCCGCCGCCTGAGGCGCCCGAACCGCCCGCCCGGCCCCGGTCGTCGGGGCCGGGCTCAGTCCTGCGTCGCCAAATACTCCTGCACCGGGATGGGCGTCAGATGCTCGTAGCCGACCGGCAGGAGCACGTCCCCGGCCACCGTCAGCACGTACACCTGCCAGTGGTAGTAGCCGCGGTACGCGGCCGGATCGGCCCGCATCACCTCGGCGAAGTGGGTCACGGCCCGCACGTACTTGCCGGACCGGTTGTACGCCAGCAGCGCCTTGCCCATGTCGCCGGGCGCGCCGCTGTGGGCGAGGTAGCGGCCCGCCGCCATGATCGCCGCCCGGGGATCACGCACGTCGCCCTCGCCGAACGTGGCCCACGTGGCCGGCATGAACTGCATCGGGCCCTGCGCGCCCGCGGTGCTGACGCCGTCGACGCGACCCATCCCGGTCTCGACGAGGTTGATCGCGGCCAGGTACTGCCACGGCACGCCGTAGGTCCGCTCCGCCTCGGCGTAGTCGCCCAGCAGCTCCTGCATCGGCCGGGGCTCGATCACGCGCCAGGCCGGCAGCGTGTCGAGGAGACGGCGGTGCATGCTGCGCAGCTCCCGACGCGCCGCCACGTTGGCCATCACGGTCGGCAGCAGGTCCATGGGGATCTCGGCGCCCACCGTGTCGTCCCACTCGGGGTGGTCGGCGACGACCCGGTAGGCGACCTGCTGGAGGTGGGCGGCCTCGACGAGATCCGCCTCGGAGGTCGACGGATCGCGGACCGTGCGCTCGGCGTCGACCAGCTGGGCAGCCAGCTCGGCGGGCTCCGCCGCCACCTCGGGCGGGCGCGGGTCGGCTGCGCGACCCGGGTCCATCACGGTGCTCGGCGGTGCCTCGGTCGTGCTCGGCGGCGCAGGTGCCGCCGAGGTGCTCGTCGTCGCCATCGACGTCGACACGGCGGACGTGGTCATGCCCTCGTCGACGCGACGCTCCGCCTCACCGCCGCCACACGCAGCGAGCACGGCACATGCCCCGACGACGGCCAGCGCTCCCCGCCCGGAACTCGGCCTCCCTGCCATCCCGCCACTCTGGCAGACCGCCGTCCCGCCGCACCCGCGGGCTTTTCGGCGCGGATTGTCCCGCCACGCGGGACATTCCGCGCCGAGAACATCGGGCACGTCGGCGACCCGCGTTTTGGGCGCGGTCTGTCCCGCCACGCGGGACATTCCGCGCCGAGAACCTCGGTCGCGATGAGTGTGAGGCGGCCGTCTCGTCGGTACGGGTACCGAGCGCAGCGGCAGGACAGTCGACCAGCCCCAGGAGGACCGCCATGGGCACCATCCACATCGACCTCTTCACCACCCTGGACGGCGTGGCGCAGGCACCCGGCGGCCCCGAGGAGGATCCCGAAGGCGGCTTCCGGTTCGGCGGCTGGCAGGCCCCGCTCATCACCGAGTTCGACGGCGAGCAGATCGACGCCGGGATGCAGGAGATGGATGCGCTCCTGCTCGGGCGGCGCACCTACGACATCTTCGCCGGCTACTGGCCGCACCAGCAGGGACCGATCGCCGAGCTGTTCGACCGCCTCCCGAAGTACGTCGCCTCGCGAGGCGCTCCCGACCTCGCGTGGGCAGGGACGTCGCAGCTCGGCCCGGACCTGGCCGCCGCGATCGCGGACCTGCGAGCGCGGCACTCCCAGGTGCACGTCATCGGCAGCCTCGACCTGGTGCAGACGCTCCTCGCCGAGGGGCTGTTCGACCGCCTGAACCTCTGGGTGTACCCGATCGTGCTCGGCGCCGGGAAGAAGGTGTTCGCCGGCGGAGCGGTGCCCACCAACCTCACGCTCACCCAGCCTGCGCTGACCTCGCCCAAGGGCGCCGTCACCCTGCGCTACCAGCGCGAAGACGGCGTCCCGGCCACCGGGACGATGGAGGCCTGACGCGTCACCCTAGGGTCGCGTTCCGATGGACGACACTCCACCTGTCTGGCGGGTCGGCGACGAGCGCGAGGTGCTCCTGCACTTCCTCCACTACGTGCGCGAGTCGATGGTCCGCAAGGTCGTCGGCGTCACGGAGGAGCAGGCGCGATGGTCGCCGGTGGGCTCCGGGACCTCGCTGCTCTGGTTGGTGCAGCACGTGGACTTCGCCGAGCAGATCTGGTTGCGCCACCGCTTCGCCGGCGAGCCGATGGAGGTTCCTGCGAACGCCGCCATCCCGTCGGCGACCCTCGACGAGGCGATCGAGCACTACCGAGCGACGTGGGCACGGGTGGACGACATCATCGAGGACGCCCACCTCGACGATGCGCTTCCCGAGCCGAGCCACCGATCCGGCACGACGGTCGACCTCCGCTGGATCCTCGCCCATCTGATCGAGGAGATCAGCCGGCACGCGGGCCACGCCGACATCATCCGCGAGATGATCGACGACCAGACGGGACGCTGACCGAGAATCCGATCCGACGTCCGGCCGCTCCTCGGGGGAGCTGCTCAGACGGGCACGTCGCCGCGCAGGGTGATGCGCTGGATCACCCGGTGCTGGTCGCCGAAGTCGCCGACTACCGCGTGCTGCGTGGCGCGGTTGTCTGAAGGCCACGGTGCCCTGCCCCCAGTCAATCGGGTTTATGGGTTTGCGTGATGCTGCGTGGCACGGCAGACCGACGTGGGGGCGCGAACTTTGGAGGAAGTGCGTGGCCGGCCACGGACTTCCTCCAAAGTTCAGAGCTCAGGCGCCGGTCAGCCCAGGCGGGTCAGCACGTTGCGCGTGATCTGCTCGATCTGCGCGTCGCGGCCGACGAGGCCATGGGCCCAGTCGGTGGAGCCCGACGTGACGACGGTGGCGCCTGCGTCGTTGGTGTAGGCGCCGAGGACGGCGTGCCCGTGTCGGATGCGCTCCATCGCCGCGGGCTCGCGGGTCCCGAAGACGCGCGCGGCGATGTACTCGAGCTCGCTCGGTTCACCCGGCTTGGGCGGGCGGGGGGCCGTCTCGCGGGTGAAGTGCTGCGTCGGGCAGGTCCCGAGGATCTCGAAGCTCGACGGGGTGCCGTCCTCGCCGGTCGGGTACGGGAGCCCGTCCCGGTAGGTGAACACGCAGCCGTCGCACTCGTAGCCCACGACCGTCGATCCGACGCCGAGCACGTCGCCGTAGCCCAGCCCGGTGCCCTCGAAGAGCCAGTGCCCCGGACGGTGCACGGTGTACCCGCCGAGGCCCGCGCTGACGTTGCGACCGATCCGGTGGTAGCCGCCACGGGTGAACGACACACCGGTCAGGTGGTTCTCGGGCCGCTCCACGATCACGTCGGACCAGAAGGTGGTGACCTCCGGTTGCCGATCCGTGTCGAACAGCGGATCGTCCTTGAAGAAGCCCTTGTAGCCGACCATCACGTCGTGGTCGTCGCCCTCGATCCGCACCTGCCAGAGCGAGGTGTTGCCCGAGAAGAAGGCGGCGTTGCCACCACGGGCGATGAACGCCTCGACGGTGTCGCGCATCCCCGCCGACCAGTACTCGTCGTGTCCCACCGACAGGTAGAGGCTGGCGCCGTCGAGCACCTCGGGGTGCAGCTCCAGGTCAGCGTTCGTGCACACGCCCACCTCGAAGCCCTCGCGCTCCGCCCACTCGACGAACGGCTGCTCCCAGTCCGGCCACCCGGCCGAGCCCGCCCATCCCGACAGGTGGTTCAGCGTGAGGTAGCCGACGTGCGCGGCGTTCTGGGGATCGGGCTCCCCGGTGCCGGTCACCCGTCGGCCCTTGCCCGGCGGCTTGTGCAGGTGGCCGGCCGCCATCGGCCGCTGCATCGAGACCCGCGTGCCGCCCGTGTAGAGGTTCGGGCCGCCGAAGTCGTTGTAGGCGTGCCACGTGTTCGTCGCCAGGGCGAGGACGACGCGCGTCGGTGCGGAAGGCCGCACGACGAAGAACGCACGGTCGCGCCGCACCTTGTCGCCCACGGCGATCTCGAGGAGGACCTCGTAGTAGCCCGACCTCCACGACGGGTCGACCTCGAGGGTCGTGGCCACCGGCCAGCCGCACCCGAATGACGACGCATGCTTCGGCGTCGCGTGCTCCTCGGCGGCGACCTCGCCGACGTGCACCACCTCTCGCTGCGCGCCGACGCGCGCCACCTCGATCCGCACGGGCCGCCCGCCTGCGGATGAGAGGTGCAGCCCGACCTGCTCCCCCGCCGCCACGGACTGCGGCCAGCAGTACCCCACCACCACCTCACGGCCCATCGGCGCAACCTAACCGCGGGCCCGGCTCCGTCGACGGAGCGCAGGTCCCGCCGACCGGGCTCAGGGCACGACGTCGGGGCGGGCGGCCTCGGCGAGGGCGATCTCTGCGAGACTGCCGCCGCGCTGCCACCCGAGGAGGACCGATGGCATCGAAGGCGACCCGGCCCTGGCCGGCCATCCCGGTGTCCCGCTGGCAGGAGACCCGGGACACCCTCCACCTCTACACGCAGGTGGTCGGCAAGATCCGGCTCGCCAACGAGCCGCTCTCCAACCACTGGTGGAACGTGCCGCTCTACCTCTCGGCGCGTGGCCTCACGACCTCGCTGATGCCGCACCCCACGGGCCCGTCGTTCCAGATCGACTTCGACTTCGTCGACCACCGCCTCGAGGTCACGACCGTCGAAGGTGACCAGCGATCGCTCGCGCTGGAGCCGCGCAGCGTCGCCGACTTCTACGGGGCGGTCATGGGGCTGCTCGACGACCTGGGCGTGTCGACCCCGATCTGGCCGGTGCCGGTCGAGATCCCCGAGGCGATCCCGTTCGCCGACGACCGGGTGCACGCGAGCTACGACGCCGAAGCCGTGCACGACTACTGGCTCGCCCTGGTCGCGATCGCTGGGGTCCTCAAGGAGTTCCAGACGCGTTTCGTCGGCAAGGCCAGCCCGGTGCACTGGTTCTGGGGCGCCGTCGACCTCGCCTACACGCGGTTCTCCGGCAGGATCGCCCCGCCGCACCCGGGCGGGGCGCCGAACTGCGGGCCGCACGTCATGTGGGAGGCGTACTCGCACGAGGTCAGCAGCTGCGGGTACTGGCCCGGCGGTCCGGGCGAGGAAGGCGTCTTCTACGCGTACGCCTACCCGGAGCCGCCCGGCTACCGCGACGCTCCCGTGGAGCCCCTGGGCGCGCGTTGGGACGACGAGCTCGGCGAGTTCGTCCTCCCCTACGAGGTCGTGCGGACCGCCGACCAGCCGGCTGCGACCCTGCTCGCCTTCCTCCAGTCGACCTACGAGGCGGCCGCCACCTCCGCCGACTGGGACCGAGCCGCGCTCGAGCGCTCGCCCGACCCCGGCTGACCGCCCTCCCCCGTCACGGGGTGCGAGTGGAGTGACAGGATCCGCTCGGGATGGCCGTCGGGCGGGTGGTCACCGTCGAGCCAGCGACCCGTCGACGTCCTGGCCGCCGCGACGAGCCGGGCGCCGTGGCGGAAGTCGGCCGAGGAGACCGACAAGGGGCAGAGAGGCGGCAGCACACGGACGTCCGCCTTCCCCGCCAGGTGTGCGACGTCCACGACCAGGCGCTGTTCGATCAGCAGCGTGAGCGCATGGAGTGCCGCCGCCAGCGGCGAGGTCGGCGGTCGGTCCAGCGCACACGCGTAGCCCGTCGGGAGCACCCACACGACGTCGGCGCCCAGCTCGACGGCCTGCGAGACGGCGGCGTTGTCGGACACGCCCCCGTCGATGAGGTCACGGCCAGCGATCCGGACCGACGGCAGGACCGCCGGCACGGACGCGCTCGCCAGGACGGCATCGACGGCCGGACCCTCCGAGAGGAGCACCTCGCGCCCGCTGCGCACGTCGGTGGCGACCACGTGGAGGGGCGTCGGCGCGAGCTCCAACCGCTCGTAGGGGAGGTGCGACGCGATGAGCCGGCGGAGCGGTCCGCACGAGCAGAGCGACGGGAGCCTTCGCATCGCGACGGCGCTCAGGCGGACGGGCTGCAGGGGGAAGACGTCGCGGCGCCGAAGGCGCGTCCACACCGCCTCGAGGCGACCGAGCGCGTCCCGGTCGACGCCGTGCCCCGCCACGAACGCCGCGTTGAGCGCCCCCGCCGACGTCCCCACCACGAGGTCTGGGCGGACGCCGCGCTCCGAGAGCGCCTGGAGCATCCCGACCTGCACCGCACCGAGGCTCCCGCCGCCGGACAGCACGAACGCGGTGGTCATCGCCCGACCTGCGCCGTGGTGGTTCGCCGACTCGTCGAGGCCATCGTGCCTCCGTTCGACGAGGTCTCACCCCCATCGAACACCCGGGAACCTCTATCGTCAAGCGTTCTCGTTATAGAAGCGGCGTCCAGCCGGGCTCACCCCGACACGCCGGCAGGCTCGCCTCGCTCGTCGCGCGCCTGGGTCACATCGGCGAACGGGCTCCACAGGAACCACCGGGGGAACGCCTTGACCAGCGCGGGCGGGCCCTCGATCCGGATCCTGCCCTGCGTGACCGCGTGGGCCCAGGTCTCGAGGCCGGAGAACACCTCGGCGAGCGCCGGCGTGGGCATGACGACGAGCAGGTCGGCGTCGAAGCCGGGGTGCTGCACGCACACGGACGCCTCACCCCGCTCGAGCACCATCCAGATCGACTTCCTGGTCGGCTCGGTGTGGTCGAACTGGATCACGACGCGGTGGGGAGGGAACTGCGCCGCGTCGATCCTCCGGTGCATCCACCACATGAGCGTCACCGGGTCGACCTCGTGCGGCTCCAGGTCGTCGAAGAGCCACTGCACCGCCCAACGACCGAGCGTCTCGACGACGCCCTGCAGGTCTCGGCCCGCCGGCGTGAGGTGGTACTCGCTGCCGCGGCCCGTGGGCGAGGGCCACATCTCGACCACCCCCTTGCGCTCGAGGTGGCGCAGCCGCTGGACGAGGAGGGAGCGGGAGATGCCGGGCAGGCCACGGGCGATGTCGTTGAAGCGGGTGTTGCCGAGGATCAGCTCGCGCACGATCAGCGGCGTCCACCGGTCGGCGAGCACCGCGCTCCCCAGCGAGATCGGACAGAACCTGCCGTAGTCACCCATGGTCGGCATCGTCGCGCCGGATCGGGATCGCGGGTAGTCGCAGATCTGTACCAGCGAGGTCCGAATCCTGGACTATTGCGCGCAGGGGGCCAGTCGTACGTTCCCTTCATGAGCACCACCATCGACACCACCGAGCACGTGCAGCAGGACCTCGTCGCCCGAGCGGGCGACGTCGGGCGTGAGATCGCCGCCCACGCGGAGCGGCACGACCGGGACGGCACCTTCGTCCAGGAGGGCATCACGCGCCTCCGCGAGGAGGGCCTCCTGGCGATCGCCGTGCCCACCGAGCTGGGCGGCACCGGCGCGACGATCCGGAAGGTCGCCGCGGTCCAGCGCGAGCTGGCGAGGCACTGCGGCTCGACCGCGCTGGCCAGCTCGATGCACCAGCACGTCACCTCGTTCACGGCGTGGCGGTACCGGCGCGGCATGCCCGGCGCCGAGGCCACCCTCCGACGCGTCGCCGAGGAGGGGCTGATCCTCGTGTCCACGGGCGGGGCCGACCTGACCCGACCCCGGGGCGACGCCGTGAGGGTCGAGGGCGGCTACCGGGTCTCGGGCCGCAAGGTCTTCGCCAGCCTGGGACCGGTCGGGAACGTGATGTCGACGATGTTCCGGTTCGAGGATCCCGAGCTCGGCGAGCGGGTGCTGAACATGGCGGTCCCGATGGCCGACGACGGCGTGACCGTGCTCGACAACTGGGACACGCTCGGCATGCGCGGCACCGGCAGCCACGACATCGTGATCGACGATGTGTTCGTCCCCGAGGAGCGGGTCCTCGCCAACCGGCCGTACGGGGTGATCGACCCTCCGCTGCAGGTCATCATGAGCATCGCCATGCCCATCGTGTCGGGCGTCTACCTCGGTGTCGCAGAGGGGGCGTACGAGGCCGCGCTGAAGGCCGCCGGGAGCAAGGCGCTCGATCCCGTCGTGCAACGGCAGGTCGGGCTGATGGCTCATCGCCTCCAGATCGCCTCGTGGGCGCTCGACGGCGCGCTCGGCGCGGTGGGGGACGATCCCGACCCCTCCGTGCAACGAGTCGCTGCCGTGCTCGACGCGAAGCGCGAGATCGCGCTCGGCGCCATGGAGGTCTGCGACCTCGCCATCGACGTCGCCGGTGGCGCGGCCTTCTTCAAGGGCTCGCCGATCGAGCGGGCGTACCGCGACATCCGGGCGGCGAAGTTCCACCCGCTCACGCCCGAGCAGACGCTCCTGCGAGCGGGCCGCCTGGCGTTGGGCTTCCCGGTCGACGAGTACTGACGGATCGGCTGTTCAGCCGGTCGCGGCCGCTTCGTGCCGACCGCCGAGTGGCCGACGGACGCCGCCGATGTGGCGCCGGGAGCCTGGCTGGACGCCTTCACACGGGCTGCGGACGAGGCGCAGCGTGCGTGGACCTCCGATCGGCTCGCCGAACCCCGCGAGCTTCCGTGGGGCGTCTTTCCGGGCGATGCGGTTCTCGGCGTCTACACGAACGAGTTGACCGTGCACACCTGGGACCTCGCCCGGGCGACTGGTCAGGAGGTGGTGTGGAACCAGCAGGTGCTGGAGACGTCATGGACGGCGATCCACCAGCAGCTGCCGATCGCGGAGCGCGAGGAGATCTGGGCCGCGGTGAAGGCCTCCCTGCCGCCGGACTCTCCGTGGGAGAACCCGTTCGGCGACGCGGTCCCGATCGCCGACGACGCCCCGCTGATCGATCGCCTGGTCGCGTGGAACGGACGGTCGGCAGCCCCGCCGGCCTAGGACTCGCCGTCGAGCAGGTCCACGATCGTCGTCGGGCCCAAGCGCTCGAGGGAACCCTTCGCCACGGCTTCGAGGTGCTCGCGCCACAGCTTCTCCGCAGCGTCAGCGTCGCCCGCCTCGATCAGATCGATCGCCGCCTCATGGCACTCGTCCGCCCAATGGCCCACTGCGGATGCGTCGGCGAGGGGCAGTCGCTCGATGGCGAGCCGGTTGTGCCGTTCCACGATCTGGAGCAGCTGCCGGTTCAGCACGGCGAGCGTCTTGTTGCCTGCGATCTCCACCACGAGCGCGTGGAACCCGGCGGCATGCTCTGCGTGGGTGATGGGGTCATCCACGACGGATCGCTCGTGCTCGTGCCCGTCCCGAAGCCGCTGGATGGCCTCCGGGTCACGATGGAGCGCGAGGCGACGAACGGCGGCCGGCTCGATCATCGCCCGCGCTTCGAAGAGGTCGGCAAGGGTCGTTCCTGCGAGTTGGAGCTGGAGTGCGCTGTGACGAGCTGCGACCCCGATGTCGGGGAGCGTGACCCGGGCGCCGCCACGGGCGCCCCGCTTGATCTCGATCAGGGACTCGCTCTCCAGGATCCTGAGCGCCTCGCGCACCACGGGTCGAGAGACACCGTAGAGCTCCATCAGCTCGGACTCGTTCGGCAGGGGGTCGCCGGGGACGTACCGCCCGCGGACGATCCCTCGACGCATGTTCCCAGCGACCACTGTGGCCGCCTTCGGGATGCGCACCGGCGATCCCAACGATGACAAGTCCGCCACGGGCGCCCCTCTCGATCGACGCACACCGTACACATCCGTTATCGATATGTGGAGCCCCGCTCGGACTCGGATCAGGCAGACTCGGCCCTTGCGGGCCCGAGGGCCGGCGGGCACTGGAGATGCGACCGTGATCGACGTCGTGACGGCACTGCGCGAGCAGCAGGACGAGTTGCGAGCGTTCGTGGCCCACCTCGGGGAGGCCGACCTGCTGCGTCAGTCCCGCTGCGAGGCGTGGACAGTGGCCGACGTGCTCCTCCACCTCGCCCAGACCAACGAGATGGCCGTCGCCAGCGTCGAAGGTCGCCTCCCCGCCCTCGTCGACGAGCGTGCTGCCGCGATCCCCTCCGCCGGATCGATCGACGAGTGGGCGGGCGCGCTCGTCGACCTCGAGCGGGGGTCGCCCACGGCGTCCCGCGACCGCTGGCTGCGGAGCAGCGTCGCACAGGTCGACGCCTTCGCCGGGTGCGCGCCGGACGCACGGCTTCTGTGGGTCGCCGGCGACCTCGCCGCTCGCTCACTCGCCACCACCCGCCTCACCGAGTCGTGGATCCACACCGTCGACGTCGCCGTGGCCTTCGGCCCCGAGCCCGACCCGACCGATCGGCTCTGGCACACCGCCCGCCTCGTGTGGCGAACCGTCCCCTACGCGTTCTCACGCGCCGGCATCACGCCACGCGGGTCGGTCGGCTTCGAGCTCGTCGCGCCCGATGGTGGCGCCTGGTCGTTCGGGATGGAGGACGAGCCCGCCACGGTGATCCGCGGCACCGCGCTCGACCTCTGCACCGTGGCCGGCCAGCGCGCCGCCGCGGCCGAGACTGGGCTCTCGGCGACCGGGCCCGACGCGCAGGACGCCCTGACCCTCGTCCGCACCTACGCCTGACGCGCCCGCTCGCTCCCTACCCCCTCGCGTTCTCGGCGCGGAATGTCCCGCGCCACGGGACGAATCGCGCCGAAAAGCAGAGTGGGCGCAGGCGCCTCGCGTCAGTTCACGTAGGCAGCGCCCTGGCGCTGCGCGAGCGCCACGAGATCCTCGAGGGCCACCGTCACGTCCACGAGGTGCAGCCCCCATGCCGCGCCGAGGCTCTCCACGAAGAGCCCGTCGAGCGGGCGCGGATCGTCCGGGTCGGCGAGCGACGCGGCCAGGTAGTCGTGCCGATCCGTCGCCGCGCACTCGACGTCGAGCGCATCGGGCAACGTCGCGAAGCGTGTCGTGATGTCCTCGACGCCGGCGATGCCGCCGATGAGCGGGGCGCCCTTCGGCACGATCGGCGTCGCATGCTCGCGGCCCAGCATCCCCACCGCGTCCACGCAGAGGGCCCGGGTCGTAACGTCCCCGCCCTCGCCGGACGCGCCGTCCCCGCCCCGCCCGAAGATCGCCTCCGGGATCGGCGGGAGGTCCGCCGGGTAGGTCGACCAGGTCACGAGGCAACCCGTCTCGCCCGGCCCGGTGCACCCGGGCACGTGGTCGAAGTCGCCGCCGGCCAGTTGACCGGGCGGCACCTGCACGGCACCGCCGAACAGGTACGCGGCGACGAGCAGCGAACGTACGGCGTCCTCGTCGTCGATCTCCTCGGCGATCAGGCGCTTGAGGTGGCCCATGCCCTGCGAGTGGCCGATCAGGATCACCCCGCGCCCGTCGTTCCACGTCGTGACGTAGGTCTTCCACGCGTCGAGCACGTCGGCGTAGGCGGTCGCGCTCACCTCGGCGTAGTGCCCGTCGAGGATCGCGCTGACCGTCGCCTGCCGGTAGATCGGGGCGAAGACGCGGCACGCCCGGGAGAACTGCGCGGCCTGGGCCACCACCGTGAGCACCTCGTTGTCGCCCGGGGCCACCGTCATGTCGGCGATCGGTCCGGGGTCCAGCGACACCGTCGGGTAGACGTAGAAGCAGTCGATCGGCGCGTCGGCCGCCGGGGTCCGCTGCTCGACGGTACGGGTGCCGTCCGGGCCGATCACCGTGACGTCGAGGTCCCGGCACTCGTCGTCGGGGAGGTCACCGCGGCAGATCCACGCGTCCTCGTCCCCGTACACCTCGGCGGTGTGCTCCGGGTACAGGTCGACCGGCGCTGCCGTCGTCGACGTCACCGCGGTCGTGCCGGGCGAGTCGTCCGTGTCCTCCGTCGAGTCGGCGTCGGAGCAGGCAGCGACGGCCAGGGCCGCGACCGTGACCACGGCGATCGAGCGCAGCCGGCGGCGAGCGGAGCGAGGGGGCGGGGGCGGGAACGAGGGCACGCGGGTTCCTGACGGTCATCGGGGCGCAACAAGTGCGCTCGCCACCGTACCGACGCGGCTACTGCTCGTAGTGCTCCACGACCTGCTCGGGCCGCAGGGCCACGGCGTCGGGGTCCTGGCCGGCGTCGCGACGTGCGCGGCGCTGGCGGAGCAGGTCCCAGCACTGGTCGAGGGCGAGCTCCAGCGACCGGAGGCGCCCCGCCTCGTCCTCGGAGAGCCGGTCGCCCGCATGCGAGTCCTCCAGCCGTCGCTCCTCCTCGGCCAGCTCCCCGATGCGCCGCACGAGTTCCGCGTCGTCCATGCCGAGCCCCTTTCGACTGCCCGCCATCATGCACCCGAGCGGCGACCCGCGCGCCTCGGCCGGGCCGCCGACCGCCGGACGATCCGTCCCGGTACACTCCGGAGACAGCGTTTGGTGTGCCCAGAGACCCGCGGACCAGCCTCAGCATGGAGTGGGTTTCTGTGGATGTCCTTTCGTTGACGTACTTGCAGCTCTCCGTCGATGCGACCGACACCGGTCGTTCGGCGACGTTCGTCGGTGAGCTCGACCTGTCCTCCGCCGCACAGGTGGACGCCGCCCTGGCCGCGCTCCCCGACGACGTACGCGTCGTCTTCGACCTGGGCGCGCTGGCGTTCATGGACGCCGCCGGTCTGCGGGGGCTGCTGCCCACGGTCCAGGCACGGCAGGCCGCAGGAGCGCCTGTCGTCCTGACCCACGCGTCACGGCTCGTGCGCCGGGTCCTCGAGATCACCGAGTGCGATGCGCTCTTCGTCGACGGCTCCGCCGTCGGGGCGCCGTGAAGGCCGCGACCCCTAGCGTGGTCCGGTGACGATCCGAGCGGACGTCGTACCCGGCGGTGAGGAGGACTCGGGGATGGGTCACATCGACCAGGAGTCGCTCGCGGCGACCCTGCAGCACCTCGACGAACTGGGTCCTGGCGCGGGGATCGTCGAGACGCTCGCCCGCCTGAACGACGGCGTGGTCGCCGTGTTCGGGATGGCCGGTGCCGGACAGATGTACCTGGACGAGGCGGCGGTGTCGCGCTTCGTGGTGGCCTCCGACGACACGGCGCGGACGCTCGAGGTCTCGCAGGAGGAGCTCGGCCAGGGGCCCTGCGTCGACGCGCTCGTCCACGACCGGACCGTCACGGTGTCGGACTTCACGACCGACGAGCGGTGGCCCGCCCTCAGCGAGATCGTCGTGCCCAGAGGCATCGTCTCGATGGTCGGGATCCCCATCCGGGTCGGCGGCGGCGCCGTCGGGTCGGTGAACGTGTACCGGTCAGAGGCGCACACGTGGGACGACACGGAGGTCGCTGCGCTCTCCGCGTTCTGCTCCCTCATCGAATCGGCGCTCGCCAACGCGCTCCTCACCGAACGCCACGAGCGGCTGATCGGCCAGCTCCAGCAGGCGCTCGACAACCGGGTGGTCATCGAGCGCGCCGTCGGGCTGCTGATGGGCCGCAACGGCTACGACGCGGTGGCCGGGTTCAACGAGCTGCGCTCCCTCGCCCGGCGCACCCGCCGCAAGGTCCGCGACGTCGCCGCCGAGCTGGTCGGGGAGACGACCTCCGACGGGCCCGGCGCCGGCACCGCTGGCGAGCCCGGCTGATCACACCGACGGTCGCCGGGTCGAGCGCTCAGGACCCGACGAGCCGGTCGATCCGCTCGGCGAGATCGACCAGCACGGCACGGTCGCTGTCGGGTCGAGCGGGCGACCTCGGGTGCGTGCAGCCGGTCGTCAGCCAGCCCCTCGCCTCGAGGAACAGGGCCGCGTCGTGGCGGTACGCCGGCACCGGCGGACGGAAGGCGAACTGGCCGAGGTACTGCAGCACGTCGTTCAGCTCCCAGAACCGGGCCGTCTCACCCGAGGCCCACGCCGCGTCCCGGGCGGCGAAGGCATCGGGGGCGAACGTCGACAGCCCCAGCAGGTAGTCGCACCCGTAGATCACCATGTCGATCGCCAGGTCGTTGCCGGTCATCAGGCGGAAGTCCGGGCGCAGCCGGTCCCGTGACGCCAGGCGCTCCCACTCGACGTCGCGGCGCAGCGAGCTGTGCTTCAGGCCGACGATTGCGTCGATGCCGAGCAACGCCTCGAACACCGGCGTCGAGTAGATCCGCCCTGCGGGGTGGAACATCGGACCCAGCTCGAAGCCGAGCATCCGGTCCACCACGCCGGCGACCCGCCGGTGCACCTCGACCAGCTCGTCGTCGCCCAGGGTCGCGGTGCCGTGGCTCGGGAAGACGATCGGCACCGCGCCCGACGCCGCGACGCCGGACGCCTCGGCCAGGAGCCGGGGCAGGTCGAGGGAGTCACCGGGCTGGTCGTCGACGTGGACACCGGCGATGAAGTCCGCTGTCGAGGCTGCGGTGATCCTGAGCACCTCGGCGCGGTCGCCGGCGTCGAGGTACGGCCCGAAGCCGGTGTCCATGTTCACGGCAGGGGTGAGCCCGGCGGCGAGCGTCCGGCCGAGGTGGGTCTCGAACGCCGACCAGTCCGGCCGGCCGGAGGGATCCATGGGGAGCAGCACCGCCGAGGCACCGGCGATCGGGCGCCGCTCGACGAGCCGCGGGGCGGCGGTCACTCGTCGCCCTCCGGCTCCGGCCCATCGTCGCCGAGGGCGCCGCCCACCCGACGCCGCCCACCACGACGCCGCTCGGCATCCCGCTTGATCGCCGCCAGCTCGATGCGCTCGGGCCTGCGCTTGTAGTGGTCGTCGAGCGGCCAGCAGCCCGACACGAGCCCGTGGCGCGGCGCCGTCGTGCAGTCGCTGAACGTCCGGCACACGTGCCGACGCTCCAGCGGCTCCCCGGCGAGCACCCGTGCCGGGAGCTCGGGCAGGCTCAGCGCCATGCGGCCCAGCCCCACCATCCGCATCCAGCCCTCCCCCACCAGGGCCTGGGCCACCGCCGGCAGGTGCTCCTGCAGGTACGTCAGCCCGGAGCCCACGACGAGCAGCTCGGGGTGGGCGACGGTGAGGTCACGGGTCACCGCCTGCATCCTGGCCACGTCGACGAGCGGGTCGCGCGGCGGCAGGTAGCCGTCGGACGGCGGGAAGTACGCGGGCCGCTGGACGTGCGGGCAGTAGTACGGGCTCCCCGCGGTCACGCAGAGCAGGGAGATCCCCAGCTCGGTGAGCAGCTCGCAGAACCGGTGCGGCTCGGCGAGGTCGACGCCGAGCCCGTTGCCGTCGCCGCCGAACGCGTACGGGTACGGGCCGTCCACCTCGGGCTCGCCCACGCCGTCCTGGCCGGTCCGGTGCGGCACGACGTCGAACGCCGACAGCCTCACGCCGATGGCGAGGCCGGGGGCGTCGCGCCGGGTGCCCTCGGCGACCCGGCGGAGGAAGGTGGTCCGGCCCTCGAACGACCCGCCGTACGCGCCGGGCCGGTCGACCGCGCTCAGCAGCTCGTGCAGCAGGTAGCCGTGGCAGTGCTTCACGTCGACGAAGTCGAAGCCCGCCCGCTGGGCCACCACCGCAGCGGCGACGAAGCTGCCGACCAGGTCGTCCAGCTCGGCATCGGTGAGCATCGCCTCGGACCCCACGCCCACGCGGCCGTCGAGGACCGGGTGGGCGTACGCGGTGCGGGGCGCGGGCGCTCCGAGCGGCCGCGACCACCGACCCGAGTGGGTGAGCTGCAGGCCCACGAGCGGCACGGTGTCCGCGCCCCCCTCTCGGTGACCGTCGAGGAGCGTCGCCCGGAGCGCGGCGAGATCCTCCTCGCTCGTGGGGCCGATCGTGAGCTGGCGCGGGTTGGCGCGCCCGGACGGCGTCACGGCCACCGCCTCGCCGCCCCACACGAGCGCTGCGCCGGACAGCCCGAACCGCCGCCACCGGCGGTGCACCAGCTCGGTGGGCCGACCGTCGGCCGTGCCGTCCCAGCCCTCCATCGGGAGGATGGCGAACCGGTTCGGGAGCACTCGGCCCGCATGCTCGAGCGGTGCGGCCAGCACGCCCGAAGGGTCGACCTCGTCGGCGACGGGCAGCTCGCACCCCAGGGCCGCGAGCCGGGCCCGCAGCGCCTCGCCGCCCTCGATCCGACGCATCTGGGGAATCGAGCCGCTCATCGGGGCGTCATCCTCGCACGCGAGGCTCCCTCGCCACCGTTTCGTCGCGTGGACCGTGACGCAGAGGTCACGGCCCACGCGACAGAACGGGTCCGGCATGATGGGCGGATGGCGACGACGGGGGTGGTGGTCGGGGCGGGCGATCGTGGCTACGACGCCTACGCCACGCTCCTCCTGGACGAGCCCTCCCTCGGTTCGATCGTCGCCGTCGCGGATCCCGACGAGGGTCGGCGCAACCGGTTCGCCCACCGCTACCGCCTCGGTCCCGCCCAGTGCCACGTCGGGTGGAAGGAGCTGTTCGCCCAGCCCCGCCTCGCCGACTACGCCATCATCGCCACCGGCGACACGCACCACGTCGAGCCGACGATCGCGGCGTTGGAGGCCGGCTACCACGTGCTGCTCGAGAAGCCGATGGCCCTCGACGAGGCCGACTGCACGCGGATCGTCGAGGCGGCCGACGCCGCCGACCGCGTCGTCGCCGTGTGCCACGTCTACCGGTACTCGCACCTGTTCGCCCGGCTCCACGAGCTGATCGCGGACGGGGCGCTCGGCGACGTCATGACGATCCAGCTCGCGGAGAACGTCGCGTACTGGCACTACGCCCACTCGTACGCCCGCGGCCACACGCGCCGCAGCGCGGTGCCGTGGCTCCTGCAGAAGTCGTGCCACGACCTGGACCTCCTCGCGTGGATGGCCGGGTCGCGCGCCCGCTCGGTCTCGTCGTTCGTGCGCCCCACCGAGCTGACGGACGCGAACGTGCCCGACGGCGCGCCGGACTTCTGCATCGAGGGATGCCCGCACGCGCCGGTGTGCCCGTACGACGCCGTCGCGACGTATCGCGACCTCACGCCGGTGCTGGGGGACCTCGCCATGGCGGAGCGGCCGGTCGGGCTGAGCGTCGCGGCATCGGCGCTGAAGGCGGTCCGGCCCAAGCTCCTCGACGCGTCGATCCCCGGCGTGTCCCGGCGGCTCGAGTGGTGGCGGTGGCCGGTCGCGGCCGTGACCGACGACCACCCCCCCGAGTGGCTGGACCGGGCGCTACGCACGACCCCGTGGGGCCGCTGCGCCTACAAGGTCGGCGACAACGACCAGCCCTCCGGGCAGACCGTGTCGATCCGCTTCGACAACGGCGTGCTGGCCAACTTCACCCTGCAGTCGACGTCCCACCGCACGATGCGGACGGTGCGCGTCGACGGCAGCCGGGGCTCCGCGTGGGGCGAGCTGCACGCGCTCGACGGGTGGTTGAAGGTGGCGGACCACAAGTCGGGACGTGTGCACAAGGAGCGGATCCCCACCGCCTACGACGGGCACGGCGGCGGGGAGCGCCCGCTGTTCCGGGACTTCCTGCAGGCGATCGAGCGCGGGACCCAGCCCTCGGTCTCGGCCGAGGACAGCGTGGAGAGCCATCGCATCGCGTTCGCCGCCATGGAGTCCGCTCGCACGGGCAGCGTCGTCGAGCTCGACGTGAGCGGCGCGCCGGGTGCCGTGGCACGAGCGCAGGCCAATCGTTACCTTGGGCAGTTGCGGCGGCGAGGGGCCGGGGGGCGATGGAAGCGACGCGACGACAGTTCCTGATGGCGGCAGCGGCGGCGGCCGCGGCTGCCGCGTGCTCCCCGCCCGACCCCGTCCCCGTGGTGCCCGGCTGTGCCGCCCCGCCGACGGGGGCACCGGGTCCCCTCCCGCTGCCCGGCGCCCCCGGGCTGATCGACGAGGTCGCCTACCAGGCCCGCGCCGCCGACTACCTGCGCTTCGCCACCACGGAGCTCCGCCCCGACAACGCCACGAGCATCGCCGCCCATCTCATCCGGGCGCGCCGCGAGCCCATGTTCCTCTGGGATCCCTCGTCGGTGACGGTGGACGCGCTCGCTGCCACCTGGCAGATGCTCGACGACTGGAAGGACACCGGTGACTTCCAGGTCATGTACCTCCACTGGGTCCTCGCCATGGGTCCCGGCGTCATCGACCCGTCGGTGCTCGCGGCGATCGAGCAGCGCCTGGCCGAGTTCCGGTACCGCTACGACGACCCGCTGCCGGCCGACCGCGTCGACAACAAGTGGTTCTGGTCGGAGAACCACCGCCTGATCCTGGCGGTGGACGAGTACCTCGCCGGCCTCGCCCTGCCCGACAGGACGTTCACGGTCACCGGCCTCACCGGCACCCAGCACGCCGAGCGCGCCCGGCACGCCATCGTCGAGTGGGTCGACGAGCGGGCCCGATTCGGGTTCAGCGAGTGGCACAGCAACGTCTACATGCTGAAGAACATCACGCCGCTGCTCACGCTGATCGAGCTGTGCGACGACGAGGAGCTGATCCGCCTCGGCTCGGCCGCGCTCGACGTGTGCCTGGCCGACGTCGCCCTGCACCTCCAGAAGGGCGCGTACGGCGCCACCCGAGGACGCACGTACAAGAAGGACAAGATGTCCTCGCTCGACGAGGCGACCTTCACGACGGCGAAGCTGCTCTTCGACGACACGGAGCACGGCTGGGTCTCCGCGACCGACACGGGCGCGACCTACTTCTGCGGAGCGACGCGCTACCGGCTCCCCGAGGTGCTCCGCCGCATCGCGGTGAGCGACCGGGTGGGGACGGTCCGCGAGCGGCACGGCGTGCCCATCGATCCGCACGAGCCCCTGACGCTCTCGCCGCAGGGGGCGTACGGCTACGACTACACCACCGAGAACCTGCCGTTCTGGTGGTCGCAGGGCGCCCTGACGTCCTGGCAGGTGGTCCCCACCACGCTCGCCGCGGCCAACCGTTGGCGCCTGTGGGACACCGACCTGTTCGCTGAGTTCGGCGCGCTGCGACCCCTGGCGAACGCCGAGCCCGCGCTGGCGCAGATCGGCGCCCGGGAGCTGGCGTCGATGGCGGCGTTCGGCGTCCTCGGCGAGGCGCACACCTACACGTGGCGGAGCCCCGAGGTGATGCTCAGCTCGGTGATCGACCATCGGCCGGGCGACGCCCGGGACCAGGCGCATGCCTGGCAGGCGACGCTCGACGCGGATGCGCTGGTGTTCACGACCCATCCGCAACGGCCGACACCCCAGTCGCTCGACTGGCGGGAGGACGACGGGTACTGGACCGGGTCGGCGTCCATGCCGCGCACCGCGCAACGGGAGAACGTGGCGATCCACATCTACGCGCCGGCGTACACCTCGCCCACCGACTCGGTGCTCGGCCCGGTGTTCGGCTACCTCCCCGAGACCCATGCCTTCTTCCCGCAGGACCACTTCGACGAGGTCGTGCAGGCCGCCGGGTGGACGATCGGCCGCAAGGGCGACGGCTACGTGGCGCTCTGGTCGCACCGCCCCACGACGTGGCGGACCTACGACCCGGCGGTCGTGGCCACCCGCGGGATGGTGCGGCCCTTCGACCTGGTCGCCGAGGGCAGCCCGGACAACGTCTGGATCGTCGAGGTCGGCCGAGCGGCCGACGCCGGCACGTTCGCCGAGTTCGTCGCCGCGGTCACCGGCGCCGAGGTCGAAGTCGACCGCCCCGGCGGCGGTGGCCAGCGCGCCCGCTACGTGTCGCCGTCGCAGGGCGAGCTGGTGTTCTCGGCACCGGGTGACTTCCTCGTCGACGGCACGGTCGTGCCCCTCCGCCAGCACCCGCGGCACGAGAGCCCCTGGGGCGAGGTGTGCCACCTCGGCCGCTTCCTCGCGCTGACCGAGGGCGACAGCTCGCTGGTCATCGACTTCGACAAGGGCACCCGCGAGCTGACCTGATCGACCCCCGAACCTGGCCGGATGTCGGTGGTCGGCCACGCACTTCCGGCCCGGTTCGGGTGGGATCGGGTGACCGCACCCCCTCGCGGCGGGGAGGGCCTGCACCACCCGCGGACACAAGGTGGCGCTCTCGTGGCGCGCCCGGGGTGAGGCGCACGATCGATCCATCAGTTTGCGCCCGTCTGCTGCGGGCCCCACGCCAGGAGGCACGATGAGCACCACACTCGAACCGACCGTCGACCACCTCGACCTCACGCCGCTCTCCGAGGAGCACCGTCCCGTCCGGGGCGGCCGGGCCAAGTGGCCGCTCTTCGGCGTGGTGGCCGGCGTCACCGGCTACGTCAGCGCCGTCGCCGCCCTGAGCAACGGGGTGACCGAGGAGGACGCCCGCGCCGGCGCCGACGTCATCGGGCAGCTGGAACGGGCGCCCTACCACGTGGCGTTCCTCACCGGTCTCGTGTCGGTCGCCGCGCTGTTCGTCGTGGCGGCCGGGTGGCGACGTTGGGCCGAGCGCAACGCGCCGGACGACCTCGCCGCTCGCATCGTCGGCACGGCGATCGGGGCCACCGCCGCGATCAACGTGATCTTCACGTGCCTCGCCGGCTCGATGGCGCTCTACCTGCCCGGCGGCACGGACCACGGATGGCTGTCCAACGACGGGATGTTCGTGAACTACACGCTGCTCGACTTCGGGTCGCTCCTCGGGTGGTGGGGGACGTTCGTCGCCGCCGGGTGCGTCGCCACGCTGGCGCTCCGCCGCCGCCGGGTCCTGCCCCGCTGGATGGGCGTCCTCAGCGTCGTGCTGATGGCCCCGCCGCTGCTGTTCGGCGCCGTCACCGCCCTCCCCGGCTTCGTCGGCCTCACGATGCCGATCTGGATCGTCGTGACGAGCATCGGCCTCGTGTTCAGCCGGACCGCCAGGGCCTGACGGACGATCTCCACCACCCGAACCCGGAAGGATGGTCGTGGCATGCCACGATGATCCTTCCGGGTTCGTCGCGTTCCCCCGGTGGAGGATGGCCATGGTCGCGATCATCGGGGGCTACCAGTCCGACTTCGCCCGCAACATCACCCGGGAGGGCGGCGAGATCGCCGACCTCGTGGCCGACGCCGTGCGCGGCACGCTGGCGTCGGCGAGGGTCGAGCCCGCGCAGGTCGAGAGCATCCACGTCGGCAACGCCTTCGGCCAGCTCTACAACGGGCAGGGCCACCTCGGCGCCATGCCGGCGACCGTCGAGCCCGGACTGTGGGGCGTCCCGGCGATGCGGCACGAGGCGGCCTGCGCCTCCGGCTCGATCGCCACGCTGGCGGCGATGGCCGAGATCGAGGCCGGCCGGTACGACTGCGTGCTCGTGCTGGGGGTGGAGGTCGAGAAGTCGCTGCCCGGCCCGGAGGCCGCCCGCACGCAGGTGGCGGCGGCGTGGGTCGGTCACGAGACCGAGGGCGCCGACCCGATCTGGCCCCACATGTTCGAGCAGGTCGCCGCCGAGTACGACCGCCGCTGGGGGCTCGACGAGGTCCACCTCCGGGCGATCGGCGAGCTGAACCTCCGCAACGCGAAGGACAACCCGCTGGCGCAGACCCGCGGCTGGACCCTGTCGGCCGACAGAACGAGCGACGACGACACGGCCAACCCCGTCGTGGCCGGGCGGCTGCGCCGCAACGACTGCTGCCAGATCACCGACGGCGCGGCCGGGGTCGTGCTGGTCTCCGACGCGTGGCTCGCCCGCCACGGCGGCGACCGCGCTGCCGCGAGGCTCGCCGGCTGGGGTCACCGGACCGTCGGCCTGCCCCTCGCTCCCAAGCTCGAGCGCAGCGCCGCTGACGAGTACGTGATGCCGCACGTGCGGCGGGCGATCACCGACGCCTTCGGCCGAGCCGGTGTGGCCGACGTGGACGCGCTCGACGCCATCGAGACCCACGACTGCATGACACCGTCCGAGTACATGGCGATCGACCACTTCGGGATCACCGGTCCTGGTGAGAGCTGGAAGGCCGTCGAGTCGGGCGACCTCGAGCGCGACGGGCGCATCCCGGTGAACCCCAGCGGTGGGCTGATCGGCGGAGGGCACCCGGTCGGAGCGACGGGCGTGCGGATGCTGGTCGACGCCGCCGCGCAGGTGCGTGGCGCGGCGGGCGACTGCCAGGTCGACGGCGCGCGCCGAGTGGGCACGCTCAACATCGGCGGGAGCACGGCGACGACCGTGTCGTTCGTGGTGGAGGCGCCGTGATGCAGGGT
Organism: Actinomycetes bacterium; assembly: GCA_023437745.1. Lineage (GTDB taxonomy): Bacteria > Actinomycetota > Acidimicrobiia > Acidimicrobiales > Microtrichaceae > JAEZFI01. The sequence continues at coordinate 25,852 of JAEZFI010000307.1, forward strand.
CGAACGAGGAGGACAGCACGATGAAGGTCCAGGTCCACGAGCGCTTCGAGTCACGGCTGCCGGCCGACGACGTCAACCCGTACCGCACCGGCGCCTGGCGACCGCAGACGGTCGAGTGGGACGCCTGGGACCTCGACGTCGAGGGCGAGATCCCTGCGGACCTCACCGGCGTCTACCTCCGCAACACCGAGAACCCGCTGCTGCCGGCGATCACGACGTATCACCCGTTCGACGGGGACGGGATGCTGCACTCGGTCTCGTTCGGCGGCGGCGAGGCCCGCTACGCGAACCGGTTCGTCCGCACCGACGCCTTCCTGGCCGAGCGCGAGGCGGGCGAGTCGCTGTGGGCAGGTGTGGCCGAGGCGCCCGCCACGTCCCGGCGAGAGGACGGATGGGGCGCCCGGCCCCGGATGAAGGACGCGTCGAGCACCGACATCGTGGTGCACCGCGGCGCAGCGCTCTCCAGCTTCTGGATGTGCGGCGACCTCTACCGGCACGACCCGGTGACGCTCCGAGCGATGGGCCGCGAGGACTTCGGCGGCCGCTTCCCGGCCGAAGGCGTGTCCGCGCACCCGAAGGTCGACGAGCGGACCGGCGAGATGCTGTTCTTCAACTACGGGCTGGAGGCGCCGCACCTCCACTACGGCGAGGTCGCCCCCGACGGCACGCTGCAGCACTACGTCGGCGTCGAGCTGCCCGGCCCGCGGCTCCCCCACGACATGGCGTTCACCGAGAACTACGTGGTCGTCAACGACTTCCCCATGTTCTGGCACCCGGGGCTGATGGAGTCGGGGCTGTACGTGCCGACGTTCTTCCCCGAGCTGCCCTCGCGCTTCGGTGTCGTCCCGCGGAGCACGGGCTCCGCCGCGGGCGCGCCGGTCCGCTGGTTCGAGGCGGACCCCACGTACGTCCTCCAATTCGTGAACGCCTACGAGGAGGGCGACGAGATCGTCCTCGACGGGTTCTTCCAGCACAGCCCGTCGCTCAAGAGCGACCGCAACAGCACGTTCGAGGAGAACCTGTACCGGTACCTCGACGCCACGGCGTTCGACGCACGGCTCCACCGGTGGCGCTTCGACCTGGTCACCGGTCGCTGCACCGAGGAACCGCTCCAGGACGAGGCCCGGGAGTTCGGGATGATCAACGGTCGGATCGCCGGGCTGCCGCACCGCTACTCGTACAACGCGATCCCGGTGAAGGGCTGGTTCGGGTTCCGTGGCATCTCGAAGTTCGACTTCGAGACCGGGACGGAGGAGACGTACGAGCTGCCCGACGGGGTCTACGCGAGCGAGACGGCGATGGCCCCGCGCGACGGCTCCACCGGCGAGGACGACGGCTACCTCGTGACGATCACCCTCGACGTCGAGCGCGACGAGTCGCACTGCGCGGTCTTCGACGCCGCGTCGCTCGCCGCCGGACCGATCGCCCGGATCCGGCTGCCCGAGCGGGTGAGCTCCGGGACCCACGCCTGCTGGGCCCCCATCGCCGGTTAGCGCTGCTCGCAGCGGCGCTTCAGGCCGTTCGCCTCGAGGTCCATGTAGCGACGCGTCAGGGACGCAGTCATCCGCGCGATCAGGTTGCCGAGCCAGCCTCCCGGCTCGATGCGGAGGGTCAGCCGGGTCCGACCCTCACCGACGGCCGTGAGCCGATGGGTGGCGGTCGTGTGGACGCCCGGCCGGCGGATCTCCCAGGTGAAGCCGGCGGCGGGCGTCACCTCGGTGACGGTCCACGTGTTCGTGCCCAGCTTGGGCTGCGTCACCTCGACCCGCTGGCCCTCGGCGAGCGGGCCGGCGTCGACCGGACGGACGCGCGTCATCGACTCGGTCCACTCCGGCCATCGTTCGAGGTCGGCCAGCACCTCGAACACCTCGACGATCCCCGCGTCGATGTCGACCGACGTCTCGAAGTCCATGCCGCTCCTCTCCTGCCGTGGGCACCTGCGATCGCTGCATTCTCGGCGGGGGGGGGGGGGCGGCGGCGGCCGGGCCG
>JAEZFI010000333.1 GCA_023437745.1 Actinomycetes bacterium
CGTCCGGCGGCGTTCCTTCCCCCACGGCACGCGCGACCGCCTCGATCATCGCCGGAGTCGCCGCATCGTCGGGCCAGTCGAGCGTGCGGACGGTGTTGGCGACGGTCACGCCGTGCCCGACGGCCAGTGCGGCGAGGAACCGCTTCCGCCGGTCGTCCAGCAACCCCCGTTGGCCCCGCCACGACCAGAGCTGGCGGTGGAGGCGCTGCAGCGCGTCGAGCTCGTGGAGGTTCGAGGCGTCGAGCCGGACCCAGCGGCGCTCCAACCCTGCCTCACGCATCCGCCGCTCGCACCGCCGGATGTCACCGCGGCGACTCGGCCTCCACAGCTCGGACGTCGCCGCCACGGCACGGAGGTCGATCCCGGGGCAGGGCGTGCGCTCGACGAGGACTGCGCCGGGAAGGCCGGACGCGACCGGGTGGTGCCGCGACGCCATGTTGCTGAGCACGAGCGGGCGATCGGCCGCCACGTCCATCGCCGCCGCGAGCAGGCGCGCGCCGACGGCGACCGAGGGCGAGAGCGGACCCATGTGATCGGCGGCCCCGAGTCCGGCCCCCGCCACCCCCACGTACGGCAGGCTGATCGGCACCCGCCGGTGGAGCCGGCGCCGCATCGAGCCGAGCGCCCACAGCCCCGACGGCGCGTCGAGACCCTCGCCCGGCGCGTCGTGGACGAGCAGCGTCACCTCCGCTGCGGGCTCCAGCACCGACCACCACGCACCCAGCCAGGCGGACGACTGGCAGGCCAGAGCCCCCGACCGGCGTGCCACGTCGTCCCAGCGGTGGCGCCAGGGTGCGAGGTCGGCCGGATCGCCGAGCGCGATCGCTTTCACCGTTCCCACCGTCGCGTCCGTGGCTGCTCCCACCGTGCTCCCCCGGCCGTCGACTGTACAGAGTTCTGTCGGCGTCAGGCCCGTTGCAGGACGTAGTACCACCAGCTGGTCGACCAGCGGCCGCCGCCCTCGGGATCCCCCGGCAGCGTGCGCAGGTGCCGGAAGCCGAAGCGCTCTGCCTCCTCGACGGCACGACGAGGCGTGGCCATGTGGGTGAGGAGCTGCGGGGGCACCCGGTCGACCAACCAGCCGTCGCCGGCCCAGAACGCCCGGTGCGGGAGGCGCTCGCCCATCCGTCGGGCGGTCTGGAGGGCAGCCACCGCGTACCGGCGCGACCCGAGCCTCGGCTTGGGTCGGCTCAGGACGGCGCGCGGGTCGTGCGACGAGTAGACGAACCGGCCGCCCGGGCGGAGCACCCGTGCGACCTCGGTCAGGCAACGGTGACGAGCGGCGTCGGGGTGCAGGTAGTCGATGCCGTTGTAGGAGAAGAGCACGACGTCGAACGTCCCGTCCGCCAGCTCGCCGAGCTCCGCAGCATCGCCCACGCGGAGGTCGACACCCGGGAACGACCGCCGGGCCGCCTCGATCATCGTCGGTGACACGTCGATCCCGACGTAGCGGCCCGCCCGCTCGGTGAGCGCCGGCGTGGTGCGCCCGGCCCCGACGCCGAGGTCCAGCACGCTCGCGCCCGGCGGCACGTGGTCGTCGACGAGCTGCCGCTCCGCCGGGCTCAGACCGATGGTCGACGTGTAGGTGGCCACGACTGCGGCGTCGTCGAACACCCGCCGGTTCCACTCGTGGTCGGGGGTCCCGTCAGGCGGTGCCGCAGCGCCACCCGACGTCCGATCGTCCCGCCCGTCGGTCATCGGGGCACCTTACCGACGCCCCGCAGGAGCGTCAGTCCGTCGGTGCCCAGTCGATGCGAGGGGCGTCCCGGTAGAGGCGCTCGAGCCGGTAGAACTCGCGCTCGGTGTCCAGGAACACGTGCACGATCACGTCACCGAAGTCGAGGAGGATCCACCGCTGCTCCGTGGTGCCCTCCACCGAGCGTGGCTTGCGATCGAGGAGGACCCGTAGCTGCTCCTCGACCTCGTCGGCGATCGCCCGGACCTGGCGGGTGTTCCTCCCCGAGGCGATGACGAAGCTCTCGCAGATGCCGAGGATGGGCCCGACCTCCAGGGCCACGACGTCCGTGGCGCCCTTCTCGTCCGCCGCCCGCGCCGCTGCCACGGCCACCGGGTGTGCGGATCCCGGGACGGTCATCCCCGGAGCGCTCGCGGCGTCGGCGGCGGTCGTGGGTTCGTCGGTGTCGTTCATCCGTTGAAGTCAGCTCCCAGTGTCACGGTGACGTCGTAGGCCTCGGTCGGCACGGTCGAGCGGCTGGCGGTGACGCCCAGCGCCGCGGCGATCCGCTCGGCGGCGGCCGCGCTGCCGTCGCCGTGGTACTCGACAGTCGTCGTCGCGAGGTCCTGTGTGCGGGCGTTGCCGAAGATCGTGATCTCGGCGCCGGCGGCCACCACCGGCGACGCGGCCCGGGTGGCGGCGCCGTGGTCGGCGGTCCCGTTGAGGACGCGGGTCCGGGCCCGCTGCCCCGGGAAGGCGGAGGTCGGGTACGGCACGACGCTCGGGACGAGCGCCGCCATGGCCTCGGGGTCGGGGCGGTAGACGGCGGCACCGGCGGCGCCGGGGATCGGGATCGTCTCGACCGGCAGCGCGGTGTACGACACGGTGGCCGTCGACAGGCGGGTGACCATGCCGGCGAGGTCCACCGAGTCGGCGTCGCCCACGACGGGCGTGAAGGGCGCCGCCGTCGGCGCCTTGGCCGGATCGGCCGCGATGGCGGCCATCCAGGCCTTCCACACCAGCTCGAGCCGGTCGGATCGGTTGATCGCCGCCTCGCCGTCGCTCTTGAACGCGAGGTACTCCGGGATCTGCGACGGCTGCAGGGTCAGCGGCCCTGCGCCGTAGCGGATCTCCTTGTCGCCGTCCGCGTTGGTCGCGATGAGGGCGTCGGGGTTCTGGATGGTGACCGGGCCGGCGGGCTCGAACAGGTCGACGAGCGCGTCGGGCGAGAGCGTGACCGCGTCGGTCACGTCGAAGCCGAGGATCGACTCGATCTCGGCCACCCCGGCCTCGACGCCGTTGTCCGCGATGTACTGCGAGAGCTCGGACCGGCCGGCGTCGGTCTCGACGAGGGTGACGCCCGGGATCACCATGACGACGCCGGCGCCCGCTGGGCACTCGGCGCCCTCGGCGCAGTCGCGGGCGCCGACGGACGGCAGCTCCACGTAGAGCTGGGCCTCGGTCATGCGGCCGGTCGAGTCCACGTGGATGACGAGGTGGTCGGGCACGGTGGCGACCTGGGCCTCGTACCCCGGCTTGGCCGGGTCCGTCTCGGTCTCGAAGGACGACCCACCCTTGATGTCGAGGCTGGTGTCGTAGCCCTTCCACACGAGGCTGACGAGCCCGGCCACGAACACGAGCGTCGCGATGCCGTACGCGATCACGCCCCGACGGCTGACGCCGCCCTTGGCGACGCGAGCCTTCCGCCGGCCGCCCTTCGACGGCGGCGTTGGCTGCTCCCCGGGTTGCTCGGGGGAACGGGGCCCGTCGCTCCGCCGCCCGCCCTGCCGCTGTTGGCGGGCCCATTCGCGGCTGACCGGAGGGGTGGCGGAGGCATCATCGGGGCGAGCCGCGGCGATGTCCGTCATCGCGGCCCACGATAGAGCCCACGCCGACGGACGATCGACACGACGGCGTCGGGCACCAGGACGTCGATGGGGCGCCCGGTCGACTCCCACTCACGGAGCCGGGTGCTGGCGACGTCGAGGTGGGGCAGATCGAGGTGGCAGGTGCGCCACTCGGGGCCGAGGTCGGGGTAGGGGCTGCCGGGCCGATCGAACCAGGCCACGTCGACGAGGGCGGCGAGCTCCTCGGCGCGATGCCACGTCGGGACGCCCGCTGCGGCGTCGGCCCCGAGGAGCAGGACGGCGCGCTCGCCCGGCCCCGTCAGCTCCTCGACCGTGTCGATCGTGTAGCTGGGCCCCTGCCGGCGCACCTCGACGTCGCTCACCTCGACGCCGGCGAGTCCCTGGCACGCCGCACGGACCATCTCGAGGCGGACCTCCGCCGGGGTGACCTCCCGGGCCGCGGACTTCTGCCACGGGTCACCAGCGGGTACCACGACGACATGATCGAGACCGAGCTGCGAGCGGGAGTGCACCGCAGCGACGAGGTGCCCGATGTGGGGTGGGTCGAAGGTTCCGCCGAGCAGACCCAGCCGTCCCGTCACGCCCGTCCCATCCGGAGTGCACCCATGCACCGAATGCTAGGTGCGGGCGACGATCCCGCCGCCTCGGGTCGAGGCACATCCGGGTCGACGCACGCCGTGCTCAACCGGCGGCACAGGATGCCGATAGGTACACGAAGGGTCGGACCGTGACGGAGGGCACCTCCACCACGGGAACGACTCGGACAGGTTCGACGTTAGGACCTTCGCAAGGAAAAACCACCCGACAGGGGCCTTGACGAAGGAAGGAGACGACTCGATCCGGGGCTCACGCTCCGGACCGGAGGTGACGAGATGAGTGATTCGGTCGGAATGTACCTGAACCAGATCGGCATGGTGCCGCTCCTCAACGCGCAGGAGGAGATCGAGCTGTCGCAGGCCATCGAGCGCGGCGTCGATGCACGCGCCCGCAAGGAGGCCGGCGAGAAGGGCCGCGAGCTCGACCGGGCGATCAGCGCCGCCGCCTCGGCGAAGGACCGGTTCATCCGCTCCAACCTCCGGCTCGTCGTGTCCGTCGCCCGTCGCTACCCGCTGCCCCAGGGCATGGAGCTGCTGGACCTGATCCAGGAGGGCAACCTCGGGCTCGAGCACGCGGTCGACAAGTTCGACTGGCGCAAGGGCTTCAAGTTCTCCACCTACGCCACCTTCTGGATCCGCCAGGCCATCGGCCGGGCCCTCGACCAGAAGGCCAGCCTCATCCGCCTCCCCGGCGATCGCTCCGCCGCACTCCGCGCCGCCCTCCGCTCGGTGGCCGGCGACGGCGACGAGCTCGACGACGAGAACGCGCTGCTGCACCGCCTGTCGACCCCCACGTCGCTCGACCGCACGGTGGGCGAGGACGACGCCAACGAGCTGGTCGATCTCCTCCCCGACTGGCGCCCGTCGCCCGAGGTCGAGGTGATGGCGTCGGACGAGGACCGGATGCTGGTGGCGATGCTCGACGTGCTCGATCCCCGGGCACGGCGTGCTGTCGAGTCCCGGTTCGGGTTCGTCGACGGCCGCCGCCACAGCTACCGCGAGGTCGGCGAGGAGCTCGGCGTCACCGCCGAGGCCGCACGCCGCCTGGTGAAGCGGGCCATCAACTCCGTGCGTGAGCACGCCCTCGCCTCGCCGCACGCCGCCGAGCTCGCCACCATGGGCGCTGCCTGACCCGTTCCGACAGGGACCCGGCGGGCGCGACCGCCGGCGGTCGAACCCGCTTTGGCCGAGCGCGCCCGCACTGCGAGACTGGAAGCGTGACGATGACGTGGAGCCCCTCCTCGTGGCGCGATCGCGTCGCGGGCCAGCAACCCGAGTGGCCGGACCCCGGCGCGGTGGAGGCCGCACTCAAGACCATCGCCGGGTACCCCCCGCTGGTGTTCGCCGGTGAGGCGCGTGCCCTCCGCAACGACCTCGCGAAGGTCGCCGCGGGCGAGGCGTTCCTCCTCCAGGCGGGCGACTGCGCGGAGTCCTTCGAGACCTTCAACGCGAACTCGATCCGCGAGCGGCTGAAGCTGATCCTCCAGATGGCGGTCGTCCTGACCTACTCCGCCGGCGTGCCGGTCGTGAAGGTCGGCCGGATCGCCGGGCAGTACGCGAAGCCGCGCTCCAGCGGGACCGAGACCATCGGCGACGAGTCCTTGCCGTCGTTCCGGGGCCACATCGTCAACGACATCGCGTTCACGGCCGAGGCCCGCACGCCGGACCCCCGCCGCCTGGAGCAGGCGTACCACCAGAGCGCCGCCACGATGAACCTCCTCCGGGCTTTCACGAAGGGCGGATTCGCCGATCTCGGGCAGGTCCACGCGTGGAACCAGGCGTTCGTCGCGCAGTCACCGGAGGGCACCCGCTACGAGATGCTCGCCCGTGAGATCGATCGGGCGCTCCGGTTCATGGCGGCGACCGGGCTGGACACCGAGTCGGTGCCCAACCTCCACGAGGTCGACTTCTACACGAGCCACGAGGCGCTCATCCTGGGCTACGAGGAGGCGCTGACCCGCCAGGACTCGCTCACCGGCGACTGGTACGACTGCTCGGCGCACATGATCTGGATCGGCGAGCGCACCCGAGAGCTCGACGGCGCGCACATCGAGTTCTTCCGTGGGGTGCACAACCCGATCGGGTGCAAGGTCGGCCCGACCGCCACGCCCGACGAGGTGCTCGCCCTGTGCGAGGCGCTCGACCCCGACCGCATCCCCGGTCGGCTCACCCTCATCTCCCGGATGGGCAAGGACCGCGTCACCGACGGCCTCCGCCCGCTGCTGGCCGCCGTGCGCGATGCCGGGCACCCGGTGGTCTGGTCCTGCGACCCGATGCACGGCAACACGTTCACGTCCGAGTCGGGTCGCAAGACGCGACACCTCGACGACGTGCTGGCCGAGATCGCCGGCTTCTTCGCCGCCCACGACGCCGAGGGCACCTGGCCCGGCGGCATCCACATCGAGCTCACGAGCGACGACGTCACCGAGTGCCTCGGCGGCGGGGAGCCGGTCGCCGACGACGACCTCCCGCTGCGCTACGAGACGATGTGCGACCCGCGGCTGAACGGCCGCCAGAGCCTCGACCTCGCGTTCCAGCTGGCAGAGCGCCTCCAGGCCTCCCGCTAGACCCCGGTTCCGCGGGACCCCGACGGCCGTTCGCGGCCGCGAGGTGGTCGATCCGGTCCCGCGGACCTCGCGCGTGTGACGCGGGGAATGTTGACCGTGGCGGTCGGGTTTCGGCACACTGGAGATTCCCGACTCCCCCAGTCAGGTTTTCAGGAGACCACATGCCGCTCGTCGAGATCGATCCCGAACAGGCCCGTGACATCGCGAAGTTCGAGACGCAGCTCGAGCGCTACTTCTCCGGTGAGATGGAAGAGGATGCGTTCCGCGTCTTCCGCCTGAACAACGGGGTCTACGGCCAGCGGCAGGGCGGCACCAACCAGATGGTGCGTGTGAAGGCGCCGTGGGGTGGCGTCACCGCCGAGCAGCTCGACATGTTCGGACGCCTCGCCGACGAGTACAGCCGCGGCTGGGGCCACATCACGACCCGGCAGAACATCCAGTTCCACTACGTCGAGCTGAAGCGCGTCCCCGACATGCTCCGCGACATGGCCTCCGTCGGGCTCACCAGCCGTGAGGCGTGCGGCGACACGGTCCGCAACGTCATGGGCTGCCACCTCGCCGGCGCCTGCCCCCACGAGGAGCTGGACATCACGGCGTGGGCCGAGGCTGCGTTCCGCCACTTCGTCCGCAACCCGATCGCCCAGCGGCTCCCCCGCAAGTTCAAGATCAACTTCTCGGGATGCGCCACCGACTGCGGCCAGGCGATGTTCAACGACGCCGGCGTGATCGCCACCAGCCGCACCCGTGAGGACGGCACGGTCGAGAGCGGCTTCCGGGTGTACGTGGCCGGTGGTCTGGGCGCCAACCCGCACCCGGCGCTGCTCCTCGAGGACTTCACCGCCAAGGAGGACCTGCTCCCGACCATCGAGTCGATCCTGCGGGTCTTCGAACACACCGGCAACCGGAAGAACAAGCTGCGCGCCCGCCTGAAGTGGGTCGTCGACGAGCTGGGCTGGGACGAGGTCCAGGAGCGGATCTTCGCCGTGCGGCGCTTCCTCGTCGGCTCGTCCAGCTGGCCCGGTGGCATCCCCGAGGCCGTCCTCGAGATGGGCGACGCCCCCGCGGGTCGCGGTCCGGGCGCGGTGACCCCGGTCGGCCAGTCCGGCGTGCCGGTCGCCATCCGCGGCACGACGCCGTACGCCCGGTGGGAGCAGACGAACGTGGTGCGGGGCGCCGCCAAGGGCACCGTCTCGGCGGTCGCCTGGGCCCGCCTCGGCGACATCACCTCCGACCAGTTCCGGGCGCTCGCCTCGATCACCCGCGAGTTCGGCGCCGACGTGCGGTTCACCAACCGCCAGAACATCGCCTTCCGTGACCTCACCGAGGAGCAGCTGCCGCTGCTGTACCAGCGCCTCGAGGCCATCGGCATGGCCGAGCCCGGCGCCGAGCTCACCCGCGACGTGGTCGCCTGCCCGGGCGCCGACACCTGCAACCTCGCCGTGACGCAGAGCCGCGGCCTCGCGTCCGCCATCACCGACGCGCTCGAGGAGGCCGGCCTCGCCGAGGTCCCCGGCATCCGCACCAACATCTCGGGCTGCACGAACAGCTGCGGCCAGCACCACGCCTATGACATCGGCTTCAACGGCGTCGAGCGGCGAGCCCACGGCAAGAGCGCACCGGGTTACCAGATGCTCCTCGGCGGCTACGTGGCCGGCGGCGAGGTGCAGTTCGGCGAGCGGGCGTTGCGGCTGCCGGCCAAGACCGCACCGCAGGCCGTGGTCCGGATCGTCGGTCGCTACGCCGCCGAGCGTGACGCGGGCGAGATGTTCCACCAGTGGCTCGCCCGCAACGGCGGGGCCGCCGAGGTGGGCGCCACGCTCGCCGACCTCGACCTGTTCCCCCTCCCCGAGGAGGACCCGTCGTACTACGTCGACTACGGCGAGACCGGTCCCTACGAGAAGGTGCTCGGCGAGTCCGAGTGCGCAGTCTGAGGTCGACGACGATGACGCTCACGCAGTCCAACGCGGCCCCGTTGCCGGTGACCCACATCCAGACCGCGCCGTACACCGACGGCGAGCTGGCCGAGCTGAACGCCGAGTTCGAGCACGCGCCCGCCTCGAAGATCATCGCGTGGGCGGCCGAGACGTTCGGGCCGTTCCTCTCGCTGGCGGCCTCGATGGCCGACGCCCTCCTCATCGACCTGGCGACGAAGGTCGACCCCGGGATCGAGGTCGTGTTCATCGACACCGGCTACCACTTCCCCGAGACGATGGAGACGGTGGAGAAGATCCGCCGTCACTACGGCCTCAACCTGCGGATCATGACGGTGGCGCCGCACGCCGAGGAGCTCTGGAAGGTCGACCCGGAGAACTGCTGCTCGTCGGTGAAGGTCGGCCAGCTCGACCGGGCGCTCGCCGGCAAGCAGGCCTGGATGTCCGGCCTGCGCCGCGACGAGGCGCCCAGCCGGGCGAACGCACCGATCGTGGCCCGCGACCTGCGCGGCCTCGTGAAGGTCAACCCGATCGCCAACTGGACCAACCTGGACGTCGACGCCTACATGGCCGAGCACGACATCCCCTACAACCCGCTGCTCGACCAGGGCTACCCGTCGATCGGCTGCTGGCCCTGCACGTCGAAGGTCGCCGAGGGCGAGGATCCTCGCTCCGGCCGCTGGGCCGGCAAGGACAAGACGGAGTGCGGCCTGCACCTTGCTTGACGGGCCGGGCCAGCTCCGCCTCAGGTTCGCTCGCAAGCTCGCTGCTTCGGCTGCGCTACCCGGCCGGGCTTGACGGGCCGGGCCAGCTCCGCCTCAGGTTCGCTCGCAAGCTCCGCCGTCCCTGACTTCTCGGCGCGAATTGTCCCGCCAGGCGGGACACAGCGCGCCGAGAACCGCCGCGCCCGCCCCGTCACGTTGACACCGCACGGACCAGCCGCCACCATGTGGTCGTGACCGAAACGACCGACACGATTTCGACCACCTTCGGTGGTGACGACTCGCCGCCCACCCGGCTGCTCGTGCTCGGCATGGCACACCGCGACGGCTCGATCATCGGCTCGGAGCTCTACTCCGTGCTCGAGCCCTGTGGGCTGTCGGTCGACCAGGTCCGGTCGCAGATGCGGCGCCTCGTCGCCGAGGGTCTCTTCGAGCGGGACGGCGAGGGCCGCGACGCCTGCTACCGGGCGACGCCCAGCGGCCGGGCCGCCCTCTCCGCCACGACCACCCGCCACACGCTGGCCTACGCGCAGGACGCGGCGGGCCGCGGTTGGGACCGCATGTGGCGGATCGTGGCGTTCGCCATCCCCGAGAGCCGTCGTGCCGACCGTGACGCGTTCCGCGACACGCTCCTCCGGCTCGGTGCCGCGCCGCTCCAGAACGGCGTCTACGTCTCGCCGCACCGCTGGGAGGCGGAGGTGCAGGGCGAGATCGAGCGGCACGACATCGCCGCGTACGTGAACCTGGCGACGACCGAGGACCTCTCCGTCGGCTCGGTCACCGACCCACGGCAGATCGCCTCGACGCTCTGGCCGCTCGACGACATCGCGCAGCGGTACCAGGCCTTCATCGACGCCTACCGGGACGTCCCTGCGATGCTCGAGCGCATGCGCCGCTCGGGGCGGAAGATCAGCGAGGCCGAGTGGCTGCCCGGGGCGCTGCTCATCGCCATCCGGTTCAACCAGAGCTTCGAGATCGACCCGCTCCTGCCGCCCGAGCTGCTCCCGCGGCCCTGGCCGGGGCGCGAGGCCCGTCAGCTCCTCGCCGCCTGCCGCAAGCTCGGCATCCTCACCCGTGAGGACAAGTCCGGGCCGGCGCTGTTCAGCGTCTTCGACGACGCGATCTCGAACCTGCCGTAGCCGGCTCCCCGACCCGGGCGGCTCGCCCCGGTATCGTCGCCGGGTGCGATTCGAGCTGGTCCAGCGCCTCCCGGGGCCTCCGGCCGCCGCCATCCGGCTCTACGCCGACCCGGCGTTCCACACGTCGCTGACCGGGCTGACCAAGGTGGACACCCCGACGCTGGTCGACCGCACGGAGGTCGACGACGGGGCGAGCGTCCGACTCCACTACCGCTTCATCGCCCACCTCCCCGGCGCGGTGACGGCGGTGGTCGACCCCGACCGCCTCTCGTGGACCGAGGAGACCCTCTACCGGTTCGGGCCCATGACGGCCACGACGGTGCTCCACCCCGACCACTACGCCGACAAGCTGACCGCCAGCCTCACGTCACGCTTCGAGGCCGACGGTGCGGGCACCGTCCGGCGGGTCGCCGGCGAGCTGAAGGTCAGGATGCTCCTCGTCGGCGGGCAGGTGGAGCGAGCGATCGTGTCAGGCCTGGAGGAGCACCTCGCCGAGGAGTCCCACCAGGCCGCCGCCCGGCTCGCCGCGGACTGACCGCCACCCCGCACCCTCCGTCGACCGTCGACCCTGCGTGCGCGAGACGCACGCTCCGTCGACCGTCGGTCCTGCGTGCCGCCGGGGCTACGTTGCGGCGATGACCGACGGGACACATCGCTACGAGGCCGACATCCGGTGGACGACCCACGGGGTCGCCCACATCCGGGCCGACGACTGGGGCAGCCTCGGCTTCGGGCAGGGATGGGCCTGCGCTCGCGACCAGCTCCCCGCCATCGCCGACCAGGTCGTGAAGGTCCGGTCTGAGCGGGCGCTCCACTTCGGCCGAGGCCGTGAGGACGCCAACGTGGCCAGCGACTTCGGCTACCTCGCCCTCGACGTGGTGGGCATGGGCGAGCGGATCCGCGACGCCCAGCCCGACCACCTCCGGGAGCTCGCCGCCGGCTACGTCGCCGGCTACAACGCCTGGCTGGCCGAGGCCCACGACACCGGAGCCCTGCCCGACTGGTGCCGGGACGCCGTCGACCTCGGCGGGAGCGGCGGCGGGTGGATCCGCCCGATCACCGAGACGGACTTCTACGCGCACCTCGCCGACGTCACGCTGATGGCGAGCGGTCGGAACCTGGCCGGCCTCGTGGGACGCGCGGTCGCGCCCGGGCCCGACGGGCCGGCCGCACCGTCCCCGATCGACGCGCTCGGGGGCAGCAGCGGCGCGGCCAGCAACGGGTGGGCCTTCGGCGGCGACGCGACCGCCTCGGGCCACGGCCTCGTCCTCGCGAACCCGCACTTCCCGTGGTACGGCGAAGCCCGGTTCTGGGAGTGCCACCTCACCATCCCGGGTGAGCTCGACGTGTACGGGGTCTCGCTCCTCGGCACCCCGGGGGTCCAGATGGGCTTCAACGAGGGCGTGGCGTGGGCGCACACCTTCAGCTGCGGCCACCGGTTCACGGTGCAGCGGCTCGACCTCGTCCCCGGCGACCCCACCAGCTACCGGTACGGCGACGGCGAGCGGTCGATGTCGTCGACGCTCCACCAGCTGAAGGTGCGCGACGAGGACGGCTCGGTCCGGACGATCGAGCGCCTCCTCTGGCACTCGCACCACGGCCCGATGATCAACCTGCCACTCGTCGGCTGGGGCATGGAGATCGGCTTCACCTTCCGGGACGCGAACGTCGAGAACGTGGGCGTCCTGCGCCAGTTCCTGGGGATGGACGCCGCGACCGACCTCGACCAGTTCCGTGCCGTCTTCGCCGAGGTGCAGGGTCTGCCGTGGGTGAACACCCTCGCCGCCGATCGCTCCGGGCGCTGCTGGTACGCCGACGCGTCGGCGACGCCGGCGCTCACCCCCGACGCCCAGCAGCGGTTCCGTGATCGCCTGCGCGACGACCTCATCGCGGCCCTGCTGTTCGAGAACCGCGTGGCCCTCCTCGACGGCAGCGACCCTGCCGACGAGTGGCAGGAGCGCCCGGGTGCCCGCTCCCCCGGCCTCGAACCGTTCGACGCGCTCCCCCAGATGGAGCGCCGGGACGTCGTGGTCAACGCGAACGACTCGCACTGGCTGACCCACCCCGACGAGCTGCTCGAGGGCTACCCCGTGCTGTGCGGTCTGGAGCGGACGCCCCGGAGCCTGAGGACACGCCAGAACCTCCGGACCGCCCACCACCTCGCGTCCACCGGGTCGGTCACCACCGAGACGGTGATCGACGCGCTGTTCTCCAACGAGAGCCTCAGCGCCGAGCTCCTCGTGAGGGAGGTGGTCGAGCGCTGCCGGACCGCCGGGACCATCACGGTCGAGGGCCACGTCGCGGACCTGGCGGCCGCCGGCGAGATCCTCGCCCGGTGGGATCGGCGCTACGACCTCGACTCGGTCGGCGCCACCCTCTGGCGGGAGCTGATCGGCGGCCTCCCCGACGCGGCCTGGCGCGACGCCGGCCCGCTGTTCGCCACGCCGTTCGACCCCGACGATCCGGTCGCCACCCCCAGGGCGCTCGCCGCGCCGCCCGACGGGCCGCCCGAGTCCGACCCGGTCCTCCACGCCCTGGGCCATGCCGTGCGGGTCCTCGACGCCGCCGGGGTGCCGCTCGACGCTCCGCTCGGCGACGTGCAGTGGGCGGCCCGCGGCGACGCACGAGTTCCCGTCCACGGCGGCGGAGAGGTCGAAGGCCTCCTCAACGTGCTCACCCCCTATGGCGCGCTGCCGTCGGCGTCCCTCGAGCCGACACCCCCCAAGCCCGTCGCCCTGACGGGTCGGGAGCGGACGGGCCTCGGTGCCGGGGGCTACTCGTGCGACTACGGGACGAGCTGCGTGATGGCGGTCGAGCTGACCGACGACGGTCCGAACGGCGTCGGGCTCCTGTCGTACGGCCAGTCGGGCGACGCCCGCTCCCCGCACCACCACGACGGCACGGCGGCGTACGCCGCGAAGGCGGTGCGACCGCTGCGCTTCCGGGACGCCGACATCGAAGCGGACCCGGAGCTGGTCCGGCGCACCGTTCGGGGCTGACGTGGGGCACGCGATCGGCATCGACGTCGGCAGCACCAACACGAAGGTGGTGCTGATCGACGAGGACGGCACGCTGGTCGCGCGAGCCAGCCGCCCGACCGCCACGACGCTGCGGGGGTCGATCGGCGAGCAGGACGCCGAGGCGGTCTGGGACGCCGTGTGCGACGCGCTCACGGAGCTCACCGCGTCCGCGCCGGCAGCGGCCGGCGTGTCGACCGTCGGGGTGTGCAGCCAGTACTCCTCGACCGTGGCGGTCGGCGCCGACCTCCGACCCCTCGCGCCGATGGTCACGTACTTCGACACGCGGGGCACCGACCTCTGCTGGGCGATCATGGAGCGCCATCCCGACGCGTTCGCGACGTGGGTCGAGCGGCACGGCATCCCGCCGATCGGCGGCGGCCTGTCCCTCGCCCACGTGCTCCACCTGCAGCTGGAGCGGCCCGAGGTGCACGAGGCCACGACGGCGTACCTCGAGGTCATGGACTTCGTGACGACACGGCTCACCGGCACGGTCAACGCCACCCAGTGCACCCAATTCACCTCGCAGCTGTGCGACAACCGGACGGTCGGCCACGAGCGCTACGACGACGACCTGATCGCCCTCGCCGGGATCGACGCCTCCCGGCTCCCTCCGCTCGTCCCGATCGACGGCGTCGCCGGCACCGTCACCCCCGAGGCGTCGGCCCGGACGGGCCTGCCGGTCGGGGTCGAGGTCCGCGTCGGCATGAACGACAGCCACGCCGGGGCGTTCGCGACCGGCGCGCTCCGACCGGACCGGGCCGGGCTCATGGTCGGGACCACGGCGGTCCTGCTCCAGGGGATGGACCGCCTCGCGGTGGACCTCGACCACGAGGTCCTCTCGATGCCCGCCCCGGTGCCCGACGGCTATCTGGTGTGGGCCGAGAACGGGGTCGCCGGGAAGGCGGTCGCCCACGTCCTCGACGAGCTCCTCCTGGCCGACGACGTGCTCGGCCACCCCGGCGCCGCCGACGGCTTCGCGAACCTGGACGCCGCGCTCGAGGCCTCACCACCGGGCGCTCGCGGCCTGCTGTTCCTCCCCTGGCTGGCGGGATCCCTCTCGCCCCGCGCGGACCGGGGGCAGCGTGGCGCGCTGCTGGGCCTGTCGTTCGAGTCGCGGCGGGTCGACGTCGTGCGCGCCGCGGTGGAGGGCACCGCCCACAACCTCCGCTGGCTCCTCCCGCACGTCGAGGCGTTCAGCGGGCGCCCGGCCGGCGAGGTGGTCTTCGGCGGGGGTGCCGCCCGCTCCGACGGGTGGGCGCAGATCATCGCCGACGTGCTGAGTCGCCCCGTGGTCGTCCTGGACGAACCGGACCTGGCGGCTGCCCGCGCCGTCGCGTCGGTGGCCCTGCAGCGCCACCGGGGCGAGGTGCCCACCGAGGCGTCCGTGCCGGTTCGTCGCACGGTCGACCCG
>JAEZFI010000005.1 GCA_023437745.1 Actinomycetes bacterium
GAGTGTCCCGTGCGGCGGGACATTCCGCGCCGAGAACGCGGGGCTCAGCGGTTCGCGTAGCGGATGCTGACGTCGCCGTTGTCCGAGTGCAGCCGGATCGACCGATCGCTGCCCGGGTCCGTCCGGATCTGCGTGTCGAGCGACCCGTTGTCGGACGTGGCGTCGAGGGCGTAGGCGGTCTCGTCCCGCGGGAGGCGGACGTCGACGTCACCGTTGCTGCTCGTGGCCACGGCCCCGCGGGGCGGGCGGGTCAGCTCCAGGTCGAGGTCGCCGTTGTCGCTCGTGGCGACGACGGTGTCGGCATCGAGGCCGCGGCCGACGACCGAGCCGTTGTCCGTCTCGGCGGTGACGACCCCGGCGAGGTTCGCCAGGCGGAGATCGCCGTTGCTGGACTCGAACTGCAGGCTGCCGTCGAGGTCCTCGGCCGAGACCGTCCCGTTGTCGGTCCTCACCTCGACGTCGAGGCCGCGCGGCACCTCGACGGTCACGTCGATCGAGCAACGCCAGTCGGCGACCCACGAGCAGCCGCCCACGATCTCCAACCGGTCACCGACCACTTCGACGCGGTAGTCGGCAGCGATGAACCCCTCGTCGATGCGAGCGTGCACGGCAACGGTGGACGCGGTCGTTCCGACGAGCCGTGCTTCGCCGTTGTCGAGCCGCACCCGGATGGCGTCGAGGCCGGCGGCGGGGATGGCGTCGTCGGCGGTGCGGCTGGTGTGGGCGAGGAGGGACAGGATGTTGACGCCGCCCCAGAGGAACGTGGCCAGGATGGTCACGATGCCGGCCACCCGCCAGAAGGTGCCGACACCGGACCGGGCCGGCGCCGACGGGTTCGGCGCCGCCGGCGCGCTCGGCGCTGCGGGGACCGTGGGGGTCGTGGTCATCTCAGCTCCCTTCGAGCCAGCGGAGGACGGCCAGGACCCGGCGGTGGTCGGTCTCCGCCTGCGGCAGGTCCAACTTGGCGAAGATGTTGCTCACGTGCTTCTCGATGGCGCCGTCGCTCACGACGAGGGCGGCAGCGATCGCCGTGTTGCTCCGCCCTTCCGCCATCAACGCCATGACCTCGCGTTCGCGGGGCGTCAGCCGGGAGATCGGGTCCTGGCGCGACGAGCGGGCGAGGATCTGCGACACCACCTCGGGGTCGAAGGCGGCGCCGCCGGTGCCCACCCGCTCGACGGCGGAGAGGAAGTCGCCCACGTCGGCGATCCGGTCCTTGAGGAGGTAGCCGACGCCGCTCGAGTCGCCCGCGAGGAGCTCTCGGGCGTACTGCTCCTCGACGTACTGGGAGAGCACGAGGATCCCGACCTCGGGGGAGCGTCGGCGGATCTCCACGGCAGCGCGCAGCCCGTCGTCGGTGTGGGTGGGTGGCATCCGCACGTCGACGACGGCGAGGTCGGGCTGCAGCTCGAGGACGGCATCGACCAGCGAGTCGGCGTCCCCGACCAGGGCCACCAGCTCGTGGCCGGCGTCGCCCAACAGGCGGCTGAGCCCGTCCCGGAGGAGCACGCTGTCCTCGGCGATCACGATCCGCATGGCATCTCCACCGTCAGTCGTGTGGGCCCGCCGACGGGGCTCACCAGTTCCGTACGTCCGCCGAGCGCGGCGACCCGGTCGGCCAGACCGCTCAGCCCGGTGCCGCGCGAGGGGTCGGCGCCGCCCACGCCGTCGTCGGTCACCCGGATCGTCAGCGTGTTGCCCACGCGGTCGATGCGAACCTCCGCCGAGCGGGCCTCGGCATGTCGGGCGATGTTCGCGAGCGCCTCGGACACGATGAAGTAGGCGGCGCTCTCGACGGCCGGCACCGGCCGCGGGTCGACGCGCACGTCGAGGCGCACCGGGACGGGGGAACGGGCCACGACGGCCGACAGGGCGGCGTCGAGGCCGCGGTCCTCGAGGATGACCGGGTGGATGCCTCGCACGAGGTCCCGCAGCTCCTTCATGGCGGCCTTCACCTCTTCATGGGCGTGGGCGACGATCGCCTGGCCCTCGTCTGGGTCGGTGACGAGGCGCTCCTTCGCGACGCCGAGGTCCATCGCCACGGCGATCAGCCGCTGCTGGGCACCGTCGTGCAGGTCGCGCTCGATGCGGCGTCGCTCGCTCTCGGCGCTGTCGACGGCGGCGACACGGCTGGACTCGAGCTGGATCACGCGGGCCTCGAACTCGTCCTTCATGGGCCGAGCCAGCAGCTTCCGGGCGAGCGTGCCGCGAACGTCGGCGAGCGCCGTGGTGACCCAGGGCGCCACGACGGCCAGGCCGCCGACGCCGACGGCGGTCGCGATCCAGGCGGACCCGCCCCGGAGCTCGAAGAGGCCGAACCGGGCCACGCCGTCGGGGAGCTCGTCGACGAACAGCGGGAGCACGAGGAGGGTGGCCGACCCGGCCCACACGGTGACGACGATCGCCGTGCACAGGGCGCCCACCGGCAGGAGGAGCAGGAGGTAGGCGAGGGACGTCCACCGGACGCGGTCGCGGAACGGTCGGAGCAGCTGCTGCCACCTCGTGCCGCTCCGGTCGATCGGCGGCGGGGCGGGGAGGTCGATGTCGAGCAGCTCCCGGACGCGGGACCGCTCGACCCGGCTGAAGACGCCGACGAACCAGAACGTGAGGATCCCCAGGATCACCGCCGCGGGGAAGATCACGATCAGGCTGGCGGCCGTCACCGCCAGCGGCAGGACGACCGAGAACGAGATGGTCCCCGCCCAGAGGTCCATGCACAGGAAGGCCAGCCGTCGCCAGGTCGCCGAGGTGCGCCATGGTCGGAACAGGTCGCTGATCACAGGTCTCACCGTATGGAACCCCTCGCGCGGTCGCCATGATGCGGACTGCCGTCGCGTCGGTGGGGTTGTCCCCAGCACGCGTCGGGCGGGCGGACACGGCAGGATGTTCCGATGGCATCCGACGCTCCGACCCGCGTGTTCCTGGTCGACGACCACGAGATCGTGCGCCGAGGCGTCCGCGACCTCCTCGAGATGGACGACCACATCGAGGTCGTGGGCGAGGCCGGATCGGTCGACGAGGCGCTCCGCAGGGTGCCCGCGTGCCGGCCCGACGTCGCGGTGCTCGACGTGCGGCTCCCCGACGGCAACGGGGTGGAGCTGTGCCGCGAGCTGCGGTCCGCCAACGAGGACCTCCGCTGCGTGATCCTCACGTCGTTCGGGGACGACGAGGCGCTGTTCGACGCGATCATGGCGGGCGCCTCGGCGTACGTCCTGAAGCAGGTTCGGGGCTCCGACCTGGTGGACGCGGTGCGGCGCGTGGGCGCCGGCCAGTCCCTCCTCGACCCGGCGCTGACGGCGCGTGTGCTGGAGCGCATCCGCAAGGGGCACGACGAGCCCGACGACGCGCAGCGGCTCACCCCCCAGGAGCGCCGGATCCTCGACCTCCTGGGCGAAGGGCTCTCGAACCGGGAGATCGGCGCGCGGATGCACCTCGCCGAGAAGACGGTGCGCAACTACGTGTCGAACCTCCTCGCCAAGCTCGGGATGAACCGGCGCACGGAGGCAGCGGCGTACGCAGCTCGCCTCGACGAGCGCCGCCATCACCGCGAGTGATCGGCGGGCGCGATCGGGCCCATCGCTCGCCGGCACCGCGCCGGTGACCGCCGACACCTTGCCGGGACAAACGTCCTGCTCACGATGATGTTCGACCCTGAACGGCCTCTCATAGGCTCCACCAGAATTGACCCCGGGTCAGGGCCGTGGAGCCACGGCGGAGAAACCGACCCACGAACGGAAGGCACACAATGAGTGAGCAACGTGACCAGATGTCGATCATCGGCGTGCTGGTCGGCCTCTTCTCGGTGATCGTCGCCGTGGCGGCCATCGGGTTCTCGATCCGGGCCGTGGACAAGGCCGAGTCGGCGACCGGGGGTGGCGCTGCGGCGTCGGCGCCCGTGGCGGTCACCCTCTCGGAGTTCGCGATCACCCCGTCCGACATCACCGTGCCCGTGGGCGGCAGCCTCGCGCTGACCAACTCGGGCTCCGTCGGCCACAACGTCTCGATCAAGGGCGCGAACATCACGAGCGAGCTCGTCGCGGCCGGCGGCACCGCCACCTTCGACCTCTCGAGCCTGGCCGAGGGCACCTACGACATCATCTGCTCGGTCGTGGGCCACGCCGACTCCGGCATGAAGGGCACCCTCACCATCGCAGCGGCCGGCGAGGCGGCGGCCGCCGGCGCCAGCGGCGACCACACGAACCACTCCGGCGGCGACGCTGCCGGCGGCGGTGCCACGGTGAACTACGCCAAGATGGACGAGGACATGCTGAAGTCGTTCCAGCCGTTCCTCGACAGCATCGGCGGCGAGCCCAACACGAAGGGCAAGGGCGGCGAGGAGCTGGCCCCGCCGATCGCCGCCGACGGCGCCAAGGAGTGGACGCTGACCGCCGAGATCGTCGACTGGGAGGTCGAGCCCGGCAAGATCGTCAAGGCCTGGACCTACAACGGCATGGTCCCCGGCCCGACGCTGCGGGGCGAGGTCGGCGACAAGATCCGGATCAAGGTCGTCAACAAGCTGCCCATGGGGACCGACGTCCACATGCACGGCATGATCCTGCCCAACTCGATGGACGGCGTGAGCCCCATCACGCAGGACCTGATCCCGGCCGGTGGCGAGTTCACCTACGAGTACACGGTGACCAAGCCGGCCGTCGCGATGTACCACCCGCACCACCACGGCCAGATGACCGTCCCCAACGGCATGTGGGGCTCGATGATCTTCTCGCCCAAGGGCGGCGGCGGCATGTCCGACTTCCTCGTCCCCCGGGGCAAGACGGTCAGCGGCGTGACTATCCCGGCCGACCTGAAGGTCGCCCAGGAGCACAACATGGTCCTCAACGACGCCGGCGTGATCGGCCTCTCGCTGAACGGCAAGTCGTTCCCCGCCACCGAGGCCTACGCCCTGAAGCAGGGCGACTGGATGATCGTCAACTACTACAACGAGGGGCTGACGTATCACCCGATGCACCTCCACCAGTTCCCGCAGCTGGTGATCGCCCGGGACGGCATCCCGCTCGACAACCCGTACTACGCCGACACGGTGACGGTCGGCCCGGGTGAGCGCTACACGGTTCTCTTCAACGCCGAGGCACCGGGCGCCTGGGTCTGGCACTGCCACATCCTCAACCATGCCGAGCGTGAGGACGGGATGTTCGGCATGGTCACGGCGATCACTGTCGAGTAGCCGTCCATCGGTCTCCGCCACGAGCGGCCGGGCGTCTCCCACGGGGGGCGCCCGGTCGCTCGCGTCAGGGGCCGTTGCCGGGCATGGCACACTTCCGGACCGTGGAGACGGTCGTACGGTCCGACCTGGGGCCGTGGTCGGCCCAGTGGGATGCGCTGGTGGGGGCGATGCTGCTGCCCACGCCGTTCCTCCGGTCGTGGTGGCTGGCCCACACCGCCGAGGGGGAGCCACAGTTCGTGCTGCTCGTCGACGGTGAGCGCCTGCTCGGCGGGGCGGCGTTCCAGGTGACCCGCCGCTACGGGTGCGAGTGGGTGCAGCTGCTGGGCGACGGACCGCTCGAGCCCGACCACCTCGACCTCGTGGCAGCACCTGCCGATCGCCGCGCGGTGGTCGACGCCGTGCGCCACTGGCTGGGTCGTGACGGGTCGAGGGTCGTCGACGTCGCAGGTGTCGCGCCCGACGCCGCCATCCTGGACGCGCTGCCCGGGCGCGGTCGCACCACGCCGCTGTCGGTGGCCCCCTACGCAGCGCTCCCGGCCGGCATCGACGAGTACCTCGCCGGGCGGCAGGGCACGCTGCGGAGCACGATCTCTCGCACCCGCAAACGCCTCCAGAAGTTGGGTGTCGAGTGCCGTGTCGCGCCGGCTGACGCGGTGGACGCGTCGCTCGCCGCGCTCGAGCAGCTGCACGACGAGCGGTGGGGCGACGAGTCCGGGTTCGCCCACGCGTGGCGGCGGTTCGCCGCGGCCGCCCGCGACGGGGCTGCGGCCGGCGACGTCCGCTTCGTCGAGCTGGTGGACGCCGACGGGAACGTGATCGCCATCGAGGTCGAGCTCTGCGTGGCGGACCGGATGTGCTTCTACCAGGCGGGTCGCCTCACCGATCACGAGTGGCGGGGCTCGGGGTCCTGGCTCAAGGCCGAGGCGATCGAGCTCGCGATCAGCGAGGGCGCGACCGAGTACGACCTCCTGCGGGGCGACGAGCCCTACAAGGCGCAGTGGTCCACCGCGACCCGATCGCTCGTGCGGCACCGCGCCGGTGTGGGGCCGAGGGGTCTCGCCGTCGTCGCCGCCGCCGAGGCCAACGCCGAGCTGCAGCGCCGGCGGGCCGCCTGGCTCGAGGCCCGCGCAGAGCGCGGTCCCGTCGAGAAGGCCCCCGCCCCGCCCGGCACCTGACCCCCGAACCCCTGACTTCTCGGCGCGGATT
>JAEZFI010000053.1 GCA_023437745.1 Actinomycetes bacterium
CCCTGATTCGGGCGTCCGCCGGGCGCAGCGTACGCTGAACCCTCCGCGACGCGCCCTCGCCCGGACGGCCCGCTGCCGATCCGCCCCTCGCACCGAGAAGAACGTGACCGACCTCTCCCGCCTCCGCAACCTCTCGATCATCGCCCACATCGACCACGGCAAGTCGACGCTGGCCGACCGCATGCTCGAGATCTGCGGCGCCGTCGATCCCCGGGAGATGCGGGCCCAGTACCTCGACTCGATGGACCTGGAGCGCGAACGCGGCATCACGATCAAGCTGCAGTCGGTCCGCCTCGACTACTCGGGCCACGTGATCAACCTGATCGACACCCCCGGGCACGTGGACTTCGGGTACGAGGTGTCACGGTCGTTGGCCGCGTGCGAGGGCGTGATCCTCGTGGTCGACGCGAGCCAGGGGATCGAGGCCCAGACCCTCGCGAACTGCTACCTGGCGCTCGAGAACGACCTCGAGATCGTGGCCTGCCTCAACAAGATCGACCTGCCCGCCGCCGATCCCGACACCTACGCGGCGGAGATCGAGCAGGTGCTCGGCATCCCGGCCGACGAGATCCTGCGCATCTCGGCCAAGACCGGCGAGGGCGTGCCCGAGCTGCTCGACGCGGTGATCGAGCGGATCCCCGCTCCCGAGGGCGATCCGACCGCGCCGCTCCAGGCGCTGATCTTCGACAGCCACTTCGACACCTACCGGGGCGTGGTCAGCTCGATCCGGGTCGTGAACGGCTCGCTGAAGACGGGGTCCAAGGCGCGCTTCATGCAGGCCGCCACGATCCACCCGGTCGAGGAGGTCGGCGTCCGCCGCCCGGAGCCGACCCCGGTCGCCGCGCTCGGCCCGGGCGAGGTGGGCTACCTCATCTCGGGCATCAAGGACGTGGGCGAGGCGCGCTCGGGTGAGACGGTGACCGAGGCGGCGCGGCCGGCGGCCGAGGCGCTCGACGGGTACCGCGATCCCAAGCCGATGGTGTTCTGCGGGCTCTACCCGGTGGACGGCGACGAGTTCGAGGGGCTGCGCGAGGCGCTGGAGAAGCTGCGGCTCAACGACAGCTCGTTCACCCACGAGCCCGAGACGTCCGGCGCGCTGGGCTTCGGGTTCCGGTGCGGCTTCCTCGGACTGCTGCACATGGAGATCGTCCGGGAGCGGCTCGAGCGCGAGTACGACCTGAACCTGATCGCCACGGCGCCGTCCGTGGAGTACCGGGTCATCAAGACCGACGGCACCGAGCTCCAGGTCGACAACCCGGCCGACCTGCCCGACCCCGGGTCCACGCAGACCGTCCTCGAGCCCTACCTGCGGGTCACGATCATCACGCCGTCCACGTACACCGGCGCGCTCATGGACCTGTGCCAGAGCCGGCGCGGCGAGCTCCAGAAGATGGAGTACCTGTCACCCGAACGGCTCGAGATGCAGTACCGGATGCCCCTCGCCGAGGTGGTGATGGACTTCTTCGACCAGTTGAAGAGCCGGACGCAGGGCTACGCCAGCCTCGACTACGAGCCCGTCGGGTACGACGCCGCCAACCTGGTGAAGGTCGACATCCTCATCGCCGGCGACCCGGTCGACGCGTTCAGCTCGATCGTCCACAAGGACAAGTCCTACGAGTACGGCAAGAAGATGGTCGACAAGCTCCGCGAGCTGATCCCGCGCCAGCAGTTCGACGTGCCGATCCAGGCCGCCATCGGATCGAAGATCCTGAGCCGCCAGACGGTCAAGGCGTACCGCAAGGACGTGACCGCCAAGCTCTACGGCGGCGACATCTCCCGCAAGCGCAAGCTCCTGGAGAAGCAGAAGGAGGGCAAGAAGCGGATGAAGAACCTCGGCCGGGTCGAGGTCCCCTCCGACGCCTTCATCAGCGCCCTCCGCCTCGAGGAGTAGGCGGGCCGACCCGAGGTGTTCGCTGGCACTCGCGTACACTGAGTGCCAGCCCTCTCGACCCCTGACAGGTTCATGCTCGACGACCGGAAGTCCGCCATCCTGCGAGCCGTGGTGCAGCAGTACATCGAGACTGCGCTGCCCGTGGGGTCCGGCCACGTGGTCGGCTCCCCCGAGATCGAGGTCTCGGCGGCGACCGTCCGCAACGAGATGAACGTGCTGGAGCGCGAGGGCTACCTGGTCCAGCCCCACACGAGCGCCGGCCGGATCCCCACCGAGAAGGGCTACCGGTACTTCGTCGATGCGCTCGGTGAGCCCGGCGAGCTGGGGTCGAACCAGATCCGCCAGGTCTCGCAGTTCTTCAACCACGCCCACGGCGAGCTGGAGGAGATGCTGAAGAACGCGTCCCGCCTCCTGTCGCGGATGACCGCCACCACGGCCGTCGTGGTGGGCGAGCGACCGGACGCTGCCGTCGTGAAGTCCGTCCAGCTCGTGGAGCTGTCGGCGAGCACGTGGCTGGTGGTCGCCGTGCTGTCGTCGGGCTCGGTGCTGAAGCGCACGATCGAACCGCCCGCCGACGTCGACCCCGAGCTGATCGGCCGGGCCGCCGCCGCCAGCGCCGCGCAGGCAGTCGACAAGGGCGTCCACGAGTTGGGCGCAGCGCCCGCCACGGGGGACCGCGTGCTCGACGCGCTGGTCGCCGACACGCTCGCCGCGATCACGGCCGCCGCCGGGAACGAGGGCCACGCCTACTTCCTGGACGGGGCGTCGAACATCGCCAACGCCTTCGAGGCATCCGAGACGCTGCGCGAGGTGCTCGTCATCCTCGAGCAGCAGCTGGTCGTGGTCTCCCTGCTCCACGACGTGCTCGACCGAGGCCTCACCGTGGCGATCGGCTCCGAGACCGGTGTGGAGCCGCTCGCCGAGTGCTCGGTGGTGGTGGCGCCGTTCACCGTGGACGGGCGCCACGCCGGAACCGTCGGGGTGCTGGGACCGACCCGTATGAACTACCGCGACACGCTCGCCGCGGTGTCGGCAGTGAGCAACCGGCTCTCGTCGATGTTGACCGAGGGCTGAACATGACCGATCTGTACGAACTGCTCGGCGTCTCGCGCACCGCCACGGCGGAGGAGATCAAGAAGGCCTACCGCCGGCTGGCCCGGGAGCTGCACCCCGACGTCAACCAGCACGAGCCGGAGGCCGAGGCCAAGTTCAAGGAGGTCTCGGCCGCCTACGAGATCCTGTCCGACCCCGAGAAGCGTGCCCGCTACGACCAGTTCGGCTCGGCCGACGGGATGAACTTCGGTGACCCGTTCGGGCAGGGCGGCATGGGCGGGCTGGGCGACCTGTTCGACGCCTTCTTCGGCGGGGCGGGCCCGTTTGCCGGGGGCGGTGGCCGCCGGGGCCCGGCGGGTCCCGCGCAGGGCCCGCACCTCGAGGTCGTCGCCACCATCTCGTTCGAGGAGGCGGTGTTCGGCTGCGAGCACGAGGTGAGCATCCGCACGGCCATCACCTGCGAGGACTGCAGCGGCAGCGGCGCGGCCCCGGGCTCCGAGGCCGAGACCTGCCCCGATTGCCAGGGCTCCGGTGAGCAGCGGGCGGTCCGCCAGACGCTGCTGGGCCAGATCGTGTCGGCGACCGTGTGCCGGCGGTGCAGCGGCGAGGGTCGGATCATCTCGGACCCCTGCCCGGCATGCACCGGCGAGGGTCGCATCATCACCGACCGCAGCTACATCGTGTCGATCCCGCCCGGGGTGGACACCGGGAGCGTCCTGCGCCTCAGCGGGCGCGGCGCGGTGGGGCAGCGGGGCGGCGCCCCCGGCGACCTGTACGTGAAGATCAAGGCGCAGCCGCACGAGCGGTTCCAGCGCCACGGGCACGACCTGCTCGAGGAGCTGTCCGTCTCGATGACCCAGGCCGCGCTCGGGCACCACATGGCGTACGAGACGCTCGACGGGGTCGAGGACCTGGTCATCCCGAAGGGCACCCAGTCGGGGCGGGTGTTCCGCCTGCGCCGGCGCGGCGTGCCGCACGGCAACTCGCGCGGCGACCTGCTCGTCCAGGCGGTGGTGGTCACCCCGCAGGACCTCTCCGAGGAGGAGGAGGCGTTGCTCGAGCAGCTCGCCGAGCTGCGGGGCGAGGAGGTCGTGCGCCCCGACACCGGGCTCCTCTCGAAGATCCGCTCGGCGTTCCGCTGACGTGGTCCCGGTCGCCGGCGCCCTCTTCTTCGTCGCCGACCTCGACCACCCCGTCCTCGACGCCGAGGACGCCCACCACGCGCAGCGCGTCCTGCGGTTGCGTCGGGGTGAGGAGCTGACCGTCGGCGACGGCCGGGGCTCGTGGCGGCGCGTGGCGTTCGCCCCCGAGCTCGTCCCCGTCGACGAGGTGGTCACCGAGCCCGTCCCCGACCCGCGGCTCACCGTCGCGTTCGCGCTGGTGAAGGGCACCAAGCCCGAGTTCGTGGTGCAGAAGCTCACGGAGGTGGGCGTGGACCGCATCGTGCCGTTCGAGGCCGAGCGCTCCGTGGTCCGCTGG
Source organism: Actinomycetes bacterium (assembly GCA_023437745.1). GTDB lineage: Bacteria > Actinomycetota > Acidimicrobiia > Acidimicrobiales > Microtrichaceae > JAEZFI01. The sequence goes on from JAEZFI010000053.1 coordinate 4,424, forward strand.
GACCGCGACAAGCGCGAGCGAGCGGTGCTCAAGTGGCGGACGGTCGCACGCGAGGCGGCCATGCAGAGCCGCCGGGCGTGGCTCCCCGAGGTCGTGCCGGTGACCACGGCGCAGGACGTGCTCGGTCCCCTCGGCGCGGTGCGCGCCGACATGGGTGGCCGGCCGATCGCCGTGGACGACCTCGTGGTGGCGATCGGCCCCGAGGGCGGTTGGTCGCCGAGCGAGGTCGAGCTGTCGCCCGACGCCGTCGTGCTGGGACCGCACGTCCTCCGGGCCGAGACCGCCGCGGTGGTCGCGGGGTCCCTGCTCGCGGGTCGACGCATCCCCGCGAGTTGAGCGCCGCTGCTCGCTGGGTGGGAGCTTGGCGACGGAGGGTGAAATTCCCCGTTGCGTCTGGGCCCTTGCGTCACTCACAGTGTTGGCCAGCAACGACTTCGTGACCTACAGTGCTGAACTTCGGTTGGCGCAGGTCACACCCGAGTCGGGGCACAGCGGGCCGGAATGAGCCGGAATGGAGCGAGGAGCGCCGAATGGCGGCATACGAGGACGACGAGCTGCTGTTCGCACAGGGCTACGGGCGGAAGGTCGGTGAGCGCCTACGGGTGATCCGCCGGCAGAAGAAGCTCTCGCTGCAGGAGGTCGAGGCCCAGTCGGGCCAGGAGTTCAAGGCCTCCGTCCTCGGTGCGTACGAGCGGGGCGAGCGGGCCATCTCGGTGCCCCGCCTGCATCGCCTGGCTCGCTTCTACCGGGTCCCCGTCGACCAGCTCCTGCCGTTCGACGACGAGGACAACGAGGCCGAGGAGAGCAACGGCAACGGTGCTCGCCGGGTCGACCACTTCGACGGCGGCGCCAAGATCGACCTCACCCGCCTCGAGCAGCTCGGCAACAACGACTCCGAGACCCTGGCCCGCTACCTGCGGATGATCCAGGTGCAGCGCCAGGACTTCAACGGGCGGGTGCTCACGGTGCGCCGTGACGACATGCGGGCCATCGCCGCCATCCTCGGTGTGGCCGAGGACCTGGCGGACAAGAAGCTCGACGAGCTGGGCCTCCGCCTGGGCTGAACTCTCCGGTTCTGTCGCGTAGGGCGTGACGCCGGCGTCACGGTTCACGCGACAGAACGGTCAGGGTGCCGGGAGGACCAGCACCTGGCCGGTGAGGATCAGGTCGGGGTTCGAGGGGTCGACGAGCCGGTCGCGGTTCTCGCCGACGAGTCGGTCCCAGTAGGGGGCGATCTCGGTGGGGCGAACGTCGTGGCCGAGGCGGTCGGCGAGGGTCCGCTCGGCGATGCTCCAGAGGTGGTCGCCGGGTTGGACCGTCCAGGTGTCGGGGACGGCGGGCGCGGCCTCGGGGATCACTGGCGCCTCGAGTGCGTCGGACGTCAGGACCGCGATCGTCGGTGGGGGCGCCGGCGCAGTGGTGCTCGTGGTGGTGCTGGTCGAGGTGGTGCTCGTGCTGGTCGAGGTGGTGCTCGTGCTCGTCGGGGTGGTGCTCGACGGGACCGGATCCGGCGTTGCCGGGCGGGGCGTGGGCGACGCGGTGGTGGCGACGGTGCTCGGTGCGGAGCTTCCGGCGAACCCCACCACCGTCGTCGCACTCGCACCGAAGGCAGCGATGCCGGCGGCCGCACGCCGTGCCCACGGCATCGACGATCGCTCGGCGAAGCGGCGCACGGCGGGGAGGTCCCGTCGATCCGCCAGCAATGCGGCCAGCCCGGAGAGCGCGCCGAGGACACCGGCGACCAGTGCGAGGACCCAGATGCCCGTGGTGACCATGCCGATGATGGGGTCGGTTTGTCGGTCGGACGGTGCGACCACCGCGAGCACGGCGACGGCAGCGAGGTGGAAGCCGATCACCAGGAGGTTCGGTCGGAGCGCAGCCCAGGCGTCGCGGCGGTTCGCGCTCGACGGTGGTGCGGCCGCGCCGTCGCGGACCGCGGCCGGGGTGACGACGGGGGCGGGA
>JAEZFI010000054.1 GCA_023437745.1 Actinomycetes bacterium
CGGCCCGACCGACATGATCAATTTGATCGCTCTTTGCAGGCGGCATCACCGGGTGACGCACCGGCGGGGCTGGTCGCTCGTCGCGAACCCCGACCAGACGTTCACCTGGACCACCCCACACGGCAACACCATCCACACCCGCGGACCACCCGGCTGATCGGGTCGATCGAAGCCCCGAGCAAGCTGTTTCTAGAACAGTCCGACTTCGAGGCGGGCCGCCTCGGACATCCGGTCGAGCGACCAGGGGGGATCGAACACCAGCTCCACCGCGACCTCGTCGACGCCGGACACCGCGTCGACCGCCTTCGCCGCGTCGGCGCGGAGCACGTCGCCCATGCCGCAACCCGGGGCGGTCATCGACATGTCGATCTCGATCCGGCGCCGCCCGTCCGGGAGCTCGACCTCCTCGCAGCGGTAGACGAGGCCGAGCTCGACGATGCTGACCGGGATCTCCGGGTCGTAGACCGACTGCAGCGCCTCCGTGACACGATCCATGTGGAACGGCGCGTGGGAGGCGGCCAGCGCCACGTTCCGCTCCGCCGGCTCGAGGCCCAGCGCGTCGCGGTCTTCGCCGTTCACCCGGACCAGGACGCCGGACTCGATCGCCACCGTGACGCTTCCTCCCAGGACGTGGACGATGCGCACGAGCGAGCCGGATGGGAGGCGAGCGGGTGCCCCGGCAGGCACCGTCGTCACCACGAGGTCCCGCCGGACCTCGATCCAGTCGCCTGTCGATGCAGCGCTCATCGCCCAGCCCCGGACGCGCCGCCGTCAGCGTCACCGACCGCGTCGAGCGCTTCGGTGACGGCAGCCTCCAGCTCCACCCTGAGGTCGGGCACGTCGACCGTGTCGAGCACCTCCCGCACGAACGCCGTGACGAGGAGCGCCCGTGCCGCTGACGGCGGGATGCCACGGCTCCGCAGGTAGAACATCGCGTCGTCGTCGAGCTGTCCGACCGCGGCGCCATGGGTGCACACGACGTCGTCGGCGAGGATCTCGAGCCACGGCCGCGCATCGGCCTGCGCGTGCGAACCGAGGAGCAGGCTTCGAGTGGTCTGGTGCGCCTCGGTGGCCGTCGTGTCGGCCGGGACGAGGATGCGCCCGCTGAAGGACCCGCGGCCACGGTCGGCGACGACCCCCTTGAACAGCTGGCTGCTCTGGCACTGCGACGCGGCGTGCGTCACGTCGACCGTGTGGTCGTGACGGCGATCGGCAGTCGTCACGTTCAGACCGGAGAGCCTCACCGTCGCGCCGCTCCCGTCGAGCGTCGCGGCGATGGCATGTCTCGCCACTCCGCCCCCCAGCATCACCGACGTGGAGGTCACGTCCGAGCCTGCGGCCTGCCGGATCGCCGTCGTGCCCAGGTGGGTCACGCCGCCGCCCTCCTGCTGGACGCGGTGGTGGCCGACGTGGGCGCCGGGACCGGCGACCACGGTCGTGGCGGCATTGGTCAGGCCGGTGGTGGCCGAGCCGAGGTAGCGCTCGACGACCGTGACGGAGGCCCCCTCGCCGACCTCGATGAACGTGCGAGGGTGCCGCACCCCGAGCGTCGGCTCGCCGAGTGACAGATGGACGATCTTCACCGGCAGCGTCGCACGTCGACCTGAAGCCACGGACACGAGGGCCGCGTCGGTCGCCGCTGCCTGGTTCAGTGCGCGGAACCCGTCCCACTGCGCTCCGTCCCACAGCCCGGGGAAGCGGGGTGCCCATGCCGTGGAGTGCAGGATTGCCGAGAGGCTGGTGCACGTGACCCCGTCCGGGGTCGACGCCGCGGAGAGGCCCGGGTGGTGGACGCCGTCGACGAAGACGAGCCGTGCGCCGCCGCCCGGCACACCGAGCAGGCTGTCGACGACGGACGCCCGCACGCCGTGCCGACCGGACGTGCCGGTCGAGTCGACCGCACCCGGGAGCCCGTCGAGGACGTCGGCGAGGGGTGTGTACTTCCAGGCCTCGTCGCGAGGGCCGGGCAGGCCCTTGGCCGCCAACCAGCGCCGGGCCTCGTCGCGTGCCTCGGTGACCCAGCGTGGTTCGTCCTCGGGGCTGGCCTCCCCGAGGACTCGGTCGAGCAACGCCGCGGCGCTCATCGCTGCGCTCCCGTCGCGGCGACGGCCTCGGGAGCCGGGTCCGGCTCGACCTGGTAGCCCACCTCCTCCAGCTCGAACGCCAGCTCCGGACCGCCGGAGCGCACGATGCGACCCGCGCTCAGCACGTGCACCGCGTCGGGCACCACCCGTTCGAGCAGCCGGGGGTAGTGGGTGATGATCAGCATCGACCGCTCGGCCGACCGGAGCCGCTCGACCCCGTCGGCCACGACCCGGAGCGCGTCGATGTCGAGCCCGGAGTCGGTCTCGTCCAACAAGAGCAGGCGGGGCTCCAGCATCGACATCTGCAGGACCTCGTTGCGCTTCTTCTCTCCACCCGAGAAGCCGGCGTTCACGGCTCGGCTGAGGAACGCGGGGTCCATCTCGAGGCGTGCCATGTGCTCGCGGGCCAGCGCGAGGAACGTCCGCGCGTCCAGCTCCTCCTCGCCACGGCCGCGCCGCACGGCGTTCAGGGCGGTGCGGAGGAAGTGGATGTTGCCGACGCCGGGGATCTCGACCGGGTACTGGAAGGCCAGGAAGACCCCGGCCACCGCTCGCTCCTCGGGCGTGAGCGCGAGCAGGTCCTGCCCCCGGTAGATCACCGAGCCCGAGACGTCGTACCCCTCACGACCGGCGAGCACCGCCGTGAGGGTGCTCTTGCCCGCTCCGTTTGGCCCCATCACGGCATGCACCTCGCCCGGGCCGATGTCGAGGTCGACGCCGTCGAGGATCGTCGTGCCACCGACGGCGGCGCGAAGCCTGCGGATCTCCAGCATCACCCGACGCTCCCTTCGAGGCTGACCCGCATCAGGGCCTGCGCCTCCACGGCGAACTCCATCGGGAGCTCGTCGAACACCTCCCGGCAGAAGCCGTTCACGATCATCGAGGTGGCGTCCTCGACGCTCAGCCCGCGCTGCCGGCAGTAGAAGAGCTGGTCCTCGGAGACCTTGGACGTCGACGCCTCGTGCTCCACCTGGGCGGTGTCGTTCTTGACCTCGATGTAGGGGAACGTGTGCGCCCCGCAGCCCGGACCGATGAGCAGCGAGTCGCACTGCGTGTGGTTCCGGGCGCCCTCGGCGGATCGCAGCACCTTCACGAGGCCGCGGTAGGTGTTCTGCGCCCGGCCGGCCGAGATGCCCTTCGAGACGATCGTGCTCGAGGTGTTGCGCCCGATGTGGATCATCTTCGTGCCCGTGTCGGCCTGCTGGCGGTTGGTGGTGACGGCCACGGAGTAGAACTCGCCCGTCGAGTCGTCACCCTGGAGGATCACGCTCGGGTACTTCCACGTGATCGCCGAGCCGGTCTCGACCTGCGTCCAGGAGATCCGGGACCGGGCGCCGGCGCAGCGTCCGCGCTTGGTGACGAAGTTGTAGATCCCGCCCTGCCCGTCGGCGTCGCCGGGGTACCAGTTCTGCACGGTCGAGTACTTGATCGAGGCGTCGTCGAACGCCACCAGCTCGACGACCGCGGCGTGGAGCTGGTGCTCGTCGCGCATCGGTGCCGTGCAGCCCTCGAGGTAGCTGACCGTGGAGCCCTCGTCGGCGACGATGAGCGTCCGCTCGAACTGGCCGGTCTCCGCGGCGTTCATCCGGAAGTAGGTCGACAGCTCCATGGGGCAGGCGACCCCTGGCGGGATGTAGCAGAAGGTGCCGTCGGAGAACACGGCGGCGTTGAGGGCGGCGAAGTAGTTGTCGCGGATGCCGACGACCGAGCCGAGGTGGCGGCGCACCAGGTCGGGGTGGGTCCTGACCGCCTCCGAGAAGGAGCAGAAGATCACGCCGACCTCGGCCAGCTTCGCCTTGAACGTCGTGGCGACGGACACCGAGTCGACGATGGCGTCCACGGCCACACCCGACAGACGCTCCTGCTCGGCGAGGGAGATGCCGAGCTTGTCGAACATCTCACGGACCTCGGGGTCGACCTCGTCGAGGCTCGTCGGGGCCGGACCCTTGGGCTTGGGCGCTGCCCAGTAGTGCATGTCCTGGTAGTCGATCGGCGGGTACTCGACGTTCGGCCACGTCGGCTCGTCGAGCGTGAGGAAGTGCCGAAGGGCGGTCAGCCGCCAGTCGAGGAGCCACTCGGGCTCGTCGTTCTTGGATGAGATGAGACGCACCACCTCCTCGTTCAGCCCCTTCGGAGCGACCTCGGTGTCGAGCTCCGTGGTGAAGCCGTAGGGGTACTCCCGGTCGAGGAGCTCGTCGATCGTGTCGCTCACACCAGACCACCGTTCAGCTTGAGTGCGGAATACTTCTAGTCTATAACAGAACTATGAGCCTCCTCGCAGAGCACCGCACCGCCACCGACCCGACGAGGTCCGACGCCACCGACCTCCCCACGCCGATCAAGGCCATCGTCACCGCGCCCGTCCCGCCCGAAGCGACACTGGGTCGGTCGATCGGGATCTGGGTGGTCATCTGCACCGTGGTGATGCTCGTGGGCGTCGGTGGTGGCGTCTGGGCCACGACGGGCGAGGTCGTCAACGGCCTCGCGGTCGGGGGGTTCGCCGCGCTGTGGGGTGGACCGGGCTTCGGCGTGATGTTCGGCAGCGCGGCCCACTCGCTCCGCGAGGAGCGCGCCGAGGCTGCCGCCGCCCGGGCCTCGGCCCCGCACTGAGGTTCGGGCGATGTCCCTCGTGACACGACCTCCGAGTCGCTCGCGCTCCGAGCTCGACCTGTCCGATCCCGTGCAGGTGGCCGAGATGGTGCGGCGCTTCTACGCGGACGTCGCCCAGGACGACCTGCTGGGTCCGCTGTTCAACGACGTGGCGGCCGTCGACTGGGCGGAGCACCTCCCGAAGCTGACTGCGTTCTGGTGTCGCGCGCTGCTCGGCATCGAGGGATACTGCGGCAACCCCTACCGTGCCCACAGCGAGGTCCATGCCCGTTCCGCGTTCACGCTGGCGCACTTCGAACGTTGGCTGGCGCTCTTCACCGGCACGATCGACGACGGGTGGGCGGGCCCGCTGGCCGAGCGCGCCAAGGCGTTGGCGCACGACGTGGCACGAGTGCACAGTGCACAGCTCGTCGGCACCCCCGTCGGCTGATCGGACTTCACGTCTCACGCCGGCCGGCAACGTGCGAGAGTGGGGCCACGTGATGCGCGCGGGGGTGCGATGACGCGACTGGCCACGATCGATCGGCGTGCTGCGACATGGGGCATCCTGGCGGTCCTGGTCGCGCTGGCGGTCGCCGTGCTCGGGAGCGGGCGCCTGCGGTGGTTCGACGCCGCCCTGGTGGGCTACCTGTTCGGCACCCTGTTCGCCGTCTTCGCCGTCGTCTACCGCTACCTGATCTGGTTGCGTCGCCCACCCACGGCGATGCTGAACCGGCGGGGTTGGGAGTCGTTCCGACGGCGGGGGAGCCGACGTCGGAACGCCGTGGCCCTCCCCGGCCTCGTCGTGGGGAATCTGATGGTGCAGTCGTTCATCAGGCGCCGGTCGAGGAGCCGCTGGCTCGCTCACCAGTTCGTGTTCTGGGGCTGCATCCTCGCGGCGCTGGTCACGTTCCCGCTGGTGCTCGGTCTGCTGCACTTCGAGTCGGTCGGTCAGAACGGTCGTCGCTACCGGGCCGTGGTGGGCGAGATCGGCACCTTCAGCTTCGACAGCCGCAGCGTCCTCGGGTGGATCACCTTCCACCTGCTCGACATCTCGGCGGTGCTGGTCCTCGCCGGGGTGTTCATCTTCCTGGCTCGGCGGCTGCGCGACCCCGGAGCGATCGCCGTCGAGCGGGCCAACGACTTCCTCGCCCTGGCCGGGCTGTTCGCGGTGTCGGTCACGGGTCTCGCGCTCACGGCCTCGAACCTCTGGATGGAGGGTCGCTTCTACGTCTTCCTGAACACGGTGCACGCGCTCACGGTGATCCTCGGGCTGATGTACATCCCGTTCGGGAAGCTGTTCCACATCTTCCAGCGCCCAGCGAACCTCGGCGTCGCCTACTACAAGCGCGAGGGCGCCGCCGGTCCCCAGCAGCAGTGCGCACGGTGCGAGCAGCCCTTCGCCTCGCAGCTGCAGATGGGCGACCTCAAGACGGTGCTGCCCCAGGTCGGCTTCGACTACTCCACCGACGCGGGCAGCGGGAACTACCAGGACCACTGCCCCCGCTGTCGCCGGGCGCTCGTCGCGCTCGCGCAGTCACGCGCCGTCGGAGGGTTCGGCTGATGGCGCGCATCCCCCTCACCGAGGAGGCGCTCGTGGCCCGCTACGGGCCCCACCTCAACCAGGCGCCGCCGGGCGGGTGGAACGCGGGGATCGACCACGACCGGGAGGTGAAGACGCACTGCTGCTTCTGCGGCCAGCAGTGCGGCATCGTGCTGAAGGTCAAGGACGACGAGGTGGTGGGCTTCGAGCCCTGGTACGAGTTCCCGTTCAACGAGGGGAAGCTCTGCCCCAAGGGGGTGAAGCGGTACCTCCAGAACGCCCACCCCGACCGCCTCCTCGAGCCGCTGGAGCGCGACCCCTCGACCGCAGCCGGCTTCCGGCCGGTCAGCTGGGACCACGCCCTCGACCGCACCGTCGCCGAGATCCGCCGGATCCAGGAGCAGTACGGCAACGACTCGTTCGCGATGCTGTCCGGCGTCTCGCTCGACAACGAGAAGTCGTACATGATCGGCAAGTTCGCCCGCCTCGCGCTGGGCACGGCGAACCTCGACTACAACGGCCGGCTCTGCATGGTGTCGGCCGGCGTGGCCAACAAGCGGGCCCTCGGCATCGACCGCGCGAGCAACCCCTGGAGCGACATCCCGCTCGCCGACGTCGTGTTCGTGATCGGGGCGAACATCGCCGAGTGCGCGCCGATCACCACCAGCTGGATCTGGCGGGCACGGGACCGTGGGGCGAAGCTCATCGTCGCGGACCCGCGCGTCACGCCGTCCGCCCGGACCGCCGACCTGTTCCTGGGCCTCCGTCCCGGCTCGGACTCGGCGCTGCTCGGGGCGATGCTGCAGGTGATCATCGAGCGCGACTGGCTCGACCACGACTTCATCCGGGATCACACCACCGGGTTCGAGGAGGCCGCCGCTGCGGTCGCCGACCACACGCCGAAGTGGGCCGAGGGCATCACGGGCATCCCTGCCGCACGCATCGAGCAGGCCGCAGAGTGGTGGGCGACGTCGGAGACCGGGATGCTGCTGCACGCTCGGGGACTCGAGCACCAGAGCAAGGGCGTCGAGAACGTGTGGGCGTGCATCAACCTCGGGCTCGCCACGGGCAAGTACGGCAAGCCCGGTTGCGGTGTCACGACCATCACCGGGCAGGGCAACGGGCAGGGGGGCCGGGAGCACGGCCACAAGTGCGATCAGCTCCCCGGGAACCGCGACATCACGAACCCCGAGCACCGCGAGTACGTGGCGTCGGTCTGGGGGTGCGACGTGGACGAGATCCCCGGCAAGGGGATCACCGCCGAGGAGATCGTCGAAGCCATCCATCGGGGCGAGATCAAGGGCCTCCTGTCGATCTGCTTCAACCCGGTGGTCTCGCTCCCCGACACGACGTTCACGAAGGAGGCCCTCGACCAGCTCGAGTTCTACGCGGTCATCGACTTCTTCCTCTCGGAGACCGCGTTCCACGCCGACGTCGTCCTGCCGGGGTCGCTGCACGAGGAGGACGAGGGGACGTCGACGACCGTCGAGGGCCGCGTCGTCAAGCTCAACCCGTCGAAGTCGCCGCCGGGCGACGCCCGCCTCGACTGGGAGATCCTGTGCGACCTGGCGCGCCGCCTCGGGAAGGGTCGCTACTTCCCGTACACCGACGCCGAGCAGATCTTCGAGGAGCTCCGCATCGCCTCGAAGGGCGGGAGCGCCGACTACGCGGGCATCACGTGGGAGCGCGTCGAGCGGGAGCTCGGTGTGTTCTGGCCGTGCCCCTCCGAGGACCACCCCGGGACGCCCCGGCTGTTCGAGGGCGGACGATTTCCCACGGACGACGGGCGAGGTCGGTTCAACCCGGTCCGCTACCGGCCGCCCGCCGAGGAGGTCGACGACGAGTACCCGATCTGGCTGACCACCGGGCGCGTCGTGAGCCAGTACCTGTCGGGCACGCAGACCCGCCGCATCGGCCCGCTGGTCGAGCAGTACCCGGAGCCGCTGTGCGAGATCCACCCGCGCCTCGCCGAGCGGCACGGCATCGCCACCGGCGACGTCGTCAGGGTCACCTCGCGGCGGGGGACCATGACCCTCCCCGCCAGCGTGGTCGCCACGATCCGACCCGACACCGTCTTCATCCCGTACCACTGGGCCGGACGTCAGGCTGCGAACCAGCTCACGAACCGGGCCCTCGACCCGCTGTCGAAGATCCCGGAGTTCAAGGTGTCGGCCGTCCGCCTCGAACGGGTGGGCCCGCCGGGCACCGCGGTCGTCGACGACCGGGACATGGCGCTCGTCAGCCGGGAGGTGCGGGGCGACCAGCGGCGCGTCCCGCAGTCGGAGCCGGGGGAGGGCGGCGGGTGAGCGGGGTCAGCGTCCCCGTCGAGCTCGGGGTGAAGCGCACGCCTGCCCGCCGGCCGGTCGCGGGGAGCTTCGGCGACAGCATCTTCGTGATCGACCAGAGTCGCTGCATCGGCTGCCGCTCGTGCGTGCAGGCGTGCGAGGAGTGCGGCACCCATCGAGGCACCACGATGATCCACCTCGAGGAGATCGATCGCTTCGCCACCACCCAGACGGCGCCGATGGTCTGCATGCACTGCGAGGACCCCACCTGCGCGGAGGTGTGCCCGGCGGATGCCATCAAGCAGAACGAGGACGGCGTGGTGCAGTCGTCGCTCAAGCCCCGGTGCATCGGCTGCTCGAACTGCGTGCTGGCATGCCCCTTCGGCGTGCCGAAGTACGTGAGCGCCTACGACCAGATGATGAAGTGCGACATGTGCTACGACCGCACGTCCGTCGGTCAGAAGCCCATGTGCGCCTCGGTCTGCCCGAGCGAGGCGCTGTGGTTCGGGACACCCGAGGAGTTCGAGGCGACCCGGACCGGCACGCTCGTGCACGAGTGGTGGTTCGGCAACCAGTACGTGTCCACGAAGGTCCGGACGGTCGCCGACCAGCCCGGCGCGATCGACGTGCTGGCCGCCTCCGGCTCCCGGCCGTGGCAGGAGGACCCGTTCGGCCTCGACGAGCTGGGGGGTGTGGGATGACCGGTCGAGGGCACCCGGCGGGCGATCCGGACGAGGTCTGGCTCCCCGACCCGGTCTGGCGTCAGGACTTCCCCCTCACGTCGGCGGGCGAGGACGAGGTCACCCGCCGCGAGTTCGTCCGGTACCTCGTCCTCGCCTCCGGGGGCTTCGCCCTCGGGAACGTCGGCATCGCCCTCTGGTCGTCGCTGCGGTCGATCAACGAGGGGACGCCGAGGGAGATCGTGGCGCTGGACCGGCTTCCCGAGGGCGCCGCGCACCTCTTCGACTACCCGACCGAGGCCGACCCTGCGATCCTCGTGCACCTCCCCGGTGGCGAGCTCCGGGCCTTCAGCCAGAAGTGCACCCACCTCGGGTGCGTCGTCTACTACCGGCACGAGACGAGGGAGATGGAGTGCCCGTGCCACGAGGGCCACTTCGACGCCACGACCGGTGAGGTCCTCGCCGGGCCGCCGCAGCGTCCGCTCGGCCGCATCGACGTGGAGGTCCGCAACGGCGTGGTCTGGGCGGTCGCCGCCCGAGGCGAGGGGGCCGGCCGTGACGAGTGAGCCCATCCCGCCCCAGCAGCTCCCGGTGAACCGCACGGCGCCACGTCGCGCCCGGGCCCGCCGCGAGGTGCCGGCGGCGGTCGGCGTGTTCGTCGTGGTGCTGCTCTCGCTGCAGGTGTTCCTGCTGACGGTCGGGCTCGACGCGCTGCTCGCCGACGACGACGCCCTGGCGTGGGTCACGGGTGGACTGTCCGTCGTCCTCGGCGCGGGTTCCGCGGCGTTCTACCGCTACCTCCGATGAGGGACGAGGGGTCGATGGACGAGGACGAGCAGCGACACCCGGGTCCCATCGGCGGGGACATGGCAGCGATCGTCCTCGGCCTCGCTCGTCGGGCCCGCCTCACGGCGTTGACCGAGCGCCACGACTCCACGACGGTGATGGCCGCCTTCGCCTTCGTGAACGGGCTGATCGCCATCGGCAGCATGGCGCTCGTCGCGCTGCTGACCGGCGAGCCGTTCGTGTTCCCGTCGTTGGGCCCGACGGCGTTCCTCCTCTTCTACACGCCGCTGCTCCCGGCGTCGTCCCCCCGCAACACGCTGGGCGGGCACCTCATCGGGGCCGCCGCCGGGTACCTCTCGCTGGTGCTGTTCGGGCTGACCGACGAGCTGCCGGCGCTCGCGACCGGGGTGACGGGACCCCGGGTGGGTGCCGCCGCCCTGTCGCTCGGTCTCACCAGCGGGGCGATGGTGCTGGCCCGCGTCCCTCATCCCCCTGCAGGGGCGACGACGCTGATCGTGTCGCTCGGGATCCTGCGCGAGCCCCAGCAGCTGCTGGTGCTGATGCTCGCAGTCGGCCTGCTCGTCGTGCAGGGGCTGGTGATCAACCGGCTCGCGGGGATCCCGTACCCGACCTGGGCGCCGCGCCCGTCGACGGGTTGACGGGCTGACGGGCCAGGCGGTCAGCGGGCGCCGAGGGTCGTGACGAGGGCGAGGAGCACGATCAGCAACGTGACCCCGACGACGAGGACGATCGCCTGCACCCGCGGGTGCTCCGGGCGCTCCGGGCGTGTCGGTCGGTTGCCACCAGCGCTTTTGTCCATCCCCCGGTAGAATAACCGTCCTGCCGGACAACGGGATGGGTCAATGTCGACGCTGCAGGAGCAGGCAAGGGCGCTGGGTGATCCGAGCCGCCACGAGATCTTCCGCCACATCGCCGCCGCCGACGGGCCGGTGGACGTGGCGACGCTCACCGCCCACCTCGGGCTGAACCACAACGCCATCCGCCAGCACCTGGCCAAGCTGGTCGCTGCGGGCCTGCTCGTCGAGAGCACGGCGCCCGCCACGGGCCGAGGCCGCCCGCGCCTCCGTTACGTGGTCGATCCCGGCGCCGACGGCCGATGGGGTGTGAGCGGACCGTACGAGCGGCTCTCCGTGTGGCTGGCCGAGGTGCTCCGGAGCGGTGAGAGCCCGGTCGAGGTCGGCCGGCGGGTGGGACGCTCCCGGACGGGGACGCCGTCGCCTGCCGACGACCCAGCAGCCCAGCTCGCCGACGAGATGGCACGTCACGGCTTCGAGCCCGTGCTCGAGCGCGACGGCGACCGCGTCGACGTCGTCCTCCAGAACTGCCCGTTCGTGACGACCGTGCTGGCGGATCGGGAGACGGTGTGCGATCTCCACCTCGGGCTGGCCGAGGGCGTCGCCGCGTCCATCGGCGGGCTGGTCGTGGAGGAGCTCGTCGCGAACGATCCCCGCCGCGCGCAGTGCCGCCTCCGCTGCCACCTCGAGGTCGACCGTTCTGTGGTGTGAGACGCGCCGGATCTGGCGCGTCCCACGACACAGAACGGTCGAGGTGCCAAGCTCTCCGCCATGCGTGCCCGCCTGCACATCATCGGGATCGTCGCCGTCGCCCTGCTCGCCGGCTGCTCGGACGAGACGGCGACCGGCTCGGACGGAGAACGTCCGTCGACGACCGCGTCGGGTGACGACGGTCAGGGGGCCGTGCGACCGTCGAGCCCACCGGACGCCGACGCCGTGACGACGCCCCGCGTCGAGGGTCCGGTCGTGGGAGGGAAGGGCTCCGCGTCGCTCGGGCCCGCCAACTTCGACCTGTCCACGCTGGGGTACCAGGAGACCGAGCTGTTCCTGGCGGGCACCGCCACGTCGTACGGGGCCGACGGTCCGCTCACCTCCGACGGGATGTGGACGGTGTTGCCCGCAGCGACCGCCGAGTACCGCACCCGCATCGTGGTGCGGCGCCCCGTCGACCCCGCCGACTTCTCCGGCACGGTGTTCGTGGAGTGGCTGAACGTCTCCGGCGGCCTGGACGCGTCGCCCGACTGGACGTACACGCACAACGAGCTGGTCCGATCCGGCGCGGCGTGGGTCGGCGTGTCGGCGCAGGCCGCCGGAGTGGTGGGCGGCGGCAACCCGCTCGGCGCGGCGTTCGCCCTGAAGAGCGCCGACCCGGATCGCTACGCCAGCCTCGTCCATCCGGGCGACGACTACAGCTACGACATCTTCAGCCAGGCCGGTGCCGCCGTGTGGTTCGGCGACGCGCTCGGTGGGCTGGATCCCGAATACGTCATCGCCGTGGGCGAGTCGCAGTCGGCGTTCCGCCTGTCGACCTACGTCAACGCCGTCGCTCCCACGCTCGACGTGTACGACGGCTACCTGATCCACAGCCGCAGCGGAGGCGGTGCGCCGCTGGCGGAGGGGTTCCCCGCCCCGAACCCGAACCGGGTGAGGACGGACCTCGACGTCCCGGTGCTCGTGTTCCTGGCGGAGACCGACCTGGTGGGCGACCGGCTGGGCGCTGCCGCCGCGCGCCAACCGGACACGGACCTCTACCGGTCGTGGGAGGTCGCGGGGACGGCTCACGCCGACGCCTACATGCTCGGGATCGGCGACACGGACGACGGCTCGGGCGGCGGTGACGACGCGCTGTTCGCCGCGATGTCCGACCCGCCCACGGGTGTGTACGGGGGGATCATCGACTGCGACACCGGGGTGAACACCGGGCCGCACACCTACGTGCTGCGGTCGGCGATCCGGTCGCTCGATCACTGGGTCCGCACCGGCGAGGCACCGCCGGAGATGCCGCAGCTCGAGCTCGACGACGCAGGGGAGGGGTACGTCCTCGACGAGGTCGGCAACGCCAAGGGCGGCGTGCGGACACCCCAGGTGGACGTGCCCGTCGCGGTGCTGTCGGGCCTCGGGCAGAGCGGCGCCGGCTTCTGCGGCCTGTTCGGCACGACGGTCCCGCTCGACGCGGCGGCGCTGGCCCAGCGGTACCCCGATCACGACGCCTTCGTGGCCCAGTGGAACGAGGCGGTCGACCGTGCCGTCGACGCCGGCGCCCTCCTCGAACCCGATGCGGAGCAGCTCCGCCGGGTGGCCGCTGCCTCGACCGTCGGCACCTGACCACCCGTTCCGCGGGAACGGGGCTCAGGCGAGGGCGTCGAGGATCCTCGTGCGGCTCACCCGGATGATCGGGATGATCGCCGACACGAGCCCGGCGACGATGCCGACCGCGAGGATCACTCCGAGGCTCGTCCACTCGAACTCGAAGCCGACCGTGGGGTCGGTGGCCTCGGCGCCGCCCAGCGAGCGGGTGAGGCAGAAGCCCATGAAGACGCCGGCGAGGATGCCGATGATCGTCCCGTAGACGGCGATCACCAGCGCCTCCACGAGGACCATCCGCCGTGTCTCGCTCGGCATCATCCCGACGGCGCGGAGCAGCCCGATCTCCCGGCGCCGCTCGATGATGGCCAGCGTCATGGTGTTGACGATCCCGATCACGGCGATGAGGACGCTCACGGCGAGGAGGCCGGAGATGGCGTTGATGATCCAGTCGAGGATGTCGCCGACGACCTCGGCGACGATGTTCCCCTCGGTGACGAACACCGTGCTGTAGCCGTCGGTCAGCTCCTCGAGCCGCTCCCGCACATCGCGCAGCTCGCCGTCCTCCACGGTGATGAACGCCTGACTCGGGGCGTGTTCGGGGCCGAAGAGCTGCTCGAACGTCTCGGGAGCGACGATGTTCTGGATGAGGAAGGCGGACACGTTGGGCTGGATGAGCGCCCCGATCTTCAGTTCGACCGGCTCGCCGCCGAGGGGCGTCACGACGATCCCCTGACCGAGCCGCAGCCCGCCGGTACCGCCGCCCATCGACTGGAAGTCGACGAGCGCGATCTCGCCCGGGCCCAGCTCGGCGAGCGAGCCATGGAGCGACTTCAAGCCGGAGGCCCGGGACAGGTCGGCGAGGTCGCCGGTCGCCACGGTCGAGGAGGTGCCGTCCACCTCGGCGTAGCCCATGGTCGCGGTGGCGACGGTGTCGACCCCGTCGATCCCCCGCGTCGTGGTGACCAGCTCGTCCGGGAACGGCGTGCCGTCCGTGGCCATCAGCAGGTCGGTGCTGGACAGCTCCTCCAGGAAGCCCACCACCTGCGCCTTGATGGTGCCGCCCGCGGTCGTGACGAGGGAGATCAGGATCACGCCGATGACCAGCGCGTTCGCGGTGTGCGCCGCTCGGCGCGGGTTCCGCACGATGTTCTCCGCCGCCAGCCGGGTCGCCATGCTGCGACCTCGGGTGGCGCCCACGACGAGCCGTGCCACCCGGGCCAGGACCAGCGGGCTGCTGCGCAGCAGGGAGACCGTGAACACGAGGGCGCCTGCGCCGATGCCCCAGCCGTTCCCGGCGAACCCGCCGACGGCGAGGACTGCGCCGCCCACGACGGTGGCGACGAACCAGAGCGACGAACGTCGCTTGGGTGCGGGCTCCACGATGTTGGCGCTCATCGCCTCGACCGGCGCGACCTTCGCCGCCCGCCTCGACGCGAGGAGCACCGACCCGACGGTGACGAGCACGCCGGTGACGAGCGCCAGCCCGACGGTGCCGAGCGTGAGCTTCGCCCCCGCCCCCGGCAGCCGGATCTCGAAGGCGTCGAGGAGTGCTGTCGCGCCCATGGCGAGGCCGTAGCCCGCTGCGAGGCCGATGAGGCTCGCCCCGAGGCCGATGGCCAGCGCTTCCAGCCGCAGGGACCGCCTGACCTGGGCGGGCGTCGCGCCGATGGCACGGATCAGCGCCAGCTCGCGGACCCGCTGTGCCAGGACCACGGCGAACGTGTTGGCGATCACGAACCCGCACACGAAGATCGCGAGGTAGCTGAAGCCGGTGAGGACCGGGCGGAGCAAGTCGGCGATCGCCGCGGTGTCGCCCTGCGCGTCCTCGAGGAACCGCGCCCGGCCGGTCAGCGCCGCGCCGTTGGGGGTGAGCGGTGCCAGCGCCGCTCGGAGCTGCTCGGCGCTCACCGACTCCTTGCCGTCGACGATGATCCGGGAGTACTCCTCCGCACCGGCGCCGAGGGTGGTGAACGCGTCGACTGCGGGGAACGACGCCGTGCCCGTCTGGTCCTGGGCGTCCTGCTCCCCGAACCGGGTGAGCCCCACCAGCTCGGCCGTCCGCTCACCGGCCGCCGTCGCGAGCCGGACGTCGTCGCCGACCGCGATGCCGAGGTCGTCGGCGCTGCGCTCGTCGATCACGAACTCGCCGGTGGCCGTGGGGGCTCGACCCCGGGTGACGTCGACCGCGCCGAGCGGCCCGTCGACCCAGAGGCGGCCGGTGAGGCTCGTCGGCTTCCGGCGACCCTCGCGGTACACCCCGACAGGGCCGCTCAGCTCGCCCGCGGCCGCCTCGACCTGGGGGAGGGCCTCGACCGCCCGGAGGACCGACGCGGGGATGTGGGCGGGCGCCGCCTGCCGGGACGCGTCGTCGCGGATCTGCGCGTCGACGCGTGCGTACTGCTGCTCGACGGTGCCGCCGAGCGCGTCCTTGATCGCGTCGGTGAACATCAGGCCGGCCGCGAGGAACGCGACGCCGACGACGATGGCGACCACCGTCGCGAGGAAGCGGCCGAGGTTGGCCTTCAGGTTCTGCCAGGTGAGGTCGAACATCAGGCAGCGCCGCCCGATGCCGACGGTGCCGGGCGGAGGCTCGCCATCCGCTCGATGATGAGCTCTCGGGTCGGCGTGGCCATCTCGTCCACGACGCGCCCGTCGGCCAGGAACACCACCCGGTCGGCGTACGCAGCGGCGGCGGGGTCGTGGGTGACCATCACGACGGACTGCCGCCCCTCGTCGACGCTGCGACGGATCAACGACAGCAGCTCGGCGCTCGAGCGGGAGTCGAGGTTGCCGGTCGGCTCGTCCGCCATGATCAGGTCCGGACGGCTGATCAGCGCCCGCGCCACGGCGACGCGTTGCTGCTGGCCCCCGGACAGCTCGGCGGGTCGGTGCGTGAGGCGATCGCCCAGCCCGAGGGTGGCGACGACGTAGTCGAACCAGGCGGTGTCGACCTCGCGCTTGGCCAGCACCAGCGGCAGCAGGATGTTCTTCTTCGCCGTGAGGGACGGCACCAGGTTGAAGGCCTGGAAGATGAAGCCGAGGTGCTCACGCCGGACCACGGTGAGGGCCGTCGGATCCAACCCCTGGATCTCGATGTCGCCGATGAAGCAGCGGCCGGACGTCACCCAGTCGAGGCCGGCCATGCACTGCATGAGGGTCGACTTGCCCGATCCGGACGGGCCCATGACGGCCGTGAACCGGTACCGGGCGAATCCCACGGTCACGTCGTCGAGCGCCCGGATCTCCGCGTCGCCGGAGCCGTAGACCTTGGTGGCGCCGTAGGCCCGGGCGGCCCACTCGGCCCCCTCGTGGGTGGGCTCGACGCTCAACGCGATCGGTCCGGGAAGAGGTTCTCGGGACGCACGGATCGCGACGCTATCGGTCGCTGGGTGATCGTCGTGCCGCAGTCGTAGGGTTGTGTCGTGCCACCTGCGAATACCGATCACACCATCCCGTCGGACGGCCGGCGCGCCCGCTCGGCTCGAAGCCGGCAGGCCGTGGTCTCGTCGTACCTCGAGCTCGTGGCCGAGACCGGCCGGCAGCCCACGATCGAGGAGGTGGCGGAGGCCGCCGACATCTCGGTCCGGTCGGTGTACCGCCTGTTCCCCGACGCCGACTCGCTGATCCGCGCCGCCGTCACCGATCGTGCCGACGCGCTGCGACCGCTGCTGCAGGTCGACGTCGCGCCGACGGCCGCCCTCCCCGCCCGCATCACCGCCCTGGTGGCCAAGCGGGCACGTGCCTACGACCAGGTCCAGGCGTTCCGCAGCGTGGTCAAGGGGCAGCTGCACCTCCACCCGGCCGTCGCCGAGCTGCTGGAGGAGAGCAGGGCGGCGCTGCGATCGCAGGCCGTCGCACTGTTCGGCAAGGAGCTCTCCAAGCGCACCGGGGCAGCGCGCAACGACCTCGTCGAGGCGGTGGAGCTGGTCACCGGATGGTCCGCCTGGGACGCCCTCCGGCGTGAGCAGGGCCTGTCGGCGGCCCGCGCCCGCCGGGTGGTCGAGTCGAGCGTCCTCGCGCTGCTCACCAGCAACAAGTTCTGAGGAGGCGGGGCCGGGTCCCCGTCGTTGACAACTTGCACTCACCGTGCAAGAACAGGTGGATGCAGGTCCTTCGCACGCCCGACGACGCCACGGCCGGGCTCCCCGGCTTCCCGTACGACTCCTCGTTCGTCGACGTCGACGATGCCGAGGGCGGGACGCTCAGGGTCGCCTACCTCGACGAGGGTCCGCAGGACGGGCAGGTGGTGCTCTGCCTGCACGGCGAGCCGTCCTGGTCGTACCTCTACCGGCACATGATCCCGCCGCTGGTCGAGGCGGGACACCGCGTGATCTGCCCCGATCTCGTCGGGTTCGGGCGCAGCGACAAGCCCTCGCGGCGGGAGGACTACACCTACCAGCGGCACGTCGACTGGATGCGGGAGCTGGTCGTCGACCACCTCGACCTCACGGGGATCACCCTCGTCTGCCAGGACTGGGGCGGGCTGATCGGCCTCCGGCTGGTGGGGGAGCATGCCGACCGGTTCGCCCGGGTCGTCGCCGCGAACACGTTCCTGCCGACCGGCGATCGCCACCTCGGCTCGGCGTTCGAGGCCTGGCGGG
Source organism: Actinomycetes bacterium (assembly GCA_023437745.1). Taxonomy (GTDB): domain Bacteria; phylum Actinomycetota; class Acidimicrobiia; order Acidimicrobiales; family Microtrichaceae; genus JAEZFI01. Next base: position 17,691 of record JAEZFI010000054.1, read on the forward strand.
AGTTCAGCCAGACGGTCGAGGTGTTCCCGACGGGTGTCATCGTCAACGGCGGCTGCACGACGGATCTGGCGCCCGAGGTGATCGCCGCCTACGACGCGCCGTTCCCGGACGAGTCCTACAAGGAGGGCGCCCGCCAGTTCCCCGTCCTCGTGCCCGCGTCGCCGGACGATCCGGCAGCGCCTGCGAACCGGGCGGCGTGGGAAGTGCTCCGCCGGTTCGACCGGCCGTTCCTCTGCGCCTTCAGCGACAGCGACCCGATCACGAAGGGCGCCGATGCCGTGCTCCGCGAGGAGATCCCGGGTGCGGCGAGCGTCGAGCACGTGACGATCGCTGGCGGTGGGCACTTCCTGCAGGAGGACCGCGGTCCCGGGCTCGCTGCCGCCGTCATCGCGCTGATCGCCGCCACCTGACGGCGACGAAATTCACGGGACCGGCGGGGGGACCTGCTGGATACCGTGACCGCATGAGCGATCGTCGACATCGAGTGGTGATCGTCGGCGCCGGGTTCGGTGGCCTCGCCGCCGCTCGTGCGCTGGCCGACGCGCCGGTCGACGTGGTCCTCGTCGACGCCCGGAACCACCACACGTTCCAGCCCCTGCTCTACCAGGTGGCCACCGCGGGTCTCGACGGCGACGACGTCTGCTACGCGGTCCGGGGGATCGTGTCGCGCCAGCGGAACGTGGACGTCCGTCTCGGGCGGGTCACCGGCGTGGACCTCGACGCGCGCGAGCTCGCCCTCGGCGACGGCAGCGCCCTCGCCTACGACCACCTCGTGATCGCTGCCGGTGCCGTCACCAACGACTTCGGCGTGCCGGGCGTCGCCGAGCATGCGTTCGGGATGAAGTCGCTCGAGGACGCCATGGCCATCCGGACCCACGTGCTCCTCCAGTTCGAGCGGGCCGACGCCCGTCCCGAGCTGGTCGACGAGGGTGCGCTGACCATCGTCATCGCCGGGGGTGGCCCCACCGGCGTGGAGCTGGCAGGTGGGATGGCCGAGCTCTTCCACTCGGTGCTCCACAAGGACTTCCCGCAGATCGACACCCGCCGCGCCCGCGTCGTGCTCGTGGAGGCCACGGACCGCCTCCTCTCGACCTTCGCGCCCCGTCTCGGGGAGGACGCTCGCAACACGCTCGAGCGTCGCGGCGTCGAGGTCCTCGTGGACACCGCCGTCGCGGAGGTCACCGGCGACGAGGTGAGGTTCGCCGACGGGCGCCGGGTGCGTGCGGCGACGATGATCTGGGCTGCCGGGGTGAAGGCACATCCCCTCGGCGCCACGATGGGCGTCGAGATGACCAAGGGCGGGCGGGTCGTCACGCAGCCCGACCTCTCGGTGCCGGGCCACCCGGAGGTCTTCGTCGTCGGCGACCTCGCGGGCACCCTCGGCCCCGACGGCGCCCTGCTCCCGCAGGTGGCGCCCGTGGCGATGCAGGGCGCTCGCCACGCTGCCGCGCAGATCGAGGCCAGCCTCCGCGGTCAGCGCACCAAGCCCTTCCGCTACGTCGACAAGGGCTCGATGGCGACGATCGGCCGGCGAGAAGCGGTCGCCGAGCTGCCGGGTGGGGTGCAGCTCACCGGGACCGTCGGTTGGCTCGCCTGGCTGGCGCTGCACCTCGTCATGCTCATCGGCTTCCGGAACCGGGCGAACGTGCTCGTGAACTGGGCGTGGAACTACTTCACCTACGACCGCGGGAGCCGCATCATCTCGGGCTCGGAGCGGGTGCCGCCCACCCGGCCACCGGACGTGGACGCCGCCGGCCACTGATTTGATCAAGGAGCGGCCCGGCTCGTCCGATGCCCTGGCGATGCGAGCACTGATGCCCGTCGCGCCGGCGGCCGACGAACTGCGATTCGCCGACGAGCACAACCCCGACGTCCTCATCGTGATCTCCGAGGAGGGCGTCGTCAGCCACGTCAGCGGCTCCGTGCGGCGGATCGCCGGGTGGGTGCCCGAGGACTTGCTCGGGCGGAGCGCCTTCGACCTCGTGCACCCCGACGACCTCGAGTACACCATCGGGTCGCTGCTCGAGTCGGTCGACCACCCCGGCGCGCACGGCCCCATCGAGCTCCGGATGCTCGACCACGACGGCAGCTGGATCCCGTGCGAGATCGCCGTCTACAACCGGCCGGACGACCCCGAGGGGCGTCTGGTGGCGTCGATCCGCGACATCTCCTCGCGCCATGCGCTGCCCGAGCGACGGCGCGCGCTGGAGCGGGCGACCCTGTGGGTGGGCGCGCGCTGCGCCGCCGTGTCGGTCGACGGGCTCGACGACGCGATGGCCGAGATCCTCGAGCGGCTCGGCGAACTGGTCGACGCCCACGAGGCCGTGGTGTCGGCGATCGACCGCGGCGCGGTCGAGGCGGTGTCGTGGCGGTGGTCTCGGCGGGCCGGCGAGGAACGCCTGGAGCTGCCGGGCGACCCGGCCGCGGTGGAGGCGGCAGCGCTCGGAGTGGCGCACCCGGCGAGGGTGCGGGCGACGCTGGGCGCCGATGCCCAGGCCCACGTCGAGCAGCCGGTCTTCGACGACGACGGCGCCGTGCTCGGCATGCTCACGCTCTGCTGGCACATGCCCGATGCCCGCCGCTACTGGGACGAAGGCAACGGCCCGCTCCTGGAGGCCGCCGCCCGGATCGTCATGCTCACGGTCCAGCGCGTCCAGCGCGAGCGGAGGCTCGCCTACGACGCGCTGCACGACCCCCTCACCGGCCTGGGCAACCGCGCCCGCCTGTCGAACGCCCTCGACCACGAGCTGAACCGGTCCTCGGGCCGCTTCGAGGGCGGACTCGCGCTGGCCTTCTGCGACCTCGACCGCTTCAAGGAGGTCAACGACACGTGGGGCCACCAGGCGGGCGACGAGGTCCTCGCCGAGGTGGCTCGACGGCTCCGCTCGGCAGTCCGCCACGGCGACCTGGTCTGCCGCATCGGCGGCGACGAGTTCGTGGTGCTCTGCCCCGGGGTCACCGACGCCGCGGAGGCGTTGGCCATGGCCGAGCGGATGGGCGTCGAGGTGGCGGCGCCGGTCGCGCTGTCACGGGGCCCGATCGCGACGGTCGCTGCCAGCATCGGCGTCGTGCTGGTCCACGGTCGCACGGACAGCCACCTCGCCTCGGCCGACGTCCTGCGCACCGCCGACCAGGCGATGTACGAGGCGAAGGCGCAGCGGGAGCGCGGCATCCGGATGCTGCACGTGGACGTGTCGGCCTACTGAGCACACCTCGACCGGCAGCCCGGATCGGGCAGCTCGACCGGGAGCGAGCGGACCGCCGTCAGAGCGGCGTGGGCGGCTGGGCGAGGAAGTGGAGCAGCTCGTCGCAGGGCATGGCCTTCGCATAGAGGAAGCCCTGGCCACGGCTGCACCCCAGCTCGACGAGGCGTGCGGCCTGGGCGGTGTGCTCGATCCCCTCGGCCGTGACCTCCATGCCCAGGGACTCGGCGAGCCGGATGATCGTCGTCACGATGGCGCTGTCCTCGCCGTCGTCGGGCAGCCCGTCGACGAAGCTCCTGTCGATCTTGAGCACGTCGACGGGGAACTGCTTGAGGTACGACAGGGACGAGTAGCCGGTGCCGAAGTCGTCCACCGCCAGCTCGACGCCGAGCTCGTCCAGCTCCTCGAGCAGCTCGCGACTCGCCGCGGCGTTCGCCATGAGCGCGGTCTCGGTGATCTCGAGGCACAGGCGTGAGGCCGGGAGCCCGCTGCTGTAGAGGGCGTCCGACACCCGGGTGATCAGGTCCGGATCGTCCAGCTGCCGGGCCGCGAGGTTCACACGGATCACCAGCGGTGACCCGTCGGGACCCGTGGCCTCCCACCGTGCTGCCGTCTGGCAGGCCTCGTGGAGGACCCGCCATCCGATGGGGACGATCAGGCCGGTCTCCTCCGCCATGCCGATGAACTCGGCGGCGCCGACCACGCCGGAGGGCGACCGCCAGCGGAGGAGCGCCTCGGCACCGACCACCGAACCCGTCGCCAGGTCCAGCTCCGGCTGGTACCAGACCTCGAACTCGTCGAGCTCGACGGCCCTTCGCAACCGCTGGTCGAGGTCGAGGCGTTCGCGCACCTCCCCGGCGAGCACGTCGTCGAACAGGTGGATGCGGTCACGCCCGGACTCCTTCGCCCGGTACATCGCTGCGTCGGCCCACGCCATCAGCTCCTCGGGCGACTCCTTGCCGGTCGCGGTCACGGAGATGCCGACGCTGGCGGTCACGACGAGGTCGCGCCCGGCCACTTCGACGCCACGCCCCAGCGCGCCCTGGAGCCGCTCCGCCGTGATCATCACCTGGGCGACGCTCTGGCAGTTGGTCAACAGCACGCAGAACTCGTCGCCGCCGAGCCGGGCGACGACGTCGTCCGGACGCAGCGCCGACCGGAGGCGGTGGGCGGCGGACCGGAGCAGGTCGTCGCCCGCGGCGTGGCCGAGGGAGTCGTTCACGACCTTGAAGCGGTCCAGGTCGAAGAAGACGACGGCCACCATCCCGTCGCCGGCCCGCTCGAGCCGGTCGAGCGCGATGTGGAGGTGCGACAGGAACAGGTGGCGGTTGGGGAGGTCCGTGAGGCCGTCGTGGCTGGCCCGGTGGGCCAGCTCGGCCTCGCTCCGCCGCCGGTCCGTGAGGTCGGTCGACACGAGGAGCAGCGAGCGGACGGACCGGTCCTGCGAGGTCTCGGGTACGAACCGCGTCTCGAGGTAGCGGGTGCCCTCGGTGCCGATCAGCTCGTACGACATCGACTGGATCGTCCCGGTCTCGATCGCGGCGAGCCGCGCCGAACGGAAGCGCGCCTGCAGCTCGTCGTCCCCGCGCAGTCGGTTCTGGTCCAGCTGGAGGCGACGAGCGGCGACGTTGGAGAACAGGGGCGAGCCGTCGCGCGCCAGGCGGACGACCGGGTCGGGGAGGTTGTCGACGAGCGTTGCGAACCGGCTCTCGCTCTCGCGCAGGGCGGCGCGGGCGCGCTGGGTCTCCGTGATGTCGATGAGGCGGATCACGAAGCTCACGACGTCGTCCGTGCGGTCCCGCACCGCGCGCGGCTCGATCGACACCCACAGGTCCCCGCTCCCGGCGAGTCGGGCTTCGATGGTGGGGAGCTCCGAATCGGACTGCATCAGCCCCAGGCCCCACTGCAGGCAGGCCTCCTGGTGCGACGGCGCGACGAGCTCCAGCGCCGATGCGCCCACGAGCTCGTGGGCGTCGCGGCCGAGCAGCCGGCAGAGCTCGGGGTTCACCCGCACCATGCGGCCGTCGAGGTCCACCAGGGCGAGGGCGACCGGCGAGCCCTCGAACGCCATGCGGAGCTGGGCGAGGGTGTCGGCCAGCACGGCGTCGCTCTCCTGCCGCTCCGCCAACCTCGCGAAGGTCGACGCGAACATGTTGAGCACCACGAGGTCGTCGGAGGTCCACGTCGCCAGGCGGGTCGTCCAGTCGAGGCCGAGGTTGCCCATGACCTGGCCGTTGACGGCGATCGGCAGCTCGAGGATCGACTTCAGGCCCTCCGACTCGAAGAACGATCGCTCGCCCGCGAGCTCGTCGGGGAGCGCCGACACGTCGGCCACGGCGGAGATCTCGCCCCGCAGGTTCCTGGCGATGGCACCGGGCACGAGGTCGAACGAGATGTCGCGGTAGCGGTCGAGGTCCGGCTCGGTGTCGGGCGAGCACCACTCGTGGACCATGGACTCGGTCCGGGCCACGAGGTCGTACTCGAGGAGGTACGCCCGGTTGGCGCCGAGGAACCGCCCCAACTGCTCGAGCGCCCAGCTGATCGCGACGCCCGCGTCGTCCACCTGCACGCTGATGAACCGCTGCTGCACCTGCTCGAGGAGCGCCTCGAGCTCGATCTTGCGGAGGAGCGCTGCCGCGTTGCGTCGGTCCGCGGTCACGTCACGGGCGGTGATCAGCAGCCAGCGCTCACCCTCGACGGTCAGCAGGCGGCCACGCAGGTTCACGTCGTGGAACCTGTCGTCGGTGAAGAGGACCCGGATGTCGAGCTCGCAGAAGCCCGTGTCACCGAGTCGCTGGCGCGCCTCGAGCTCCCTGATCGCCTCGTGGACCCGCTCGTGGTCCTCGCGGTGGATGACGATGTGGAGGTCGAAGCCGACCATCGCGTCCGGCGTCCCACCCGTGATCTGCTGCATCGAGTCGGACGCGAACCAGCACACCAGGTCCGGGTCGCACACGAACATCAGCTCGGGCGAGTGCGTGACGAGCTCCTCCCACAGCGTCGAAGGAAGGGCGCGCCGAGGTCGGCCCCCTGCGGCTTCCAGGTCGGTCCCGGCGATCGTCATCAGACGTAGACATCGGCACCGGGGGGCCCGGCCTGAGAAAGGCGGCCGCGCCGCCCGCGGTCAGGCTGCCGGGTCGTCGTCGAGCGGGCGGAGGACCTGCTGGAGGAACTGCCGCGTGCGGGGGTGGGCAGGTGCCTCGAGCACGACCTCGGGGGGTCCGTCCTCGACCACCACGCCGTCCGCCATGAACACGACCCGGTCGGCGACCCGCCGGGCGAAGCTCATCTCGTGGGTCACCACCATCATCGTCATCCGGTCGGAGGCGAGGTCTCGCATGACCGCCAGCACGTCGCCCACCAGCTCGGGGTCGAGCGCCGACGTCGCCTCGTCGAAGAGCATGATCTCGGGATCCATGGCGAGCGCCCGGGCGATCGCCACCCGCTGCTGCTGCCCGCCCGAGAGCTGTGCCGGGTAGGCCCGCTCCTTCTCCTGGAGCCCCACCTTGGCCAGCTGCTGGCGCCCTGACGCGATCGCGTGCTCCTTGGACCGGCCGAGCACCTTGCGCTGTGCGATCGTCACGTTGTCGAGGACCGACAGGTGCGGGAACAGGTTGAACTGCTGGAAGACCATCCCGATCCGGCGGCGCACCGCGTTGAGGTCGGTGTCCGGGTCGCAGATGTCGACGCCCTCGACGAGGATCGTCCCCGACGTCGGCTCCTCGAGCCGGTTGACGCAGCGGAGCAGCGTGGACTTGCCCGACCCCGACGGCCCGATCACGCAGACGACCTCGCTCGGCGCGACCCGGAAGTCGATGCCCTTCAGCACCTCGTTCGCGCCGAACGACTTGTAGAGGTTCCTGATCTCGACGGCAGGCACGCTCATCGTTCACGACTCCGCTGACGCTTCTGCAGGACGTTCAAGAGGACGGTGAGCGGCACCGTGATCACCAGGTACATCAGAGCGGCGGCCGCCAGCGGTGTGGGGTTGGCGACCCGGTTCGAGACGAGGCGCCCGAAGGTCGTGAGCTCGCGCTCGCCGACCGCGACACCGAGGATCGCCAGGAGGGACGTGTCCTTCAGGAGCAGGATGAACTCGTTGGCCATCGGTGGGATCACGACCCGGAACGCCTGCGGGAGGATGATGTGCCGGTAGGTGGTCCCCACCTTCATGCCGAGCGACCGGGCGGCCTCGGACTGCCCCTTGGGGATGGCCTCGATGCCGGCCCGGATGGTCTCGGCGATGTACGCGCCGGCGACCAGCGCGAGCGCGAAGCACCCCTTGCCGTACAGGGAGTTGAAGAAGCCCGGCAGGTTGTAGTCCCGGAACGCGATCGGGACGCCGAAGCCGACGAGCAGGATCGTCATCAGCGCCGGGATCGAGCGGAAGAAGTCCACGTAGAGCCGGGCGAGCAGGCGCGCCGGCGTCACCTTGGACTGCCGCATCAGCGCGGCGATCAGGCCGAAGACGACGCCGCCGACGAAGGCGATCGCCGTGTAGACGATGGTGTTCCTGGCGCCCTCGGTGATGATCTTCGGGAACTGGTCCCTGAAGATGTCGGGGTCGAGGAACGAGTCCCGCAGGGCGCCCCAGCTCACGGTCGGGCCGAGGAGGAGGGCGACGACCCCGAGCCCCAGGACGAAGATCGTCCACTGGATGATCGTTGAGCGCTGCGCACGCGAGAGCCGCCGACCGGGGGACCCGATCGGCGGCAGCTCGGCGTCTGTCGTGTCGCTCATGGGAGCGAGTCGCAGGGTGACTCGACCCGAGGGCTACTGCTTCACCTCGAGGTACTGGGCGTAGAGCCGGTCGTAGGTGCCGTCCTGGCGGGCGGCTTCGAGACCGTCGTCCAGCAGCTTCTTCGTCGCCGTGTCGCCCTTGCGGACCGCGAAGCCGTACTGCTCCTCGGTGTCGAACTCCTCGAGGTAGACGAGGTCGCCGGCGGCCTTCGACACGCCGTCCACGTTCACCGGGCCGTCCTGGAGGATCGCGTCGATCTCCTTCGCGTTGATCGCGGTGAAGAGGTCCGACGATCCCGGGTACGCCTTGACGGTGGCCGTCGCGGGCGCGTGCTCCTCGGCGTAGGCCTGCCCGGTCGTCTCGGACTGGACGCCGATGGTCTTGCCGGCGAGGTCCTCCAGCTTCGTGATGGTGCCCTTGTCCTCGGCCCGGATCACGAGCGACTGCTTGGAGTCGTAGTACGGCTCGGAGAAGTCGTGGCCCTTCTTGCGCTCGTCGTTGATCGTCAGGGCCGAGGCGATCACGTCGCAGGCCTTGCTGTCGAGTGCCGTGAAGATCCCGTCGAACGGCGTGACCCGCACGTCGAGCTTCCGATCGGCGTGGTCGGCGATGTACTGCATGAGGTCGATGTCGAACCCGGTGAACTCCGTCTCCGAGCCCTCCTTGAAGTCCTCGAGCGGCGGGTAGGGGATGTCCGAGCAGACGGTGAGCGCGGCCTGGGACCCGCCGGTGGTGTCCTTCGTGCCGTCCGAGCCCTTGTCGTCCTTCTCGGAGCACGCCGCCAGCAGGAGCCCGAGGACGAGAGCGCCTGCCATCAGGCGGATCGATCGTGTGCGCATGTGATCTCCAACTCGTCGATGTGCGTGCGACTGTAGCCACGCGACTGCCCCGACGGGTCGTTCCCCGGGCACCTCACGGTCCAGACCCGTGAGCCCTCAGCGCTCCAGGATCACTGCCTCGAACGGTGCCAGGGAGCCCTTCCACACGGTCGAGCCGGCGCTCGACAGGAGCAGGGTGCCGTCGAGGGGGAGCGTCGACGCGACCGCGCCCATGTTGATCGCCACGAGGAGCTGCTCGTCGTCGAGCGAGCGCTCGTAGGCGAGCACGGTCGGCGGCACGTCGTTGAGCAGTCGCAGGTCGCCCGCGACGAGCGCCGGCGTCGACCGCCGCAGGCCGAGCAGGTCGCGGTAGAGGTGGAGGATCGATGCCGGGTCGGCTCGGAGCACGGCGGCGTTGCGGGTGTCGGCCTCCGGCGGCCACGGCAGCCAGGGCTCGCCACCGGCCCACCCGTGCGACGGCGTGGCATCCCACGGGATCGGCGCCCGGCAGCCGTCACGACCGGCGGGGTCGTGGCGCCGGTCGTCGGGTACGACGGCGTCGGCCAGACCCAGCTCCTCGCCCATGTAGAGGAACGGCGTGCCCCGCAGCGTGGTCAGCAGCACCGCCGCGGCCCGCGCCACGTCCTCGGCGTCCTGCTCGGAGGCCAGCGCGCCGGCGTAGCGGGTGAGGTGCCGGGCGTTGTCGTGGTTGGAGAGGACCCACGTCGGCCACGCGCCGATCGGGTCGAGGTGGCGGGCGGTCTCCTCGATCGCGGAGCGCCAACGCGGCGCCTCCCACGGCGTGTAGAGCGGCGGGAAGTTGAAGCAGAGGTGGAGCTCGTCGCCCTCGCCGTAGTGGGCGGCCACCAGCGCGGTGTCCAGCAGGTAGACCTCGCCGATCGCCATCCGGTCGCCGGGGTACGCGTCGATGAGGCGCCGCAGCCCGCGCAGGTGCTCGTGCGTCTCGGGTCTGACGTTCAGGACCGTGTGGGGCAGCCCGGCGACCTCGGGCGGCTCGTCCGCCAGCTCGGGGTCCTTGCCGATGAGGTGCACGACGTCCATGCGGAACCCGTCGACGCCACGGTCGAGCCAGAAGCGCAGCGTGTCGTGCATCGCCTCGACGACCTCGGGATTGCCCCAGTCGAGGTCCGGCTGCTCGGGCAGGAAGCAGTGCAGGTAGTACTGGCCGGTCGTCGGGTCCAGGGTCCAGGCCGGACCGAAGGTCAGCGACTCGATCCAGTTGTTGGGCGGGCCGCCGTCCGGGGCGGGGTCGCGCCACACGTACCAGTCACGTTGCGGGTCGTCCCGAGACGAGCGGCTGGCCGCGAACCACGGGTGCTCGATCGAGGTGTGGTTCGGGACCCAGTCGATGATGATCCGCATCCCACGGTCGTGCGCGTCAGCCACCAGCGCGTCGAACGCCGCGAGGTCGCCGAACAGCGGGTCCACGTCGCAGTAGTCAGCCACGTCGTATCCGTAGTCGGCCATGGGGGAGGGGAAGAACGGGGAGAGCCAGAGCGCGTCCACACCGAGCCACTCGAGGTGGTCGAGGTGCCGCCGCACCCCGTCGAGGTCGCCGATCCCGTTGCCCGTCGTGTCGCAGAAGCTGCGGGGGTAGATCTGGTAGGCGACGGCGGTCTGCCACCAGGGGCGGGGGGCGTCGGTGCTCACGGGCGCTCACCGTACGGCGTCCCGGACCCGGCGCGGAGGGCCGGCCGACCCCTGTCCGCAGTGGGGGCCTCCCCGGTACCCTGACGCCGTGCCACTCGCGTCGTTCACCCCCGAGCAGGCGGTCGTCGCCGAGCAGCTCGCCAAGCTGAAGTCCGAGGCCGGCAGCCACTCGCCCAGCCTCCTCACCCTCCGCGAGGAGATGCCCGACCTCGACATCCAGGTCGACGCGTGCTTCATCTCGAACCCGTACGCCACCCAGCTCTTCCTGGACCACCTGCAGCGGGAGTTGATCGACACCGGAGCGATCCGTGACGTGCTCGAGTTCTACCCCTCGCAGAACCAGGTGATCGCGGCGCTGCTCGCCGGGCACCTGGGCCTGGGGCCGGAGTGGGTGTTCGTGGGCAACGGCGCCATCGAGATCATCCAGGCGCTGATCCACAACTTCGCGAAGCGCCGTGTGCTGGTGAACCTCCCGACGTTCTCCAGCTACTACGAGTTCGCCGAAGGTCGGGTCGACGTCGCGTTCAACACGATGTCCAAGGACGATGAGTTCCGCCTCGACCCCGAGGCGTACCTGGCGAAGGTCCGGGAGGTCGACCCCGACCTCGTCGTGCTGATCAACCCGAACAACCCCGACGGGTCTTACCTGCCCTACGAGGACCTCCTCACGATCATCGACGGCATCCCGCCCGAGGTGACCGTGCTCGTCGACGAGAGCTTCATCCACTTCGCCTTCGAGGACCTCAACCTCGACATCCGGTCGGTCATCGACCAGGTGCCCCACCACCCGAACCTCGTGGTGGTGAAGTCGATGTCCAAGGACTTCGGCATCGCCGGCATCCGCGCCGGCTACGCGGTGATGCACCCGGAGCGGATCGCCTCGCTGCTCTCCGACGGGTTCCTGTGGAACAGCAACGGGCTGGCCGAGTACTTCTTCCGGCTCTACTGCCGTGACGACTTCGTCGAGCAGTACGACATCGTCCGCAAGCAGTACATCCTCGAGACGCAGCTCTTCTACCACCAGCTCGCGAAGGTGCCCGGCGTGCGGGTGTACCCGTCGATGGCGAACTTCGCGCTGGTCGAGATGCCCGACGGGATCACCGCCGACGACGTCACGCAGCACCTCCTCATCCGCCACGGCGTCTACGTGCGGACCTGCTCGGACAAGGTCGGCCTCCAGGGCGAGTTCCTGCGCGTCGCCTCGCGTGGCCTCCGCGACAACCAGCGCATCATCGACGCGCTGGTCGACGTGCTGGGCTGACCCGCCGTGGGCAGCGTGAAAGCGGTGCTTCGACGCTCGATCGAGCTGCTCGGTGCCCTCGCCGGACGGCTGCAGGTGCTGCTCGTCGCTCGACGATCGGGCGCCGGGCCGATCTGGGTGCTCGACCTGGACAACACGCTCGCCGACTCGTGGCCGTCCTTCCTGGAGCACCACGCCTCGGAGCGGGATCGTCTGCGCAGGCTCGCGCCGCTGCCGGGCATGCTGGCCGCGGCCCACGATCCCGCACGGGCTGCCGGGGCGCGTGTGGTGGTGCTCTCGCATCGGGCGCTGTGGCACTGGCCGGTGACGCGCGCGTGGCTGCGGGCGAACGGCGTGCACGTCGGGTGGACCGACCTGGTCCTGGTGTCGTCCCCCACCGACAAGATCGCCCACCTGCGACGGCTCTGCGTCGGCGGTCGACCGGTCACCTACTGGGACGACCTCACCCACGGCACCGAGCGCGGCCACCACGGTGCCTACGACGACGTCGTGGCCGCGGTGCGGCGGCTGCCGCTCGAGTACCACGGGGAGTCGGAGATCGCTGCCGTCGTGGCCGCCGCCGACCCCGGGCGAGGGGCTCGTGTGGCAGCCCTCCTCGCCGCCGCCGGGCGCGCCGGCGGGCCG
>JAEZFI010000064.1 GCA_023437745.1 Actinomycetes bacterium
CGGCGACGCCGGCACGCCGGCGGCCACCACGACCTCGAAGTCGTCGACGCTCACGCGTCCCCCTCCGGGCGGCGTGCGATGACCTGCTGGGTGATGCAGTGCACTCCACCGCCGCCGTAGGCCAGCACCTCCCCCGGGACCGGGATCACCTCGCGGTCGCCGAACTGCTCCCCGATCAGGTCCAGCCACTTCGACTCGCCGCCGTCGGCGGTCGGGACGATGATCGCCCCGTTGCATACGTAGAAGTTCCCGTACGGCACGGGCACCTGCGTGCCGCCGACGCTGGCGTACGGCAGGACCGGGAGCACCGCGACGCCGAGGCCGGCGGCTTCGAGCCGGCGGTGGTTGTCGCGGGCGATGCGGGCGTTGGGGTTGGCCGACTCGTTGCAGCCCTGGAGCACCACCCGACCCGGTCCCGTGAACGCCACGACGTTGTCGACGTGCCCGTCGGTGCCGTCGTCCTCGGCGATGCCGTCGGCCAGCCACACGACCTCGCGCGCGCCGAGCAGCTCACCCAGTCGCGCCTCGACGGCGTCGCGGTCCAGCGACGGGTTGCGGTTGGGGTTGAGCAGGCACCGCTCGGTGGTCACCACCCGGCCGGTGCCGTCGACCGCGACGGAGCCACCCTCCAGCACGAAGTCCGTGGCGTCGACCCGCTCGATCTCCAGGTGCTCGAGGAGGATCGCGGCGATCCGCCGGTCGTTCGCGAAGGGCGTGAACGACCCGCCCCATCCGTTGAAGCCGGCGTGGACGCCGACACGTTCGCCCCGGTCGTCGCGGACGGTGATCGGACCGGTGTCCCGGAGCCACGAGTCGTCGATCGGCGCGGCCAGCACCTCGATCCCGTCGCCGCACCGCGCACGCACGTCGGGCGCGTCCGCCGGGTTCGCGACCATGGTCACCGGCTCCCAGCGGGCGATCGCCCGAGCGATGGCGGCGTGGGCGTCGCGGGCCGCCTCCAGCTGCCGCTTCCACAGCGTGGCGACGCGGGCCTCGGTCGGCCAGGCCATCAACGTGCGCTCGTGGGGCTCCCACTCGGCCGGCATCCGCATCGGCCGGAACCTACCCGGCCCGACGCGGCGGCACTTCTCGGCGCGGAACGTCCCGCCGCACGGGACAGAACGCGCCGAGAACGCGAAGGAGCGGTCAGTCGAGGCGGCGGAGGTCCTGGCGGTAGCGGCGGGCGCGGTCGACGTACGACTGCATGCCGAGGTCGAAGTGGCCGGGCGTGACGGCACCCTCGCGGATCGTGGCCGGGACGCCGAGCGCCATCGCGAGCGGCGGGACGACCTTGTGGTTGCCGACGAACGCGTGGGCGCCCACGATGGCCTCGCGGCCGATGACCGCGTTGTGCAGCACGATCGAGCCGGATCCCACGAGGGCCTTGTCCTCGACGCGGCACCCCTCGAGGTGCACGTTGTGACCCACCGTCACCTCGTTGCCGATCGTCGTGAAGTTGAAGGGCGTCGTGTGCACGATCGTCCCGTCCTGGATCGACGTCCGCGCCCCCACGACGATCTCGCCGTCGTCGCCGCGCAGGACGGCGGTGGGCCACACCGAGCTCTCCGCCCCGATCCTCACCGAACCGATGACGACCGCGTCGGGGTGGATGTAGGCGTCGGGGTGGATGTCGGGGGTCTGCGATCCCAGGGCGTAGATCGGCACCTCAGCCCATCCGTTCGAACCGGCCGTAGCCACCCTTGAAGAACAGGAGCGGGCCGGCGTCCGGGTCGCCGTTCACGTCCATGGCGTGCACCCGGCCGAGGACGATCAGGTGATCGCCGCCGTCGAGCGTGGCCTCCAGCGAGCAGTCGAGGTGGGCGAGCGCCCCCTCGATGCGGGGTGACCCGTGGCCCGGGCCGGGGGTCCACGCCACGCCGGCGAACTTGTCCTCGGCCTTGCCGGCGAACACGCCCGAGAGCTCGCCCTGGTCGTCGGCCAGCACGTTCACCACGAAGTGGCCCACCGGAGCGATCGACGCCCACGACGCCGAGCCGCGTCCCACGCAGAAGCCGATCAGCGGCGGATCGAGCGACACGGAGAAGAACGAGCCGATGGCGACCCCTGCGGTGCCCCGCTCGTCGTGCGCCGCGACCACCGTGACGCCCGTCGGGTAGTGCCCGAGCACACGCCGGAAGTCCGCCGGATCGATGACCACCTCCTCCGTCGTCGCCTCGCCGGTCCCGTTGTCGTCGGACACACCTGCTCCTCGTGCTCGCGCGTCGGCCCCGCTCGGGGCGCCGGGTCAACCTACTGAGCAGCGACGGGCGCCAGCGAGATCTGCATGCCCTCCCGGGCGCAGATCACCTCGGCGAGACCCAGGCGGGCGCCGGCCGCGGCGGCGCGCTTCGCCAGCACGTCGAGGTCGGTGTCGTCCCGGGACGGATCGTGGTGGAACAGCGCGAGGCGCTTCGCACCCGCCTGCCGCGCCACCTCGAGCGCGTAGTCCGTCGTGCAGTGACCCCAGTCGAACTTCTGCGCGAACTCGACGTCGGTGTACTGCGCGTCGTGGATCAGCAGATCGACGCCGCGGGTCAGCGCGAGCACGCCGGGATCCACGTCGGTGGCCTGGCAGCCGGGCTGCTGGTGGTCCGGCACGTACGCCACCGACACCCCACCGTGCTCGACCCGGAAGCCGAGGGTCTCACCGACGTGCGGCACCTCCCCCACGTCGATCGTCCAGCCACCCGTGCGGATCACGTCACCGGGCGCCACGTCGCGGAAGTCGAACGTGCCCCGCAGCACGTCGAGCGTCACGGGGAAGTACGGCGGCCGCATGAACCCGGCGATCGCCTCGCCGAGGCCGCCCGTCTCGGTCGCCAGGCCGTAGACCTCGAGCCGCGCGCCCTCGACGTTGATCGGAGCGAAGAACGGGATGCCCTGCACGTGGTCCCAGTGCAGGTGCGACACGAGCGCGATCGCGTCGAGGCTCCCGTCGCACGGCAGGTCGAGGCCCCAGAAGCGGAGCCCGGTACCGAGGTCGAGCACCACCGGGCGCTCACCCGGCGCCTCGAGGACCACGCACGACGTGTTGCCGCCGTAGCGCTGGTTCGTCTCACTGCAACACGGTGTGGAGCCCCGCACTCCGTAGAAGGTGATGTTCAGGTCTCGGCCCCCCAGCTGTCACTCCCTGTACAGCGAGCATCGAACTTACGACGCGGAGCGGCGTCTGCACCATGAGCTGTGACCTATTTCCCATCCCTTGCTCAGCCGGGCCGGCTCGGAGGGGCGGCGTTAGGGTCTCGCATGCCCGACCTGCACCACGTGACCGCGAACGGGATCGACTTCGCCTACCTCGGCGAGGGCGACGGCCCGCTCGCCCTCTGCCTCCACGGCTACCCCGACTCTGCGCACACGTGGCGGCACCTGCTGCCCGCGCTGGCGGACGCCGGCTTCCGCGCGGTCGCACCGTTCAACCGCGGCTATGCGCCCACCTCGCTCGCCGCCGACGGCCGGTACCAGCCGGGTGTGCTCGGCGTCGACGCGAACGCGCTGCACGAGGTGCTGGGCGGCGACGGCGAGGCCGTCCTGATCGGCCACGACTGGGGGGCGATGGGCGCCTACGCGGGTGCCGGCCTCGAACCGGACCGCTGGCGGCGGGTCGTCGCCATGGCCGTGCCGCCCGGACCCGTCGTCGGGCAGGGGTTCTTCACGTACGAGCAGCTGCGCCTCAGCTGGTACATGTTCTTCCAGCTCAACCCGCTGTCCGACATGGTCGTGCCGATGAACGACTTCGAGTTCATCCGCAAGCTCTGGGCGGACTGGTCGCCGGGCTACGACGGCGAGGCCGACGTCACGTCCTTCGTCGAGTGCATGGCCACCCCCGACCACGTGACCGCAGCGCTCTCCTACTACCGCCAGACGCTGCTGCCCGAGCTCCAGGACCCCGCGCTCGCCGAGGCCCAGGCCAAGACCCTCGAGCTGCCCTCGCAACCGCTGCTCTACCTGCACGGGGCGGACGACGGTTGCATGGGCGCCTGGCTCGCCGAGCAGACGCCGTCGTCCTTCACCGTGCCCGACAGCCGTTTCGAGCTCGTGTCGGGCGCCGGCCACTTCCTCCAGCTGGAGCAGCCCGACGAGGTCAACCGCCTCGTGCTCGACTTCCTCGCCTGACGCGGGGCTCACCCCAGCGCGTACTCGTCGCCGGCGCGGCGGACGAGGCCGTCGGCCACGAGCCCCTCGGCGAGGGTGACCGCCCGCGCCGCGTCCTCACCGACCCAGCCGAGGACGGCCGCCACCTCGTCGGCCGGCAGCGGTCCCGCACCGAGGGCCGCGAGGATGCGGCCGCGGGCCTGCCGGTCCGAGCCCTCGTACCGCGCCTGACGCCGCGACACGCCCGCCGAACCCGCCGCCGGATCGGGCTCCGGCCGCCCTGCCGTCGACCAGGCACACGCCCGGGCCAGCGGACACGTCCCGCACCGGGGCACCGGTCGGCACAGCGTGGCGCCGACGTCCATCAGCGTCTGGTTCCACGCCCAGCCCGCGCCGGTCGGCACCCAGCCGTCGGCGGCGACCTGCGCCGCAGCCGGGGTGAGGCGGGACCCGCGGTGCCGGGCGATCACCCGGGCGATGTTGGTGTCGACGACGCCGACGTCGGCCTCGTACGCGAAGGCCAGGACGGCGCGCGCCGTGTAGGCGCCGACACCCGGGAGGCGGAGCAGCTCGTCGAGGGTGTCGGGCACGGAGCCGTCACGCTCCACCATCAGCGCCGCGGCCTGGTGCAGCCGGGCCGCTCGCCGCGGGTAGCCGAGACCCTGCCAGAAGGTGAGGACGTCCGAGAGCGGCGACGCCGCCAGATCGCCCACCGTCGGCCACCGCGCCATGAACGCCCTCCACCGCGGGATCACGCGGTCGACCTGGGTCTGCCCCAGCATCACCTCGGCGACGAGGATCGCCCAGGGATCCCGCGTGGCGCGCCACGGCAGATCCCGGAGGTGCTCCTCACCCCAGGCGAGGAGCACCCGCTGCTCGTCGGTCAGGTCCGGTGGCACCGGTAGGCGATGGTCACGTACGGCAGCTCGAACTGGTCGGGGAAGTCCGCCACCAGCTCGAGCACCTGCCGCTCGATGCGCTCGCGCTCCTCATCCGTGCCGGCCGCCACGTAGCTGGTCGACAGCACCCGATCGACGAGCGTGGCACGGTCGAGCGACTGACGGTGGGCCGATTCGAAGCGCTCCATCGGACCGAAGCCCTTCACGTCGTCGGCGAACCGGGCCACCCAGTCCACCTCGACGGTGAAGGGCACCTGCCAGCGGTTCCGCTCGTCCCACCGGATGATGCGGGACAGCTCGGCGACCCACTCGATCGACGTGTCACGCTCGTTCCACACGAGTCCGAGGCCGCCGCCCGGGCGGAGGATCCGACGGATCTCCTTCGTCGCGCCGGCGAGGTCGAACCAGTGGAACGCCTGCCCGACCGTGACGGCGTCGACCGACTCGTCGTCCAGCGGGATCGACTCCGCCGTCCCGGTGAGCACGCGCACGCCGTCGAGCTCCCGCTCGAGGCGGGACCGCATGGCGACCACCGGCTCGACGGCGATCACGTCGGGCCCTCGGCGGGCGAGGAGTCGAGTGAGCTTGCCGGTGCCCGCCGCGAGGTCGACGACGGTCCGGCCCGGGGCGATGCCCAGGCCGGCGCAGAGCCAGTCCACGACGTCGTCGGGATAGGTCGGCCGCCCCCGCTCGTAGGCGTCGGCCGCCCGCTCGAACCCCACCGCAGCAGCGCGGTTCAACGGGCGGGACACCTCAGGCCTCCCAGACGTCGTCGCTGTAGGGCCGCTGGCGCTTCGGAGCGGCCTCGGCCTTCCACACCATGACCTTGCGGCGGAAGTAGCAGACCTCGACGCCGTCCTGGTTGAAGCCCTTCGTCTCGACCGTCACGATCCCGCGATCGCCCTTCGACGACTCGCGCGTGTCGAGCACACGGGTCTCGGCGTAGATCGTGTCGCCGTGGAACGTCGGGTTCTTGTGCTGCAGCGTCTCGATCTCGAGGTTCGCGATGGCCGCACCGGACACGTCGGGCACGCTCATGCCCAGGACGAGGGAGTACACCAGGTTGCCGACGACGACGTTCTTGCCGTGCACCGTCTCCTTCTCGGCGAACCACGCGTTGGTGTGCAGCGGGTGGTGGTTCATCGTGATCATGCAGAACAGGTGGTCGTCGGCCTCGGTGATGGTCTTGCCGGGCCAGTGCCGGTAGATGTCGCCGGGGACGAAGTCCTCCAGGTAGCGGCCGAAGGGTCGATCGTGGATGGTCACGGTTCTGGTCACCTCACTGTGCTGGAACCCGTCGACTGTAGGACGCACCCTCCCGCGGGTGGCAGTCCGGATTCGAGCCCCTCGATCGGGCGCCGTCTCGCCTTCTTGATGGTTGCTACCCGGCGGTAACCTCGCTGGCCATGAGCGACACCCTCCTCTCCGCCGAGTCGGCGATCGACGCCGCGCAGGCCGTCGTCGACGCCGGCATCGCGCAGCTCGCCGAGCGCGGCATCGACGACAACCAGATCCTCGCCTACGACGTGGCGCACGCCGCCGCCGCGGTCCAGTCCTCACGCGGCCTCCTGAGCTACGGCGCCAAGGGCGACGTCGAGGAGCGGATCACCTGCGCCTTCGCCGCCGACGCCATCGCCGACCTCGCCGCCAAGCTCTTCGGCCGCGAGGCCGAGTGGGGTGTCGCCCCGGACGCCCTCGACGCCACCCGGGACTTCGTGGCAGCCCACCGGGCGCCCGAGTTCCTCGCCGGGCTCGCCGACACGGCCGGTCCCCGGCACCTCGACGACGACTTCGAGATGGTGCAGGACGCGTTCCGCCGCTTCGCCGAGGACAAGCTCAAGCCGATCGCCGAGCACATCCACCGGACCAACGGCGACATCCCCGAGGACATCATCAGCGGACTCGCCGAGATGGGCGCGTTCGGCCTCTCGATCCCCGAGGAGTACGGCGGCTTCGCCACCGGTGGCGAGTCCGACTACATCGCCATGGTGGTGGCCACCGAGGAGCTGAGCCGCGGCTCCCTCGGCGCCGGCGGCTCGCTGATCACGCGCCCCGAGATCCTCGCCCGGGCGCTCGAGGCCGGCGGCACGGAGGACCAGAAGAAGGAGTGGCTCCCCCGCCTCGCCTCCACCGAGGTCATGAACGCCGTCGCCGTGACGGAGCCCGACTACGGGTCGGACGTGGCCGGCGTGAAGGTCACGGCCACGCCGGCGACCGTCGACGGCGTCGAGGGCTACCTGCTCAACGGCGTGAAGACGTGGTGCACCTTCGGGGCCCGCGCCGACGTGCTGTCGCTGCTCGCCCGGACCGACCCCGACCGCTCGCTCGGCCATCGGGGCCTCTCGCTCTTCATCGTCCCGAAGGTCCACGGCGACTCCCACGGCTTCGTCACCGAGCAGGGCCCGCTCGACATGCCCGGTGCCGGGAAGATGGAGGGCCGCCCGATCGACACCATCGGCTACCGCGGCATGCACTCCTACGAGATCGCGCTCGAGGACTGGTTCGTCCCCGCCGAGAACCTGATCGGCGGCGAAGGCGGCAAGGGCCGCGGCTTCTACTACCAGATGGCCGGCTTCGAGAACGGGCGACTCCAGACCGCCGCCCGGGCCGTCGGCGTGATGCAGGCGGCCTACGAGACGGCCGTGGACTACGCCGAGAACCGCGTCGTGTTCGGCTCCAAGATCGGCGACTACCAGCTGACGAAGGCCAAGCTCGCCCGGATGGCGGTCATCATCCAGGGCGCCCGCCAGTTCAGCTACGAGGTCGCGAAGCTCATGGCGAAGGGCGAGGGCCAGCTCGAGGCCACCCTCATCAAGGCCTACGTCTGCAAGGCGGCCGAGTGGGTCACCCGTGAGGCCATGCAGATCCATGGCGGCATGGGCTACGCCGAGGAGTACGACGTGAGCCGCTACTGGGTCGATGCCCGCGTGCTCTCGATCTTCGAGGGCGCCGACGAGACCCTCTGCCTCAAGGTCATCGCCCGCCAGCTCGTCGCGCGGCACCAGCAGCAGTCGGCCTGACCGCCGCGTGATCGGCGCCGCGCTCTGGAGCTGGGCGTCGCTCGCGTCCGTCGGGGTCGGGGTCGCGTCCGGGGTGCTGTCGGCGCTCGCCGGGGTCGGCGGCGCCGTCGTCACCACGCCGGGGTTGAGGGCGCTCGACGCGAGCCCTGCGATCGCGCTCGGGTCCACGGTCCCGGCGATCATCCCCAGCGCCATCACCGGGTCGATCCGCTACCGGGCGGCGGGCCTCATCGACGGCCACGTCGCCGCGTGGTGCGGCGGGACGGGTGCGGTCTTCGCCCTCGCCGGCGCCTGGACCTCCACGGTCGTGGACGCCCGCTGGCTGATGGTCGTCACCGCCGTGCTCATGCTGTGGTCGGCGCTGACGGTGCTGCGTCGAGCGTTCGTCGGGCCCGCCGAGCCCGCCCGGCCGAGCGACCTCCCCGAGGACGGCGCCGCCGACCTCCCCGGTTCCGCGGGACCAGATCGACCGTTCGCGTCCACGGAACGGTCGATCCCGTCCCGCAGAACCGGAGGGGCGGAACATCCGGTCGGGCTGCTGGCGGGGATCGGCGTGGTCGCGGGGTTCGTGGCCGGGTTGCTCGGCGTCGGCGGTGGCATCGTGATGGTGCCCGCCTTCACGCTGCTGCTGAAGCTCCCGACGAAGGCCACCGTGGCGACCTCGCTCGTGGCCGTCGCGCTGATGTCGACGACGTCCCTGATCGGCCACTGGATGGCGGGCCACATCGACTGGGCGCTCGCCGTGCCGCTGATGATCGGGGTGGTCCCGGGGGCCCGGTTGGGCTCGAAGTTCACGGTGCTCGCGTCGGAGCGGGCGATGTCGCTCACGTGCGGCGGGCTCCTGCTCGTGATGGGATCCATCTACCTCGCCCGGGAGCTGGGCGGCGTCCTCTGAGAGCTCGACGGGTGCCGGCGGCCTAGCCTCACGCCGCATGGGACTTCTCGCCTGGGCCGTGGTGGGCCTCCTCGCCGGCGGACTCGCCCGGATGATGACCGGGAGCGAGAAGCGCGGCTGCCTCGGCACCATGGCGGTCGGCCTCCTCGGATCGATGATCGGCGGCGCGCTGGCGTCGTGGGCCTTCGACGAGAAGATCACCGAGTTCGGCCTCAAGAGCGTCGTCATCTCGGCGCTCGGCGCCGCCCTCTTGGTGTTCACGCTCCAGGCAATGGGCGTCATCTCCCGCCGCTGCCCACTCGTTCTGTGTCGTGGGGGTG
>JAEZFI010000056.1 GCA_023437745.1 Actinomycetes bacterium
GCGCGTCGGTTTCCGACGCGCTGGGCCCCGAGAACGGCGACAGAGTGGGTGGCCCGTGAGCACCGTCGATCGCCGACTCCACGCAAGCCGTTCCGCCACCTCGCAGGGACTGGTGCTGGCCGGTTCGCTCGCCGTGGCCGCCGCCGTCGCCGCCGGATGGGGCGCCGGGAGGTGGGTGGTGATCCATCTCGCCCTCGCGGGCGGGGGCAGCGTCGCGATCTCCGCGGCGGCACTCCACCTCGCCGTCACGTGGTCGGGGGCGCCGGCGCCACCCGACTGGGCGACCCACGCACAGCGCTGGCTCCTCGCGATGGGGGTGGTCGCGGCGGTCCTCGGGCGGTCGACCGGCCAGGACGGCGTCCTCCTGGCCGGGACCGCGGCCACCGCGCTCGGGTTCGTGACGCTCGCCGTGCTCCTGGCGTCCTCCACCCGGTCGGCGAGGCAGCAGCGCTACCGGGTGCAGGTCTGGTCCTACGTCGTGTCGGCCGTGTTCGGTGGGGCCGGTGTGGCGGCGGGAGGGCTGCTCGCCACCGGGCACCACGTCGCACCCCTGCACCGCGCCCATCCCCTCGTGATGGTCTGGGGCTTCGTGGGCATCGTCGTCACCGCGACGCTGCCGACGTTCACCGCCACGACACTTCGGATGAAGCCGTCACCCCTGCTGACACCATCTCGGCTGGCCGGGGTGGTCGCAGTGCACGCGTCCGGAGTGGCACTGGCGGCCGGCGGAGCCGCCAGCGGACGCCTCGAGCTGGGAGCGACCGGCCTCGTACTGGTGGCGACGGCCCTCGTCGCCACGGTGGCGCTGCTCCCGAGGCCGACGCGGCGAGCGTTCGCCTACGCCGGACCTCGTGGCGTCGGCATCGGCACCGCGGCGGCGTGGTGGATCGGCACCACCGCGCACGCCGCGGTCACCCTGTCGAGCTCGGGATGGCCCACCGGCGGGCGCGCGGTCGTGGTGCTCCTGATCGGCGGGGTGGCGCAGCTCCTCTGGGCGGCGATCGGCTACTTCGCGCCCGTCCTGCGCGGCGGGGGGCCGGAACGCCTGACGGAGGGGTTCCGCATCATGAGGTCGTGGACCGCGCTGATCGCGCTGAACCTCGCTGCCGCCACCGCCTCGGCGGGCGGGGGCACCCCCACGGGCGTCCTCGTCGCGATCGCCGCGGCCGACACCACGTGGCGGACGGCTCGCCTGCTGGGACCCCACACCGTCCCGACGCCCTGACCCCCACTTCTCGGCGCGAGAAGTCCCGCCACACGGGACAGAACGCGCCGAGAACGCGAAGGAGGGGGCGAAGGGGTCAGCCGATGTCGAGGCCGATGTCGAGCACCGGTGCCGAGTTGGTGATCCGCCCGATGGAGATCAGGTCGACGCCCGTCGCCGAGTAGTCGCCGATGGTCTCGAGCGTGACGCCCCCGGACACCTCGAGGAGGCAACGGCGGGCCGGATCGATCCGGGTCGCCGTCGCCACGCACGCCGCGACCGTCGCCGGGTCCATGTTGTCGAGCAGCACCGCGCCGGCGCCGGCCTCGATCGCCTCGACCATCTGCTCCCCGCGGTCGCACTCGACGTGGATCGTCCTGCCCGGCCAGCGGTCCGCCGCTCGCCGCACCGCCTCGGTGATCCCCAGCCCGGTGAGGTGGTTGTCCTTGATCAGCAGCCAGTCGCTGAGGTTGCCGCGGTGGTTGCGCCCGCCGCCGGCCCGCACCGCCGCCTTCTCGAGCGCACGGAGGCCGGGCGTGGTCTTGCGGGTGTCCCACACCCGGGCGCCTCCCGCAGCCGCCGCGGCGTCCACGTAGCGCGCCGTCTCGGTGGCGATCCCCGACAGGTGCCCCATGAAGTTCAGGGCCGTTCGCTCGGCGGTGAGGACCGGCGCCAGGCGCCCCCGCACCTCGCCGATGACCGTGCCGGGCGCGAGCTCGGCGCCGTCGCGGCAGCTCCACTCGACAACCAGCGACGGGTCGACCTGCGCGAACGACTCGCTGGCGCACAGCGTGCCCGCCAGCCGGCCGGGGGCCCGGGCGACGAATCGGGCGACGGTCGTCGTGTCGGGATCGAGCAGCGACGCCGTAAGGTCGCCGAGCGGCGTCAGGTCCTCGGCCAGGGCACGGGCGACCGCCTCGCGCACCGCCGTGATCGGCGGGTCGAGGTCCCGCGGCAGCTCGCTCACGACACCACCAGCCGGAGCCGGTAGGCGTCGCTCGTCCCGTGGTGGTCGGTGCGTGTGTGCGCTCCCCGGCTCTCCCGGCGCGCCGCCGCCGACGCAAGGAGCACGGCCGCGACCTCGGCGAGGTTGCGCACCTCGGCAGTGGCCGTGTCCGTCGACCCGAGCGGGCACGCCGTGAGGATGTCGGCCACCACGTCGCTCGCAGTCGAGAGGGACTCGGCGGACCGGAGGACCCCGGCCTCCGTGGTCATGACGCGCTGGAGGCGAGCTCGCAGCGACGCCGCCTCGGTCGGATCGAGGGCCTCGACGCCGGTCGGGGCGAGCGCCAGCGCCCGTGGCCGCTCGACGTGCCGGCCGCCGATGAGCATGTCGTTCGAGGCCCGCCCGAGCGCCGCGCGCATCGCCCCGGTCGGCTCGGCGGCGGTGCGGCCGGCGGCCACCGCTTCGACGACCCGGGCGCCGAAGACCATGCCCTCGAGGAGCGAGTTGGACGCGAGGCGATTGGCGCCGTGGACCCCCGTGCAGGTGACCTCACCGGCGCCCCAGAGGCCGGCCACCGTCGTGGCGCCGTCGAGATCCGTCACGATGCCGCCGCACTGGTGGTGGGCGGCGGGTGCGACGGGCAGCCAGTCGGAGGTCGGGTCGAGCCCCACCTCGGCCAGCTCGGCGGCGATGGTCGGGAAGCGCATGCCGAAGTGGTCGAGCACCGTGGCGTCGAGCCACACGTGGTCGAGGTGCTGGGTCGCCATCACGTTGGTGATGGCTCGGGACACCACGTCCCGTGGGAGCAGCTCGTCGATGAAGCGCTGCCCGTTGCCGTCCCGCAGCAGCGCGCCGTGGCCACGCAGCGCCTCGCTCAGGAGGAGCCGTGGCATCGACGGGTGGTCGAGTGCCGTCGGGTGGAACTGGAAGAACTCGAGGTCGGCCACTGCGGCACCGGCCCTGATGGCCATGGCGACGCCGTCGCCGGTCGCGACCAGCGGGTTGGTCGTGACGGCGAAGAGCTGGCCCGCCCCGCCGGTCGCGAGGAGTGTGTTCCGCGACCGGATCTCGATGACCGAGCCGTCCCCCGTCACGGCGCGCACCCCGCGGCAGCCGTGGTCGTCGCAGAGCAGGTCCAGCGCGAAGGCCCGCTCGTGGATCTGGCTCGCGCTGGCGCGCACCGCTGCCACGAGCGCCCGCTCGATCTCGGCTCCCGTCGCCGCGCCCCCGGCGTGGATGACCCGGGCCACCGAGTGCCCGCCCTCGCGGGCGAGCTCGAGTGCACCCGAGGCGTCGCGGTCGAAGATGGCCCCCCGTGCGATCAGCTCGTGCACCCGGCGCGGGCCCTCGTCCACGAGCACCCGGACGGCGTCCAGGTCGCACAGGTCCACGCCGGCGGCCAGCGTGTCGGCGAGGTGGAGGTCGATCTCCTCGGGGTCGCCCGACAGCGCCGCCGCGACCCCGCCCTGGGCCCACCGGGTCGTGGCCAGGTCGAGCGTCGCCTTCGACAGCACGCCGACCTTCAACCCGATCTCCGCCGCCTGCACCGCCGCGGAGAGGCCGGCCACGCCGCTGCCCAGCACCAGGAGGTCGAGGTTGTTCACGACGCCGCCTCGAACGGTGGTTCGAGGGTCGAGATGTTGTCGATCAGCCGGGCGCGCCCGACCTGGGCGGCCACGAACAGGCGGGCCTCGAGCCCGATCGCGTCGAGCGGCTCCAGCGAGGACGGGTCCGCCACCTCGACGTAGTCGACCTCGACCAGGGGCTCGCCCTCCAGCACGCGAAGGATCGCGGCCCTCACGTCGCCGGGCGAGGCCGCACCGCCGCGCGCCAGCGCGGCCCCCGCGTCGAGCGCTCGCCGGAGGACGGGGGCGGCGTCGCGCTGCTCGGGGGTGAGGTACACGTTGCGGCTCGACATGGCGAGGCCGTCGGGTTCACGCACGATCGGGCAGCCGACCACCTCGACCGGGAACGACAGGTCGGCCGCCATCCGGCGCACCACGGCGACCTGCTGGTAGTCCTTCTCGCCGAAGTAGGCGTGGCACGGCCCGACGATGGCGAAGAGCTTGGCCACCACCGTCGCCACCCCGGCGAAGTGCGTCGGGCGGCTGGCGCCCTCCATCGTGGCGGACACCTCGGCGACCGACACACTGGTGAGCACCGGCTCGGGGTACATCTCCTCGAGCGAAGGGGTGAACAGCCACCACGCGCCGGCGGCTCGCGCCTTGGCCGCGTCGCCCTCGGGGTCACGCGGGTAGGCGCCCAGGTCCTCCCCGGCGGCGAACTGGAGCGGGTTCACGAAGATCGTGGTCACCACGTCGTTGCACTCCGCCGCCGCGCGCTCGATCAGCGAGAGGTGGCCGTCGTGCAGGTAGCCCATCGTCGGGACGAGGCCGATCGTGCGGCCGTCCCGCCGGGCCTGCTCGAGGTCGGCGCGCAACCCGGCGATCGTCTCGTGGGTGCGCATCGCCCCGCAGGATACCGACGCGGCCGCGGGACGGTGACCGCCCGACGGCGATCGACCGGCTACGGCAGCGGGACCTCGTCGTGTCCGGCGAGGCGGGCGGCCAGCGCGACCCCCGCGAGGTAGGCCGCTCGCTCGCTCGGGTCGATCGCCGCGAGGTGGCCGCGGACCGTGTCCCAGTCGCCGCGGGCGACCGGCCCGGTGAGCGCCGCGGCCGCGCCCAGGTCGGCGACGTTGTCGAGGCTGCCGCGCGCCAGGTCCAGGAAGGCGTCGAGCGGGAGGCCGATCGAGCCCGCGATCCGCTCCACCTGGCCCATCAGCGCCACGAGGTGGTTCGAGGCCACCACCGCCGCGGCGTGGTACCGGGCCCGGTCGGCGTCGGCCACCTCGACGGGCCGACCGTGGAGCGCGGCGACCAGCTCGCCGACCAGCGGGTCACCGGACACCGCGTACCAGCCTCCGACGAGCAGGGCTGCACCCCGGGCCTCGTCCGGCACCGACACCAGCGGGTGCACCGAGGCACGGCGCTCGTGCGGCGCCAGGACGTCGAGCCCCGCTGCCCCCGAGCAGTGCGCGACGACGGCGCCCGCATCGGGCGTGAGCCGACGGGCGACGTCGGCGATCGCAGCGTCCGGCACGCAGAGCAGCACGAGATCGATGCCGGCCGTGGCGTCGGCCGCCACCGATCGACCGGCCACGAGGTCCACCTCCCACCCGTCGACGCTGCGCAGTGCGGCGGCGAGCGCGCTCCCCAACCGGCCTCGCCCGACGACCCGCAGGCGCAGGGTCACGGCTCGGGGTGCGTGAGCGACTCCACCGACCACACCCGCCCGTCGGCCATGTCGATGTCCTGCCCGCTGACCAGGTCCGGCGCGAGGTCACGCATCGGCGCGAGCACGAACCGCCGCTGCTTCCAACGCGGGTGCGGGAGCGTGAGGCGCTCGGTGTCCATCACGACCCCGTCCATCCAGATGATGTCGACGTCCAGGGTGCGCGGACCCCAGCGCTCGCTGCGGACACGGTTGGCCGCCGACTCGATGCGGTGGCAGATGCTGAGCAGCGCGCTGGGGTCGATGTCGGTGTCCAGCTCCACGACGACGTTGAGGAAGGTGCCCTGGTCGGGCCCGCCGACGGGGTCCGTCTCGTAGACGGGCGAGACGGCGACGACGTCGGGCAACGAGGCGATCGCCTCACGCAGGAGCGTCCGTCGGTCCCCCATGTTCGAACCGAGGGAGAGGAAGGTGCGCACGCCCATCAGTCGCTACCGGGGCCGCCGAGGAGCTGCGCCCGCGGCGGTTCGCCCGAGCGCTCGCGGCGCACCGAGACGGCCGACGAGCCGAGGTCGTGCGGCACCGGCGGCCGGACCTTGCGGACCGTCACCTCGACGGCGGCGACGCGCTCGTCGGCCAGCAGCGCTGCGGCGATCCGCTCCACGAGGTGCTCCATCAGACCGTGGTGGCGTTCGGTGGCGAGGTCGACGATCGTGTCGCACACGGCGCCGTAGTCGATCGTGTCGGTGAGGTCGTCGGATGCGCCCGCCGAGCGGAGGTCGGCGTGGAGATCGACGTCGACGACGAACGGCTGGGGTCGGGCCACCTCCTCGGGCAGCACGCCGCAGTGCGCCACGACCCGAAGGTCGCGGAGCTCGATGCGATCCACCTTCAGCCCTCGCGGGGCAGCTTCGCCGCCACGGCGACGAGGTCACGACCGGTCGGGCCGAGCTGGCGCGACGTCATGTGCTCGAGGAGGAAGACGGCCTTGGTCGGCTCGGCGACCTTGCCCGCCCACACGAGGTAGCCGGCCATGATGCCGATCGTGCGGTCGCCGAGCTCCTCGTGGTGGACCAGCACCTTGCGGCCGGCCGTGAGGTTGCCCTTGATCTCGCGGTAGAGGTCGTACAGGTAGCGCGGATGGTCCTCCACTGCGGGGTACGGGTGGTGGAGCCAGTGGACGCCGAGCTCGTCGTAGTTGTGGAGGTTGTGCGGCGCCGGGATGATGCTGATCACCGGGTCGAAGCCCTGCTCACGCACCCAGATGATCTCCTCCTGGCGCCGGACCTTCCGGTGGTTCGCGCCGTAGCCGCCCGGGCGCTCGCAGATCGCGAGCTGGTCCTGGATGACCCACTGGAAATGGCGGGGCGTGATGCCCTGCGCCCACTTTCCCTTCGGTGGCATGGTTCGGCTCCTCTGGTGGTGCGGCGTCACGCTGCCGCGGGGGTCGGGGGAACGGGGACGGGTGCGGGGATCGACCCCGCGATCACGGCGGCGGCGTGGACGTGCGCCCGCACGTCGTGCGTGCGCACCATCCGGACGCCCTGCTGCATGGCCCAGGTGGCCGTGGCGAGGGAGGCCTCGAAGCGGTCGTCGGGCGGGACCAGGTCGTCGGGCGCGCGCAGCCCCACACGCGCGTCGCTCGCCGTGGTCAGCACGCCGAGCGTCCGCTTGCGACTCGTGCCGACGAGGACGTCGAAGCCCTCCGCGACGAGCACGTCCAGTCCCGCGAGCAACGCCAGGTTGTCAGCGACGGTCTTGCCGAACCCGATGCCCGGGTCGACCCACACCTCCGACACGCCCGCACGACGGGCGACGGCGGCCTTCTCGACGAGATAGGAGCGCACGTCGTCGACCACGTCGTCGTACTCCGGTGCGTCGGCCATCGTCGCGGGCGTGCCGGCCATGTGCATGGCGACCCAGCCCGCACCCGTGTCCGCGGCAACCTCCCACAGCGAGGCGGAGATGTCGTTGATGAGCGTCGCCCCGAGCGTCACGGCGCGCCGGGCGACCTCTGCGTGCCGGGTGTCGATGCTGACCCGGACACCTCCGGCGACGGCGATCGGGACGACCGCCTCGAGGACGGGCACCACCCGCGCCAGCTCCTCGGCGACGCCGACCGGCGATGCGCCCGGTCGGGTCGACTCGCCGCCCACATCGAGCACGGCGGCCCCGTCGGCGACCATCCGCTCTGCGATCGCGGCCGCGTCCCGCGGGTCGAGCGCCCGTCCTCCGTCGGAGAACGAATCGGGGGTGGCGTTCACCACGCCCATGACCAGAGGAACCATCGCCCCGAAAGAATAGGGGGCACTGTCAAATCCGGGCCGGGGCCCGGACCGCTGCGTCAGCCCGGGCTCGGCTCCGGCAGCCGCTTCACCAGGACGTGCTCGTCGTAGGTCAGCCCGCCGTACTCCTGGCGCTCGATCCGGTCGGTGACCGTCCAGCCGGCCGACCGGTAGAGGGCGAGGGCGGGCTCGTTGCCCACGATGGTCTGGAGCTCGGCGTCGCGGTGACCGGCGGCGGCGATCAGCCCCTCGCCGACGGCGAGCAGGCGCCGACCGAGCCCGAGGCCCCAGTGGTCGGGATCGATGAACAGGTGCACGAGGGTCGCACCGTGCACCGTCGTGTGGCCGATCGGTCGGCCGTCCAGCTCGGCGACCACCGTCTGGAACCCGGAGCCGGCCTCCAGCCACTCACGCCAGCGCGGCAGCTTCCCCTCGGGATCCAGGCGGGCCACCGCGCCGGGATCGACCAGGTCGGCGAACGCGACGAGCCAGCAGCGGTGGTGGTAGGCGGCGATCGTCGCGGCGTCCGCCGGGACGGCCGGCCGGAAGGCGACCTCGGTCAACTCGGGATGAACCGCATCGCCTCGGCTCGCGACGAGGGATCCGACCGGAAGATGCCCCGCACCGCGGAGGTGACCGTCGACGAACCAGGGGTCCGCACGCCCCGCATCGCCATGCAGAGGTGCTCGGCCTCGATGACCACGAGCACGCCGCGAGGCTGGAGGACCTCATCCATCGCGTCGGCGATCTGGGTGGTCAGCCGCTCCTGGACCTGCGGGCGCCGGGCGAAGCCGTCGGCCAGGCGGGCCAGCTTCGACAGCCCGGTGATCCGCCCGTCCTCGTTCGGGATGTACGCCACGTGGGCCTTGCCGAAGAACGGCACGAGGTGGTGCTCGCACATCGAGAAGATCGGGATGTCGCGCACCATGATCATCTCGTCGTGGTCCGCGTCGAACGTCACCTTCAGGTGGCGCATCGGATCCTCGTGGAGGCCCAGGCAGGTCTCGCCGTACATCCGAGCGACCCGCGCCGGGGTGTCGACGAGCCCGTCACGCGTGGGGTCCTCCCCGATCGCGATCAGGATCTCGCGGACCGCCGCTTCGAGGCGGGGGAGGTCGACACGGCTGGCCACCTCCTCCTCGAGCGGGTCCATCCGGTTGAGGTCCCGGGTCAGGTCAGGATCGACGGTCGACTCCGTGTCGGACATGTGGTGCTCCTGACGGTGGGCAGGCGGGGGGCAGGCCGATGACGGGCCTCGGGAACCCGCAGCGTACGGGTCCCAACCCGGCGCACCGCATCGGTGTTCCCGGACTAGATCGGGGAACCGGAGAACAGCGCCTCGAGGCCTTCCTCGTCGATCGTCTCGACCTCGATGAGGCGGGCGGCCAGGCGGTCGAGCGCCTCTCGGTGCGTCGTCAGCAGCTCGGTCGCCCGGCGCTGCGCCTCTCCGAGGAGCGCCTGCACCTCGTCGTCGACGATCGTGGCGATGTCGTCGGACGGACCGACACCCGAGCCCGTCTCCCGGCCGACGAACGGCTCGCTGTCCTTGCCGCCGACACGCCTCGGACCCAGCCGGTCGCTCATCCCGTAGTCCGTGACCATCGCCCGGGCGAGCGCCGTGGCCCGCTCGATGTCGTCGACCGCACCGGTCGTGATCTCCTCGAACACCAGCGCCTCCGCGGCTCGGCCCCCGAGGTACATCGCGAGGCGGTCGCACAGCTCGGCCCGGGTGCGGGTGTAGCGGTCCTCCACCGGCAGCGACTGCGTCCACCCGAGGGCGCGGCCCCGCGCCACGATCGACACCTTGTGCACGGGGTCGCAGTGCGGCAGGAGGTGCCCCACCAGGGCATGCCCGGCCTCATGGAACGCCGTGATCGCCTTCTCCTTCTCGGACATCACCCGGTTGCGGCGCTCGGGGCCCGCCATCACACGGTCGATGGCTTCCGACAGGTCGACCATCGTGATCTCCCGGGCACGACGGCGACCGGCGAGGAGCGCTCCCTCGTTCACGATGTTGGCGAGGTCGGCGCCGGTGAAGCCCGGTGTCCGGCGGGCCACCACCGACCACGACACGCCGGGCGCGATGGGCTTGCCCCGGCCGTGGACCTCGAGGATGGCCTCGCGCCCCAGCAGGTCGGGCGCGTCGACGGCGATCTGGCGGTCGAAGCGGCCCGGACGCAGGAGCGCCGGGTCCAGGATGTCCGGCCGGTTCGTCGCCGCCATCAGGATCACGTCGTCCCGGGCGTCGAAGCCGTCCAGCTCGACGAGCAGCTGGTTCAGGGTCTGCTCGCGCTCGTCGTGGCCGCCGCCCATGCCGGTGCCGCGGTGGCGACCGACGGCGTCGATCTCGTCGACGAACACGATGGCGGGCGACGCCGCCTTCGCCTGCTTGAACAGGTCGCGGACGCGGGCTGCACCGACGCCGACGAACATCTCCACGAAGTCGGAACCCGAGATCGTCAGGAACGGCACGTCGGCCTCGCCGGCGACGGCACGAGCGAGGAGCGTCTTGCCGGTGCCGGGCGGGCCGTACAGCAGCACGCCCTTGGGGATCCTGGCGCCCAGCTCGTGGAACCTCGCCGGGTCCCGCAGGAACTCCTTGATCTCGTCGAGCTCCTGCACGGCCTCGTCGGCACCGGCGACGTCCGCGAACGTCACCTTGCCCCGGTCACCACCGGCAGCGCGCGCCCGTGCCTTCCCGAACCGGTTGGCCTTGCCACCGCCCTGCATCGACGTGATGAACCAGAAGAAGACGCCGATGACGGCGAGGGTCGGGAGCAGCTCGGTCAGCACGGACGCCCAGGTCGAGTCGTCCTCGTTGTCGCCTTCGAGGTCGACCTTGGCGTCGAGGAGCAGTGTCGTCAGCTCGTCCGCGTACTCGTCGGGGAACACGGTCCGGTACTCGGTGCCGTCCTCGAGGGTGCCGGTGACGGTGCGGGAGCGGTTGGCCACCGTCGCGTCCTTCACGCGACCGTCGGCGACCGCCTGCTCGAACTGGTCGAGCCGCAGGTCCTCGGGGTCATCGCCCGCCTGCGTCACCACGACGCCGACACCGACGACGACCAGCGCGACGCCCGCCAGCATCCACTTCGACCGGACCACCTCGCGGAGCTTCACGGGAGCCAAGGGTACCGAGGGCGTCCCCGGACCGGTCCGGCGGGTCAGCGCGTCGCGGCGGCCGAGGTGGTCGGGTCGTTGTCCGGGTCGTAGCGGGCCAGGAAGTCGAGGTTGCGGTAGCGCTGGTCGACGTCGAGGCCGTATCCGATGACGAAGTCGTCGGGGATCCGGAAGCCGCACCAGCGGACCGCGAGCGCCGGGAGGTCGGCGCGCTCGCGTGCGAGGAGCGCCACCACCTCGAGCGACGCGGGGTTCCGGGCTTCGAGGCTGCGGCGCAGGTAGCGGAGCGTGAGCCCCGAGTCGACGATGTCCTCCACGAGGATCACGTCCCGCCCGCCGATGTCGTTGTCGAGGTCCTTCACCAGCCGGACGACGCCGCTCGTCTGCGTCGAGTTCCCGTACGAGCTGAGCGCGATGAAGTCGATCTCCACGGGCAGGTCGATCGCCCGTGCGAGGTCGGTGGCGAACACGTACGCCCCCTTCAGCACGCAGACGAGCAGCGGCCGCCGCCCCTCGTACGCCTCGGTGATCTCCGCGCCCAGCGCGCCGACGCGCGCCGCGAGCTCCTCGCGGCTGACGATCACGTCGCCGATCCCACCGTCGTCCGACAACCGTCCCATCGGCTGCGCACCCTACCGGGACGGCCCCGTCAGGGAGCCAGCCGGAGCGACAGACGCCCCCGATGGCGCTCGACCCGCCAGCCACCGCCGACCTCGGTGGCCTCGGCGCGGAGCGCGGCGACATCGAGGATCCGGTCGACGGCCGCGGCGTCGGGCGCGTAGGGCGATCCCGTGGTGGCCCGCCACCACGCCCGCACGGCCTCGGTCGCCA
>JAEZFI010000088.1 GCA_023437745.1 Actinomycetes bacterium
CGCCAGCACTGGCGCGTCTCACGACACAGAACGGCAGGGGTCAGGCGACGAAGGCGGTGCGGAAGGCGCGCAGGTCGTCGCTGCCGACGCCGAGGGTCCGGACGTAGCCCTCGGCCGAGCCGTACCGCTCGTCGAGGGAGTCGAGGAAGCCCCGCATCGCGGCGGGCGGGCACGACACGAACGCCGGGGGGTGGTGGACCATCGAGTTGGTCCGGTCCGGGTGGCGCTTCGCGACCCAGGCCAGCAGCTCGACCATCGCCTGCGCCGTGCGGGCGTAGTCCTCGGCGATGGTGGCGTGGTCGACGCCGGCGAGCGCCAGCAGCATCGCCGCCGTGACGCCGGTGCGGTCCTTGCCGGCGGCGCAGTGGAACACCACGGGCACACGGTGCGACTCGTGGGCGATCAGGCGGATGACGTGGGGGAGGACCCGGTCGCCCACGTCGGTCATCTCCTGGTAGCGGGCGATGAGGTAGGTCACCGGGTCGGTGGCCTCGTCGACGCCCTCCATCGGCCAGAGCTCGGAGATGAACGGGAGGTGGAGGAGCTCGGCGCCCAGGCGGTCCGTGGCGGCGACGCCCCAGCGGCGCTGCTCCTCGGCCGTGCGAAGGTCGACCACGGTGCGGAGCCCGATGCCCGAGAGCGTGGCGAGGTCGGCCTCGTCCGCCTGGTGGAGCCCGTCCGACCGGAAGACGATGCCTCGACGCACCGTGCGGCCGTCGGCGGTCGGGTAGCCGCCCAGGTCGCGGAAGTTGAAGACGTTCCCGAGGCGGAGGTGGCTGTCGTCGATCGTGGACATCGCCTGCCCGAGTCTACGGTTGGCCCCGTGAGGACCCTCCGCGGTTTCGTGGCGCTGGCGCTGATCGTCACCGGGTGTTCCGGCGGGAGCGACACGGGCGACACCTCGGCGTCACCCGACGATCCACCGGCGGTCGCGGCGCAGCTGAGCCACCAGGTGGTGGCCCGCCACCCGCACGACCCGGCCTCCTTCACGCAGGGCTTCGTGTTCACCGACGAGGCCACGCTGGCGGAGAGCGCCGGCGGCTACGGCACCTCCGAGGTCAGGCTCGTCGATCCCGACACGGGGACGGTCCGGCTGCGGGCCGCCGTGCCGACCGACCGGTTCGCCGAAGGCCTCGCCCTGCGCGCCGACGAGGGGGAGCTCGTGCAGCTGACGTGGCGGGAGGGCGTGGCGATGCGCTGGTCGGCGTCCGACCTCGCCCCGGCGGGGGAGACGTCGTACCAGGGGGAGGGCTGGGGGCTCACCGAGGACCCGACCTCGGGCGCGCTGCTGTCCACCGACGGCTCCCCGCTCCTGTCCCGGCGCGACCCCGTGACGTTCGAGGTGATCTCGGCCGTCACGGTCCGTCGATCGGGTCAGCCGGTCGCGGACCTCAACGAGATCGAGTGGGTCGACGGCGTGGTGTGGGCGAACGTCTGGCAGACCGACGAGATCCTCCGGATCGACCCGTCGACCGGCGACGTCACCGGCGTCCTCGACCTCGCCGCGCTGAACCCCTCCACCGGGGACCCCGAGGCCGTCCTCAACGGGATCGCCCACCGTCCCGGTGACCCGCCGAACCGGTTGTGGGTGACCGGGAAGCGCTGGCCGGAGGTGTTCGTCGTCGACGTGAGCGAAGCCGGCACCCGGTGACCCTGCGGACGGCCGCCCGCTCCCGGGCGGTGGCGGTGCTGGTCGTCGCCGCAGCAGCCCTCGGCGGATGTGCCCGGCCCGACTACCGGGCGCTCGTCGTGGGCCAGTGCCTGCCGTCCGCGGCGGACGTCGTGGGGCGGAGGGAGCCGGATCCGGAACGGGTCCCGTGCTCCGAGGCGCACCGGTACGAGGTGTACGAGGTGTCCGACCTCGTGCTGAGCGGCGAGTGGCCGGGCGAAGCCACGGTCGACGAGGCGGCGAAGCAGCGCTGCTACGAGCGGTTCGAGGCGCAGGTCGGCATCGATCCCCTCGACCTGCCCGACGGCGTGCTCGTCGTGACGATCGGCCCGACCGAGGAGGGCTGGCGCGACGGGGACCGGGCGGTCGAGTGCCTGGTCCAGCTGCCGGAGGACCGGGAGGGCGCCTTCATCGGTAGCTTCTCGTGATGCGAGTCGGACTGTCCCTGCCCACGATGCTCGGCGGAATCGACCGGGCGACCTTCCTGACCTGGTGTCGCCGGATCGAAGCCGACGGTTACGACACCATCGGCTACGGGGAGCGCATCGCGTACCGCAACCTCGAGATGTTCACCGTGCTCTCGGCCGCCGCGGCGATCACCGAGCGGGTCCGCATCGCCTCGACGATCGTCGTCCTCCCGATGCACTCCGAGGCGTGGGTGGCCAAGCAGACCGCCACCCTGGACGTGCTGTCCGGGGGGCGGGTCACGCTCGGGCTCGGCGTGGGCGGTCGCAGCGAGGACTACCAGGCACTCGGCCGGTCGTTCGAGCGACGCTTCGACCGCCTCGACGCCCAGGTCGACCGGATCCGCGAGCTGTGGGCGGGCGAACCCGCAGGCGACGGACTGGACCCGATCGGCCCGCCCCCGGTGCAGGCGCGGATCCCGATCCTCTCGGGTGCCATGGGACCGAAGTCGATCCGTCGCTCCGCCCGGTGGGCCGACGGGATCGCCGGGTTCGAGATGGATCCGTCCGCCGACGTCCTCCAGCGGTCCGCCGCCGCGATGGACGCGGCGTGGGAGGCGGCGGGCCGGACGGAGGCGCCGGTGCGCATGACGAGCTTCTGGTTCGCGCTGGGCGACGATGCGGCCGACCGCCTGCGTG
The DNA here is from genome assembly GCA_023437745.1 of Actinomycetes bacterium. GTDB lineage: Bacteria > Actinomycetota > Acidimicrobiia > Acidimicrobiales > Microtrichaceae > JAEZFI01. The sequence goes on from JAEZFI010000088.1 coordinate 2,773, forward strand.
CCTACGCCGCGCACTACCTCGGCGTGTTCGGTCCCGAGCTGGCGGGGGCCCTCGCCGACGCCTGCACGGTGGCCGGGGCCGACGCGCTCCGTCGGGCGATGGACGCGCTGCGCGAGGCCGGCTACGACGAGGTGCAGCTGGTCCCCACGACCACCGACCCCGCCGAGCTGGACCGCCTCGCCGAGGCCCTCGCCTGACTAGAGGTGCTCGAGCTCGTCGGACTCGGGATCGTCGACCGGACGATCGCACGTCGGGCACCAGAGCCGGGTGACGAGCGGGCTCCCGCACGTGCGGTGGCTGAGGTGGCCGCCCGGCACCGCGGGGCCGGTGCGCCCGAGCTGCCGCTGGCCCCATGAGGCGAGGAGCGCCAGCGCACCGGCGAGCTCCCGCCCGGCGTCGGTGAGCTCGTAGACCATCCGCACCGGCCGGTCCGTGTACGGGGCGGACCGGATGACGCCGTCGGCCTCGAGCTGGCGGAGGCGCTTCGTGAGGACGTTCGGGGCGATGCCGGCCACCGACTCGCTGACCTCGCCGAAGCGGAGGGGGCCCTCCAGGAGCGACTCCACGACGAGGAGCGTCCAGCGGTCGCCGACCCGCTCCGCTGCGTCGGCCAGTCGGCTGGGCCGGGGGACGGGCGGGCGGCGTCGGACCATGCCCGCAGTCTGGCAGGTCGGAAGAAGGCTCATCGGGTTCATGGTAGTGACTTGCAAATCGCAAGTGACTGCTTAGCATGAGCCCTCGACGAGAGGAACCGACATGAGCGAGCAGGACACCCCGAAGCACACCACCAGCCCCAGCGCACTGGACGAGATCGAAGCTGCGGCGGGTGCCGTCGCCGAGCAGGTCGCCCCGGCGACGGTCGCGATCGGCCGGTCGGCACGCGGCACCGGCGTGGTCGTGGCGGAGGGGCGCGTGGTGACCAATGCGCACAACCTGCGCGATCGGACCACACAGGTGACCTTCGCGGACGGACGCAGCGCCCAGGCCGCCGTCCTGGCGCTGGACGCCGCGTCCGATCTCGTGGTGCTCGAGGTCGAGACGGGTGACGTCGCGCCCGTGACCTGGGCAGGGGCGCTCCCCGGCCTCGGCGCCGCCGTGTTCGCCCTCTCCCGCGGGGTGCGCGGCGCGCGGTTGAGCGTCGGGTTCGTGTCCGGGACCGACCGGACGTTCCGCGGCCCGGGCGGCCGGCCCATCACCGGCAGCATCGAGCACACGGCGCCCATGGGGCGCGGTTCCTCGGGCGGCCCCCTCGTCGACCGATCCGGCGCGGTCGTGGGACTCAACACGCACCGCCTCGGAGAGGGCTTCTACCTCGCCCAGGCCGCCGACGCCGCGCTGGTGGCTCGGGTGCAGGCGCTGACGGAGGGCCGGGCGCCGGTGCGTGCCGAGCTGGGGATCGCCGTGGCCCCGGCCGAGGTCGCCCGGCGTCTCCGGCGCAGCGTCGGGCTCGAGGAGCGTGACGGCGTCCTCGTCCGCGGCGTCCAGGAGGGCTCGGCGGCCGACCGCGCCGGGGTGCGGTCCGGCGACCTCGTGGTGCGGGCCGGCGGGGCCGACATCGCCCGGATCGACGACCTCCACGAGGCGCTGGCGGCCCACGACCCCTCGACGGAGCTCGACCTCGGGCTCGTGCGGGGCGCCGAGGACCTCACGGTCACCGTCGCCTTCTCGACGCCCGACGACGGTGGCGAGCCAGCGGCCGACGCAACGGCGGACTGACCGAGGCCGGCACTACCGTCCGGGTCGTGCCCGCCGCCCACGTCCCGCTCACCGACCAACTCCTCGCCGGTTCGTTCCCGTCGAGCGACCCGTTCGCGCTGTACGCGGCGCTGCAGGCCGACCATCCGGTGGCGTGGAACGCGACGGCCGGCTTCTGGGCGATCACCCGGCACGCCGACGTGATGGCCGTCGCCACCGACTCGCAGACCTGGTGCTCCTCGAAGGGCATCCTGGTCAGCGAGATCGGGACGCACTACGACGCGCCCCCGACGATGATGCACACCGACCCCCCGGACCACACCCGGTACCGGGCGCTCGTCCAACCCGCCTTCTCGAAGCGGCGCATGCGCGAGCTGGAGGGCTCCATCAGGTCCCGCGTCGTCGCGCTCCTCGACTCGATGGATGCACGGACGGCGACGGGAGCCGGTGCGATCGACGTCGTCGACGCGCTCGCGGTGCCGCTCCCGATCGAGGTGATCACCGACCTGCTCGGCATCCACGACGTGGGCACCGAGCGCATCCTCCAGTGGACCGAAGCGGCGATCCCCGACACCGACGGGCTCGACGACGAGGAGCGGATGGCGCTGCTCGGCGAGATGCTCGGCTACCTCGTCGAGACGGCCGGCGCCCGCCGGAAGGCCCCGGAGGACGACTTCATCAGCGACCTCGCCGCCGTCGAGGTGGACGGCAGCGGGCTCAGCGACGACGAGCTGGCGATGTTCCTCATCCAGCTGCTGGTGGCCGGCAACGACACCACGCGCAACGTCATCTCCGGGGGCATCGTGGCGCTGGCGGAGCGACCCGAGGAGTGGCGCCGGCTGCGGGCGGATCCGGCGTTGCGGCCGACCGCCGTCGAGGAGCTCGTGCGGTGGACCACGCCCGTGATCTCGTTCCTCCGCACCGCCACCCGCGACACCACGTTGGGCGGCGTCGACGTGGCCGAGGGGGATCCAGCGCTGCTGCTCTACGCCGCCGCCAACCGGGACCCCGCCGAGTTCGGTCCGACGGCCGGCGAGCTGGACGTCGGGCGGACCCCGAACCACCACCTCGGGTTCGGCTTCGGCGCCCACTTCTGCCTGGGCGCCGCGCTCGCCCGCATGGAGGTGGCGGTGGTCCTCGAGGAGCTGGCCGCCCGCTACGCCGGCTGGGAGCTGGCCGCCGAGCCGCAGCGGAGCCCGTCCACGATCATCGCAGGCATCACCGCTGCCCCGGTGGCGTTCCGCCCTGCGTGACGGCGCTCAGGCCGGCGGCAGCGTGAACCCCACGCACGCTCCGCCGTCCGGCCGGTTCGCCGCGGTGACGGTGCCGCCGTGCTCCCTGACGATCCGGTCCACGATGGCGAGGCCGAGGCCCGACCCGGGCGCGGTCCGGGCGGAGTCGGCCCGGTAGAACCTGTCGAAGATCCGCCCCCGGTCGGCCTCGGCGATGCCGGCTCCCCGGTCGAGCACGGCGACCGACGTCCCGGTGACCTGCACCTCCACCGCCGTCGTGTCGGGCGAGTACTTCAACGCGTTGTCGACGAGGTTGCCGATGACCCGCTCGATCTGGGCGCCGTCGGCGAACACGGCTCGCGCGTCGTCGACCGCGACGGTGACGGCCCGCCCCGAACGGCGCGCCGCCCGTCCGGCGACGTCCTCGGCGAGGGCGGCGAGGTCGACCGCGGCGAGGGTGGCGTGCCGGTCCGGGCGCTCGCTCGTGAGCTCGACCAGCTCCGTCATCATGGACGTGAGCTCCTCGGTCTCGAACCGGATGTCGTCGAGCACCGCCGTGCGCTGATCGTCCGGCAGGGAGGACGCCCGCTGCAGCAGCTCCACGTTGGTCCGGAGCGAGGTGAGCGGCGTCCGCAGCTCGTGGCTCGCGTCCGTGATCAGCTGCTGCTGCTGGGCCCTCGACGCGGCCAGCGCCCGCACCATCGTGGTGAAGCTGTCGGCCAGGGAGCGCACCTCGCCGTCGCCGGCGACCGGCACCGGCGTCTCGAGGTCCTGCGTCTCGGCGATGCGGCGGGCGGCGTCGCGGAGGCGCTCCACCGGCTCGACGATCCGGCGGGCGAACAGGATGCCGAGGGCCACGGCGGCGGCGACGGCGGCCAGGGAGATGCCGACGAGGCGGAGCCCCAGACCGGCGAGGACGCGTTCGCTCTCGTCGAGGTTCCGTGCGGTCTGGAGCGCGCCCCCGGCCGGCAGCGCGGTGGTCAGCACGCGCCACGCCGTGTCGCCCTCGTCGACCGTCCGCACCTGCTCCACGCCCGCACCCTCGGCGATCCGTCGATCGACCGCGTCGGTGGGGAGCGGGTCGGCGTCGCCGCACCGGATCACCTCGCCCGACGGCAGGATGAGCTGCACGACGTCGGCACCCTGGACCGCGCCCACCTGGAGGCACGTGGACAGCCCGTAGCCCGGTCGGCCGTCCGGTCCCGGCCGGTCGCGGTCCCGGTCGAAGCGGGCGCGCCGGTTGTCCACGAGCGCGGCGACCCGGTCCCGCAGGGTGCGGTCCACCTCGTCGCGCACGCGGGCCGACGTGGTCAGGTACGCGCCGGACGCCGCGACCGCGGCGACGACCGCGGCGATCACCCCGAGGCCGAGGGCGATCCGCCACTTCAGGCTCATCGACGACTCACTCGGCCCGGACGACGTAGCCGACGCCCCGCACCGTGTGCACGAGCCGGGGTTCGCCGTCCTGCTCGGTCTTCCGCCGCAGATAGCCGATGTAGACGTCGAGCGAACGGGATCCCGTCTCGAAGTCGTAGCCCCAGATCCGGTCGTAGATGACCTCGCGGCTGAGGACGATGCCGGCGTTCACGGTGAGCAGCTCGAGAAGGTCGAACTCGGTCTTCGTGAGGTCGAGCGCCCGGGACCCACGGTGGGCGGTCCGTCGCAGCGGGTCGATGACGAGGTCCTTGAAGCGGACGGGGTGGTCCGCGTTGCTCACGCTGGTCCGTCGGAGGAGGGCGCGGATGCGGGCGAGCAGCTCGTCGAGGGCGAACGGCTTGACCAGGTAGTCGTCGGCGCCGGCGTCGAGCCCCGCCACGCGGTCGGACACCTCGTGCCGCGCGGTCAGGAGGAGGACCGGGAGGTGGTGGTAGCGCTCCCGCAGCATGCGGCAGGCGGTGAGCCCGTCGACGTTCGGCATCATGACGTCCATCACCACGGCGTCGGGCAACGTCGAGGTCACCGCCTCGAGGGCCTCGGCCCCGTCCGCGGCGGTGTCGACCTCGTAGCCCTCGAAGCGCAGCACCCGGACGAGCGAGTCGCGCACGCTCCGGTCGTCCTCGACCACCAGGATGCGCGAGCTCTCGCCGTCGGCCATGGCGTCAGGCTACGGGTGGGTTGCAAGAGCGACGTGAGAAGGTGACGTCACGTCGGGGCCCGTGCCGGAACCGGCTCGGAGTTCGTCAGCCGCCGGCGAGGGTGACCCAGGCGCTGGTGAGCGAGGGCGGGCTGCCCGGCGTGCACAGGTCCTGGGCGGTCGAGTTGTGCTTCGGGACCGCATCGGCGAGGCACGCCGGCTGACCCGAGGTGGTGAGCTGGTGGGCCCCACCCCAGGGCGCGGTGCCGGTGTCGACGGAGACCTGCGGGACGCCCATCCCCAGCGCGTTCCACGCTGCGGTCTGGGCGGCGTGGTTGTTCTCGCCGGTGTGCGAGAGGCCGTACATGTCGGAGGCGGGCGTGGCGAAGCCGCCCTCGGTGATCCAGGGGGCGACGGTGATCGTCACGCCGTCGTCGTACTCGTCGAAGGGCCCCGAGATCATGCCGACGCGGTCGACGTCGTGGAACTTGGCGGCGTAGAGGGCGACGCCGGCCCCGAGCGAGTGGCCCATCAGCACGACCTTCGACCAGTCGAGGTCGCACACCCCGTAGGTGGGATCGACGCTCGTGCAGGTCGCGCCGCTGCGCTGCTGGAACTGCCCCCAGTCCTCGGAGGGGAACGCGACGCGGAGGTGCTCGACGAGCCGGAGGACCCGGTTCTCCACGGAGTTCGCCGCGTCGACCGAGATCGTGGGGGAGTCGTACGCGGCCGACGTCGGGTCGGGCACGAGCTCCCCGAAGACCGTCTCGGCCCGGAACGCCCGGTGGCAGTCGGGGTCGAGGGTGGCGTTGCCGAGCGGGCACGCCGCACCGGTGCCGGTGCCGCTCGAGTAGCGGACCCCGATGGTGTGGTAGCCCGCGGCCGACAGCCCGCCGAGCAGCTTGGAGTACCCGAGGGGCTGTGCGCCGGAGCCGTTGAAGAAGAGGACGAGCCGGTGCCGGCTGGTCGACGTCGGCGGTGTGACGATGTGCGTCTGGAGGGTGTCGCAGCTGATCCCCGTCCCGGTGGTGCACGGGTTGATGCTGTGCGAGGCCGAAGGTGGTCCCGTGGGCGTCTGGCAGCTGCTGAGGGCGACCCCCAGCATCGCCACGCACGCCGCGCGTCCCACCAGGCGCCGCGCGCCGCGTCGTTCTCTCACTCGCATCCCGCCTCCTTGCCGCCCGGACGCTAGCGCTCGGTGGTGACGGCCGTCACGATCTTTCGCTGAACCTCGCCGAGTTGACGACGTTGCCGCCGGTCGCGGCGCGCCCGGGACGCGATCGGAGGTCGACGGGTGCGTCGCTCAGGTCGACCGTGTCCCGTTGCAGCGGCCACACGTGCGTGGTCCGCCCGGCGGCGAGGTCCTCGACCCAGCCGACCGCCAGCACGATCAGGAAGGTGAGCGCGAGGACCACCGCGACCCGCGGGACGGTGTGGTCCAGCACTGTGCGACCCTTGCTCATCTCGATGACCACGCCCGTGGCGAGCGCGTGCCAGAGGTAGATCGAGAGCGCCCGCTTCTGGATCCACTCGACGGTGGAGCCCACGAGGGGCTGCCCGGCGGCCCGGTTGATCGGCGCGGTCAGGGCGACCGCCAGGCCCACCCACACGAGGCCGACCGACGCGTTGAGGAACGGCGACGAGGTGGTGGTCACCCCGAAGCCGGTCACGGCAGCGGCGTAGCCCACCGCCACGACCCCGGCGCCGACGCCCACGGCGGCAAGGGTGCGACTGGACGGCAGCTGCCGCCGCCGATCGTGGTAGCTGTAGCCCAGGGCCCAGAAGAAGAGGTTGGAGGTCAGCGCGCCGAGCGCGTCGACGCGCAGCAGCCCGGAGAGGAGGACCGGGATGCCGAGGATCGCCAGGGTCGCCACCGGGTGGCGCTGGTGGAGTCGGCGGAGCGGGATGCCGACGACCATGAAGATCACGTAGGCGTTCAGGTACCAGAGCGCCATCCACGTCCAGTACAGGGGGTCGCCCGAGCCGCCCGGGCCGACCGGCGGGAGGATCGGGAACAGGAACCCGACGATGCCCCAGACCGGCACGTCGCTCCACCGGCCGGCGACGCTGTAGACGACGAAGACCACCAGCGACCAGGACCACATCGGGATGAGGATCCGGCGGAGGCGGTGCCGGAGGACCCCCATGGCCGGCTTGCCGTCGAGCGACTTCGCGTAGAGCGCACCGCCCACGAAGAACATCGCGGGCATGGCCGCGAACCAGCTCCACTTGGGGTCGCCCGACGCGTGGTAGATCACCACGCGCACGGTCGCGACCGCGCGAAGCACGTCCAGCATGCGATTCCGCGTCGGCGGCGCGGTCACGATCGTCAAATGTGAACCCTTCCCTGAGTTCGAGGGTGCCAGCCTGCCCCAGACTGGCGCGCCGTTCAATTGGCGTCGGCAACGATGTTGGTCGCAAGGAGTGCGCCGGCTCGCGCGGCGGGTGGTCGTCGGCCACGTCGTCGAGCGGCCGTCGACCTGGTGCGTCGAAAACCGTTGTCGTGCAGCGCCGGAGGGGTGAGGATGACCTTGGCCGTGAGGGGGAATCGATGGTCGTGACGGCGACAACGGGCGAGCAGGTCGTGGCACATCCCAGTCGCGACCCTCAGACGCGGGCGATCGTCAGGGAGATCGTGCGCGGCAACCACACGGAGTGCCTCACGTGCGGCGAGCAGGTCCGCTTCCGGGCGAGGCTCCGCCACCTCACGGTGATCTGCAACGTCTACACCGACGGCCGCTGGAACCGCGTCGAGCACTACCACCTGGACTGCTACCGCGAGAGCGGCGAGCCCCACGGGCACGCGGACAGCACGGAGATCCGCCGTCCCCCACGCGCGTCGACCGGGGTGGTCCGGCCGCACTGACCGGTCGCGGCGTCAAGGGGGGTGTGCTCCCCGGCGCCCGCGACGACGTCGAGACCTACGCTGTCTCGATGCGGGCTGCGTTGCGGGCGGTGTCCGAGGCGCTCGACTACGCCTCCCGGGGGGTCGTCCGCTCGTTCGTCTGCGTCGTCGTCCTCGGCGCGGTCACCGCTGCGGCGATCCTGGGGGGAGCGGGCTTCGCGGGTCCGCTGGCGCTGGTGTTCCTCGGCATCGCGCTGCTCGCGACCGCCACGGCGCTCGTCGTCCTCCGCCGGCTGGCGCTCGTGGACCAGCTGCTGGGCCTCGACATGTCGATGGCTCGACTGGCCACCCTCACGCGGGGCTTCGACACGGAGCGGTTGAGCGTGCGGCTCGCCGGCCACCACGCTCCCGAGTCGATCGAGCGGATGCTCGACGCCGAGTTCATGCACCAGAACGGCTGGGCGCCCGGCCATCGGTCCCAGCTGCTCGAGATGATGCGGCGACCCCGCTGGGTGCTCGTGGAGCACGGCTACCTGCTCGCCTCGGACCGGAGCACGGGCGACATGGTCGGGATGGTCACCTTCTCGAAGTTCGACCGGCGCTCGAGCCGCTGTGAGCTGGGTTGGTTCGTGGCGCCCGACCGACGGGGCGAGGGCTTCGGGCTCGAGCTGCTCGAGGCCTCGGTCGCCGAGCTCCACGCCCTCGGGATCGCGGTCGTGGTGATCGTGACCCGCGCGAGCAACCTCAAGGTGCAGCGGTGCATGGATCGCATCGGTGGGGTCCGGGTGGACAAGCGGCCCGCCGACATGCCCGACGGCAGCGTGGGCGAGCTGCTCTGGTACGAGCACCGGGCCGCCTGAGGCCGCGTCAGGAGCTCAGATCCCGGGGAAGCAGGTACCGGAGCCGAGTGCGGCGAGGCCCTGCCGGTCGCCGGGGCCCCAGTCGGTGCGGTCGGCGGTCGTGCGGTACATCAGCTCGTTCGAGTCCTTCACGTGGTCGAGCCCGACGACGTGGCCCAGCTCGTGCTGGATGATCGCCCGGGCGACGTCCTCGGAGCCGGGGAGGACCTCCTCGGTGATCTGCGGTCCGTCGAGGCTGATCGCGCCGCTCACGTACACCTGCTGCTGTCCGTCGACGAGTGCGGAGCTGCCGCCCACGCCGGCGGTGGCGCCACCGAGCATGGGGACCTGGCTCGGATCCGTCCACGCGATGAGCAGGGGCGCCCAGCGGTTCGGGTAGCGGTCGGGTTGGTAGGCGGCGCGGGTCTCGCTCGCCACCTCGTCGGTGGTGCCGTCGTCGACGAAGACCAGACCCGTCGCGGCGCTCACCCTGTCGACCGCCTCGCGGACCAGCCGATCCGTCGAGGCCGGGGCGTTCCCGCGGTTGACCACGTAGTGGATCGGGCGGCACGGGTCGTAGGCCACGGGCGATCCGTCGGCCTGCACCTTCAGGAACGCGTAGCTGCCGCCGTCGGCACCCGCGCTCGGCGGCGTGCCGAGCGGTGCGTCCCGCTCCTCGGGTGACGGTGGCGGTCGGCCGGTGCCGATGGTGGGGCCGGCGAGCTGGTCGGCGCCGTGCGACGCGAACACGGGCGTGCCCGACCCGCCGGCCGAGGACCAGTAGACGAGCCCGGCGACCATGGCCAGGATCAGGCCGGCGGACACCCATCGGCGCCGAGCCGCTCGTCGACCTGCCGCTCGCGCCGACCACGCGGCGGCCTGCGCCTCGACCTGCTCCTCGTCGATCCGATGGCGCAGCCAGGCGGCGCGGGCTTCGCGCTCCTGGTTGGCGAGGCGCTCCGCGGCGGACAGCTCGACGACGCGGGAGGACCGGATGAAGTCCTCGTCGAGGGTGAGGTGCTCCCAGGGGTCGTCGGGATCGCCGGTCTCGGCCACGCTTCGGACCGTAGCGCTCGCTTCCCTCGGTTGCGCCTCGGTCCGCCGTCGCACTCGGGGTGCGATGGGGGTGGGGAGTGGTCGTGGGGAAGTGGTGGCGGGGCCGGACGACCCGCGGTAGAACATCTCTCGGGGGCAGGGGGAGTCGGCGATGAACAGGATGAGGATCGCGCTCGGCGCGGCCTGGCTGCTGGGTGCCGTTGCGTGCGCGCCCACACCGGTGACCGGGGACCCGACGGCGACGACCACCACGACGCTGCCGCAGGCCGTCCGAACGTCGGTGGACCGCCCGGACCAGTCGTCGCTGCTCCAGGTGAAGGCGTTGTACGTCGTGCCGTCCGACGGGCTGGATCGTCAGCTCGACGTGAACGGGCGCATCGCGACGTCCGTCGAGTCGGTGCAGCGGTGGTTCGAGGCGCAGGGTGGGAAGCGATTGCGGTTCGACACCTTCGACGGGTCGCTCGACGTCGCTTTCCTGCGGCTCACGTCGACCACCGCCCAGATCGAGGCGCTCGCGTCGCCGCTCGGCGCCCTGCGGGACGCGCTCGTCGCCGCCGGGTTCACGGACCCGAAGAAGAGCTACGTGATGTTCTACGAGGGCCAGCAGCCGGGCGTGTGCGGGAGCGCCTACCGGCCCGGGCGGCAGGCGGGCATCTACCTCCACACCCCGAACTGCGACGAGATCGGGATGTCGCTGACGTCGCCGAGGTGGATGGACTACACGGTCATCCACGAGATCTTCCACAACCTCGGGGCGGTGCCGGACTGCGCGCCCAACACGAGCGCCTCGGGCCACGTGGGTGACCAGCCCAACGACCTCATGTACTCGGGGCCGTTGCCCCGACCGCTGCCCCGAGTGCTCGACGCGAACCGCGACGACTACTGGGGTCATGGACGGGCGGACTGCACGGACCTGACCCGCAGCGCCTTCCTCGACCCGCTGCCGGCGGGGGTCAGCACCCCGGCCGCCGTCTCGACGACCCCCGGCCCCGAGGTGCAGGCCACCGCCCCGTAGCAGCGTGGCCGCCGCAGCGAACGCGATCCCCGCCACGCCGTTCTCGGGGTTGAGCGCGTCGGTTTCCAACGCGCTGGACCCCGAGAACGAAGGGTTGGGAGGCTCAGTTGGGCTCGCGCGGCTTGACGTGTTCGCTCCAGCCGACGCCGTCCCACCAGCGGAGGACGGTCGGGTCGTGAGGATCGACGTGCCAATCGGCGGGTGCCGGGATCGGTGCAGCGTTCGGGTACGCGGACGGCGGCGCTGCGGGTGGCGGCGCGTAGGGAGGGGCGGCAGCGGAAGGCCACTGGTTCGGGGCGGCGGTCCGGGGGTCGGGCGGCGCGTAGGGCTGCAGCCCGGGCGGTCGAGGCGAGGCCTGGGCGGCGGCCTTGATCCGTTCCCGCATCAGGAGGTAGGCGGGGAAGCCGACGATCCAGAGCAGGATCGTGAGGAGGAACCAGCCGAGCGGTCCCATGTCGAGGAGCCCCGAGGTGAGCCCGCGGCGAGCCCCGATCTGCGCGGCATCGACGCCGACCCAGATCGACGTGCCGATCACGATGGCCCACACCAGGTAGTCCACGACGCTCCTCTCCGGGCGGACGTCACCGACTGTAGGACAGGCCCGACGGGCTTCCGTCTCGGGGACGCGACACGGGCCCCGGATCGCTCCGGGGCCCGTGTGCGTTGGTCTTCTGGTGTGCGCCCCCTGGGACTTGAACCCAGAACCTGCGGATTAAGAGTCCGTTGCTCTGCCAATTGAGCTAGAGGCGCGTGCGGCCTGCGACTGTAAGCAGCGCAGGCCGGGCTCGTCCAGCCCGCACGGGCGCCGGAGCGCCCGAACGGGCCGACGTGCGTGGGGTGAGTGAGGGGATTCGAACCCCCGGCCTCCAGTGCCACAAACTGGCGCTCTAACCAACTGAGCTACACCCACCAAGAGACGGCGATACTAGCCAGCTCGGCGAGCACGGACGAATGAGTACCGTGTCCCGACACGCCTCCGTAGCTCAGCTGGATAGAGCACCGGACTTCTAATCCGATGGTCGCAGGTTCGAGTCCTGCCGGGGGCGCACATCTCGACCCAGGGGCACCGTCAACCGGCGCGGCGGAGGGCGGCGAGCTCCTCGGTCAGGCGGTCGAGGGTCCGGTCCTGCACGGCGAGGTGCTCCTGGATCTTGCGGCTCTCCTCGAGCACGGCCGCGGCGTCGTTGTAGGTGGCCTCGGCTCGGGCGTCCGCGGCGGCCGCCTGGATGTTCTGGCCCACGATGATGATCGGGAGCAGCACGAGCTGGAGGAAGGTCTGGGCGATCCAGGCCACGATGATGATCCGGTCGTGCGACCTGATCGCGGCGGGGAGGCTGATCAGCGCAAGGATCGTGAAGAGGTAGGCGGCCCACATCGTGCCGACGACCACGGTGATCTTGAGCCCGACCTGGGCGTTGATGCGGCCGATCAGACCCTGGCCGTGCACCCGCTCGACGGCGGTGCTCACCTTCGGCGGGCCGGCGACCCTCCGTTGCTCGACATGGGGGTGTTCGACGTAGTCATATTCGGTCGCCATGAACCAACGTTCCCACGCCGGGTCGACGTTGCCGATCACCTCGGCGGCCACGATGTCGCCCGACGAGGTCCTCGGATCCCTGGGCAGCCAGGCGTCGGGACTGGCCACCGACGAGGCCGTGGCGCGGGCGGGCGTGTACGGCCCCAACGCGGTGCGGACGCACCACGCGAGCGCGTGGTCGGTGCTCGTCAGCCAGTTCAGCAGCCCACTGCTGTGGTTGCTCCTCGTCGCCGCCGCCGTCTCCGGCTTCGTGGGCGAACGGCTCGACGCGCTGATCATCGGCATCATCGTCGCTGCCTCGGTGGGACTCGGCTTCGCCAACGAGTTCCGGGCCGAGCGGGCCGCCGAGGCCCTCCACTCCGAAGTCCGGCACAGGGTCCCCACGATGCGCGACGGCCGCTCGACCGAGGTCGAGGTGACGGCGCTCGTCCCCGGCGACGTCGTGCACCTCGGCGTCGGGTCGATCGTGCCCGCCGACCTGCGGATCCTGCAGGCGAACCACCTCCAGTGCGACGAGTCGATCCTCACCGGAGAATCGGTCCCGGCGGAGAAGTCCGCCGACGCAGTCGGTTCCGGGGCGGCTCTCGCCGACCTGTCGTCGTGCCTGTTCATGGGGACCGTCGTGCACGAGGGGACGGCCGACGCGGTCGTCGTCGCGTCGGGGGCGGCGACGCAGTTCGGTCGGATCGCGGTGGGGCTCGGCGACCGCCACCCCCAGACGGAGTTCCAGGTCGGGCTCGCCCGCTTCTCCGGTCTCCTCGCCAAGGTCGGTGGCGTGCTCAGCGTGACGATCCTCGTGATCAACCTGGTGCTCGGCCGCCCCGTGATCGACGCCGTCCTCTTCTCGCTCGCGGTCGCGGTGGGCATCACCCCCCAGCTCCTGCCGGCGGTCGTCTCGACCAGCCTGGCCACCGGATCCCGCCGCCTGGCGCAGCAGAAGGTCCTCGTGAAGCGGCTCGTGTGCATCGAGGACCTCGGCGACATCGACGTGCTGTTCACCGACAAGACGGGGACGCTGACCGAGGGCCACATCAGCCACCAGCGAGCGATCGACGGCGCCGGGGCGGTGAGCCCCGACGTCTTCACCCTGGGCCTCGTCTGCAACGAGTCCACACCGACTGCGGGCTCCGCGGTCGGAGGCAACTCGCTCGACGTCGCACTCTGGGAGGCAGCGGACGCCGACGCCGGCGCCGAGGTCGGGCGCTCCACCCGCATCGCCACGCTCCCGTTCGACCACGACCGTCGCTGCGCCTCGGTCCTGGTCGAGCGCGACGGCCGGCGGACCCTCGTCACCAAGGGGGCACCCGAGGCGGTCCTCGACCGCTGCGTCGCCGTGCCCGACGAGGCTCGACGCGTGCTCGACGCCGAGTTCGGGGCCGGCAACCGCGTCGTCGCCGTCGCCACGCGCCCGGCCAGCGGCTCCAGCGACGAGCTGACGGCAGCCGACGAGCGGGACCTCGAGCTCGCCGGGTTCCTCGTGTTCCTGGACCAGCCGAAGCCGTCCGCCGCGAGGTCCGTCGCCCGGCTGGGCGAGCTGGGCATCACGGTCAAGATCGTCACCGGCGACAACCCGCTCGTGGCCGAGACGGTGTGCCGGAGCCTCGGCGTGGCGTCGGGCGGGACGCTCACCGGTGCCGACCTCGACGAGATCGACGACGCCGGACTCATGGACGCGGTGAGCCGCTCGACGATCTTCGCCCGTGTCAGCCCGGAGCAGGAGGCACGGATCCTGCGCGCCCAGCGCGAGGCGGGCTCCGGCGTGGCGTTCCTCGGCGACGGGGTGAACGACGCCCTCGCGCTGCACCACGCCGACGTCGGCATCTCGGTCGACTCGGCGACGGACGTGGCGAAGGACGCGGCGGACATCATCCTGCTCGAGAGCGACCTCGACGTCCTCGCTGACGGCGTGGCCGAGGGGCGCCGGATCTTCGCCAACACCATCAAGTACGTCCTCATGGGGACCTCGTCGAACTTCGGGAACATGTTCAGCGTGACGGTCGCGGCGGCGTTCCTCCCGTTCCTGCCGATGCTCCCGTTCCAGATCCTCCTGAACAACCTGCTCTACGACACGAGCCAGATGGCCATCCCGACCGACCGTGTCGATGCGGAGCAGCTGTCGCGGCCGTCGCACTGGGACATCGCGTTCATCCGACGGTTCATGGTCCGCTTCGGCCCGATCAGCTCGGTGTTCGACTTCGGGACCTTCGCCGTGATGCTCTGGGCGTTCGACGCCTCGGCGGCCGAGTTCCGCTCGGGTTGGTTCGTGGAGTCGCTCGCCACCCAGGCGCTCATCGTGTTCGCGATCCGCACGCGCCGCGTGCCGTTCCTCAGGAGCCGCCCGTCGATGCCGCTGCTGGTCTCGGTGCTCGCCGTCGTCACGGTCGCAGCGATCATTCCCCAGAGCCCGCTCCGAGGCGCGCTCGGGTTCGCCGCGCTGCCGCCCGCCTTCTTCGCCGTGCTCGTCGCGTTCGTGGTGGGGTACCTCGTGTGCGTGGAGGTCGCGAAGTTCGTCCCCTACCGCCGAGCGACGCCCGTCACGGAGCGCCCGCTCCAACGCTCGGAGGCCCACCGCGTCCACCGGATCGCTGCCCGCTGGAGCCACCACCGGCCGCTCTCGTCGCATTCGGGTTGAGGGCGCCGGTCACGCGGCGAGCGCTCCACGACCGCCCGGTCAGGCGATGGCCTGCCCGATGAGGAGCACGACCGTGCCGGCGGTGACGGCGGGCAGGACGATCGGCGCCACCCCGGCCACGTAGCCGCGCCACGAGACCTGGTGGCCTTCGTCGCGGACCACTCGGCGCCACAGGAGGTTGGCGAGGGCACCCACGGGGAGGAGGGCCGCGGCGCTGTTCACGCCCCACAGCCAGCCCCACATCCCCGCCGTCATCCTCCCCGAGCCGTTGAGCCCGACGAACAGCGCCGGGAGGTTGTTCAGCGCGTTGGCAGCGGTGCCGCCCACGGCGACCCCGGCCGCCGCCGCGCCGACGGAGTCGCTCGCCACGATGCCCGACATCAGGTCCGCAGGGACGACCAGCGCGACGAGCGCTCCCACCGCGGCGACGCCGGCTGCTGTGGCGAGCGGGATCGAGCGCAGAGGGAGCCGGCGCAGGACCACCACCAGCACGGCGTCCGCCACCAGCGTGGCGACCCACGGTGCGAGACCGAGCGACGGGCCGGCCACGAACGCGAGCAACAGCGCCGTCACGACCGTCCCCCCGACCCTCAGGGCGCGACGGTCCACCCCGGACGCCGCCACCGGAAGGCGGATCGCGGCGCCGCTCCGGCGGTACACGAGCCAGCCGACCACGACCGCTGCAGCGGTGGGTGCGCCCAGGTGGCGCAGCACGTCCCCGGAGCTCACGCCGTGCTGATCGGCGACGACGAGGTTGGTCAGGTTGGACACCGTCAGCGCCGACGACGCCAGCGACGCGAGCACCAGTGGGATCACGGCGAGCCGCACCGGGTCGACGCCGGCGTGGCGGCCGATCCGCAGGTAGAGCGGGGTCAGCAGCACGATCGTGGTGTCCAGGTTCAGCACGACCGTCGTCGCGGCGGCGAGGGCCCAGAGCCAGGCGAGCCGGAGCTCCTCGCCGGAGCGCTCGTGCAGTCGACCGGCGATCGCCTCGAAGAAGCCCAGCTCGTCGAGCAGCGCCGCCAGCGGCACGGCGGCGAGCAGGAAGGCGAGGGCAGGACCGAGCGCGCTCAGCTGCTCGGCGACACGGTCCACGGGCGCCGACGATACGGCCACCCTGCCGACCGTCGGTCCCTCCGGCGGGCCGGTGGAGACCTCGGAACCCATGGCTCGGGCCGACCATCTGAAATAGGTTGCCGCCATGAGCCAACCCGTCCTCCTCGCCGTGGAGTCGGACGCTCCGACGCTGTCCGACGTCGAACGGGAGCTGACGGACCGGTACCGCCGCCACTACCAGGTGGTGTGCGTGAGCTCGCCGGACGACGCCCGCACCCACCTCGACGAGTTCGCCGCGTCGGGTGTCGACGTGGCCGTCGTCCTCGCCGGTCAACGTCTGCCGGGCACGACCGGCATCGACCTGCTGGGCGAGGTCCGCCACGCCCACCGCCACGCCCGCCGCGCACTCCTCATCGAGTGGGGGGACTGGGGCCAGCGGCCGACGGGCCGGGCGATCTTCGACGGGATCGCGAAGGGTCGGCTCGACCACTACGTCCTGCGACCTGCGGCGTCGCCCGACGAGCTGTTCCACCAGACGATCTCGGGCATGCTGCTCGACTGGGCCGAGGCCAGCCGGGCCGCTCCCAACACCATCCACATCGTGGGCGACTCGTGGTCGGGTCGCTCCTACGAGCTGCGCGAGGCGCTCCAGCAGTGCGCCATCCCGCACACGTTCTGCCTGCTCGACTCGCCGGAGGGACGCGAGCTCACGGCCGGCGTGGGGCACGTGGACGAGGACCTCCCGCTCATGATCTTCCCGAACGGCGAGGTCCTGCGGAACCCGACGAACTCCGAGATCGCCCTGGCCGCCGGCGCGCCGGTCGACCCCGAGCGCGAGCACTTCGACCTGGTCGTCGTGGGCGCGGGTCCGGCTGGTCTGTCCGCTGCCGTGTACGGGGCGTCCGAGGGCCTGAGCACCCTGGTGGTCGACCGTGGCGGCATCGGCGGTCAGGCCACGTCCAGCTCCCTGATCCGCAACTACCTCGGGTTCCCCCGCGGGATCGCCGGCCACCAGCTCGCCAGGTCGGCCTACGACCAGGCGTGGGTGTTCGGCGCCGAGTTCGCGTTCATGCACACGGTGACGAGCATCGAGCGCGAGGGTGAGGACGTCGTCGTCGGCCTCTCGGAGGGCCCTCGGGTCAGGGCCGCGGCGGTCCTCCTGGCGATGGGCGCCAGCTACCGCCGCCTCGGTGTCCCGTCGCTCGAGGCGCTGGTCGGCGCGGGCGTCTACTACGGCGGGACGATGTCGGAGGCTCCGGCGGTGTCGGGCTGCAACGTGGTCGTCGTGGGCGGCGCCAACTCGGCGGGACAGGCGGTGCTGCACCTCGCCCGCTATGCCGGGAAGGTCACGCTGGTCGTGCGCGGTTCCTCCCTCGACGCCGGCATGTCGGAGTACCTCGTCAGCCAGGTGGAGGCCACCGACAACATCGAGGTGCGCCTCGGCACCAAGGTGATCGGTGGCGGTGGCGAGGGGCGGCTCGAGCGTGTCGTGGTGAGCGACGTCGACGGGCGCAGCGAGGAGACCCTCGACGCATCGGCGCTCTTCCTCCTCATCGGCGCCGAGCCCTACACCGAGTGGCTCCCGTCGTCCGTGGAGCGCGATGCGCAGGGTTTCGTCCTGACGGGTGCCGACATCTCACCCGGTCGGTGGACGCTGGACCGCCCGCCGTTCGCGCTGGAGACCAGCCTGCCCGGGGTGTTCGCCGGCGGCGACACCCGTCATGGCTCCGTCAAGCGCGTCGCGTCCGCGGTGGGCGAAGGGTCGATCGCGGTGCAACTGGTCCACCGGCTGTTCGCGGCGGAGGGACGCGTCCGGCGCGGCCACCGAGCCGTCGACGCGACCGGTGTCGCCTAGACGCAGTTCGGGCACGGCGAGTTCCGCCCGAGCCAGTCCCAGAGGACGAAGTAGAGGAACCCGGAGATCGAGCTGGCGATCCACGCCTCGATGCGGGCCTGATCCTCGGGGGTCTGAGGCGGCGTGCAGGACGTCGCCCCGAGCGACATCACGCCCACGGCCATCACCGCGCCCACACCGGCTCGGAACTTCCTCATCGTTCGCCCTCCCCTCGGCGGGTGACCCCGCCGGCGCCACAAGCTAGCGAGTCGGCAGCGACCCCGCTCAGATCGCGACGACGACCTTGCCGCGAGCCCGACCCTCCGACACGTCCCGGATGGCGGCGGCCACCTCGCTCAAGGGGTACGTGCGGTCGATGGCCGGTGAGACCGCACCCGAGTCCACGAGCGCCCGAAGGGCATCGAGGTCGGCGGCGTTCTCGGACGACAGGAACGTTCCCAGCTGCTGGCGGACGAAGAGCGACAGCACCGTGGCCCGGAGCTGCCGGTCGGTGCCACCCAGCCACCGCCCGTCGGTCTCGCCGCCGACGATCACCAGCCGTCCTGTCGGGGTCAGGGCCCGGCGCAGCGCCGACAGCGGACGGTTGCCGCCGATGTCGAGGATCACGTCGTACTGCGCGGCGCCGCTCGTCGGGTCGGCGAGCGCGTAGTCGAGCACGTGGTCCGCTCCGAGCGATCGGACCAGGTCGACCTTGCCCGCACTGCACACGCCGGTGACCTCGGCGCCAAGCTCCTTGGCGATCTGCACGGCGAAGGTCCCGACGCCGCCGGAGGCGCCGAGGATGAGGACCCGCTCGCCGGGTTGCACCTTCCCGTGGTCACGGACGGCCTGCAACGCGGTCAGCCCCGAGATCGGGACGGCAGCGGCCTGCTCGAACGAGAGGGAGGTCGGCATGTGCGCGAGCCGCGCCGGATCCACCTGGGCGTACTCGGCGAAGGCGCTCTCGCTGGTCCCGTACACCCGGTCGCCCACCTCGAATCCGGCCACGTCGCGTCCGATCGACACGACGGTGCCGGCGATGCTCCGGCCGGGGTTGGCAGCCTTGGGTCGGCGGAGGCCGAACCCGGCGGCGCGCATCGGGTAGGGGAGCCCGGCCATGATGTGCCAGGTGCCGCGGTCGATGCTCGCGGCGTGGACCCGTACGAGCACCTCGCCGTCGCTCGGTGTCGGGCGGGGGACGTCGGCGAGGCGCAGCACCTCCTCGGGCACCAACCCGTAGCGGCGCTGGACGATCGATCGCATCGTCGAGTCGTCGGGGTCCGTCGCCGCCGATCGGCGATCGACGAGGTGCGGGGTGTCGAGTGTCTCGTGCATCGGTCGCTCCGGGGTCGCTGGACTTACGTTGTAAGTACCGTATGCTTACAACGTAAGTACGTCAACCGGCAATCGGATCGAGGTCGACAGGTGGCGACGAGGAAGCGCACGCAGGCCGCACGGGAGCGGGTGCCGCTCACGCGTGATCGGGTCCTGCACGCCGCGGTGGCCTTCGCCGACGAGCTGGGGATCGACGCGCTCAGCATGCGCAAGCTCGGCGAAGCACTCGGGGTCGAGGCGATGTCGCTCTACAACCACGTGTCGAGCAAGGACGAGCTCCTCGACGGCATGGTGGACCTGGTCTTCGGTGAGATCGACCTGCCCGACGACTCGGATGGGTGGCGCCCTGCGATGCGGGACCGCGCCGAGTCGGTGCGGTCGGCGCTCACGCGCCACCGCTGGGCCATCGGCCTGATGGAGTCGAGGACCTCGCCGGGTCCGGCGACCCTTCGGCACCACGACGCCGTCATCGGCGCGCTCCGCCGAGGCGGGTTCTCCGTGGCCCTCACGGCCCACGCGTTCGCTGCCCTCGACAGCTACATCTACGGGTTCGCACTGCAGGAGGCGAGCCTCCCGTTCGAGAGCGGCGAGGAGACCGGCGAGCTCGCCCAGGCGATCCTCGACCAGGCGGAACCCGACGAGTACCCCCACCTGACCGAGCTCGCCGTCGAGCACGTCATGCAGCCGGGCTACGACTTCGGCGACGAGTTCGGGTTCGGCCTGGACCTCCTGCTCGACGGGTTGGAGAGCGCCCTCGGTGGTGACGCCTGAGCGCCGCCTGCTCAGGTCTTCGCGCCGAACGTCCCCACCTGCACGTCGTCGAGCAGGATCCACGTGGCGGCGCCCCTGGCCAGCACCTCACCGTCGGCGGACCACACGGCCGACCCGGCGAACAGCTTGCGACCCTGGACGTCGACCTGCCATCCGCCGACGACGAGGTCGTCACCCACCGCGGGACGACGGTCGACGCGGGCCGCCAACTGGCCCAGGACCGCAGGCCCCCTCGTGGAGCCGTCCGGTGCGTTGAGCCACGACAGGCCGCTCGGGCAGTCCAGCGCCGCCCACATGATCCGGGGATCGACCAGCCCGTCGTCACCCGCGGTGGACGGGGCGGGTCGCCACGGCCACGCCACCATCGTGTCGCTGACCGGTGCCGGGAAGAGCCGCAGCCCGTCGCCCGGCTCGCGAGCGGGACCGCAGCTGAAGCACCGCTCGAACGGGTGGTGCCGGTGGTACCCGTCGGCGTCGAAGCCGGCGACCGCCGCCGACAGCACCTCGGGTGTCGGCGCGTCGGGAGCGTCGATGGTGGCGGTCCACGGTCGCGCCGTCGCGACGACCTCGCCGGCCGCCTCCAGCTGGATGCCGTCACCCGTGGCGACCACCGCGAGCGGCGACTCGAGGGGAGGGGCCAGGCGCAGCCGGACCTCGGCCGGACCGTCGCTCAGCGCCCCGGCCGCGACGCCGCACGCGTAACCGCCGTTGGCCGAGCCGGGCGGGCCGTTGAAGCGGGCGCGGATCGAGACGGAGCCGGCAGCATCAGCCACGTCGGGCCACCGTGCGGGCGAGGATGCCGAGGGTCGCCCGGAGCGCGCCCTCCGACAGCACGGGGAAGATCCCTGCCTCCTTCCACGCCGGGTCGATGTCCGACCAGTCGTAGTAGGACGTCACGAGCGTCCCCTCGCCCTCGGGCGCGGGCTCCAGCCGGTAGCCGTAGACATGGCCGATCTGCGGCCGGATCGCGCCGAGGATCGTCCAGGCGATCTCCCGGTCCGGCACGAACGTCCGGATCGTCACCGTCACGTCGTACTCGCCGAGCGGGTAGTCGTTCAGGGCCTCCCGGTCCATGTGGACGACGAAGCTGTCACCCACCGCCCCGACCGGGTCACCCGACGCCGACATGAGCATCCCCGAGCTGTCGATGTCCACGTGGCCCTGCGGATCGCACAGGACCTCGAAGATGGCGGGTGCCGCGGCACGGATCGTTCGCTGGGTCTCGAGCCGCTCGGTCGTCATCGCCGCATCCTGCCATCGCTCGGGCGGGTCGGCCCGGCGGATCGGGTCAGCCGTACATCAGCGAACCCGGGGTGGTCAGCACCTCGCCGGTCTCGATCCACGTCTTCAGCCCGGAGAGGATCATCGGCCAGCCCCCGTACAGCTCCGGGTTGGCGCCGTCGCGGAGCTGGTCGTGGGTGACCAGCAGCCGGCACGAGTCGCCGACCGGCTCGATCTCCCAGGTGACCCGCGAGAACCCCTCGTCCTTGACCTCGTCGCTCCAGAGCGCCCGCATGGTCTGGACCAGCCGGCGGGGCGGGTCGACCTCGACGTTCTCGCCCTCGCCGAGCGGCGCGTCGGCCTTGGGGTTGCTCAGCTCGTAGTGGGAGCCGGGGCTCCAGTCCGAGTCGATGCGGTTGCCGAAGTTGAACTTCGTGCGGATCTCCGGGTCGGTGATCGCCTCCCAGAGGCGCTCGGGGGTGGTGCGGATGTAGATCTCGAAGACCTTCTCCATGGGACGCTCCAATCGCTCTTTGAGGTCGCTGAGCGCTGCGGTCCAGGGCTCGGCGTACTTGCTCACCCACCGGTCGTGGACGAGCCGGATCGGGACCGGGTTCAGGTGGTGCAGCTTCTCGCGGCCTCGCCGCCTGGTCACCACCAGTCCCGCCTCCTCGAGCACCTTGAGGTGCTTCATCACCCCGAACCGGCTCATCGGGCAGCGCGCCTCGAGCTCGCTCAGGGTCTGACCGTCCTGCCGGAACAGCTCGTCGAGGAGGCTGCGCCGGGTCGGATCGGCGAGGGCTCGGAACACCAGGTCCACCGCGGGGACGATACGTGACCAAACAGTCACATGTCAACGGTGCGATGCCGATGAGTTCGACCGTCCCGCGCCGTCGTGAGGACGATGACGTCGACGATCGCACCGCCACCCATTGCGCTGTCACAGCGCCGTCGTACGATTCGGGGCGTGACCGTGCCCCCTGTGTCCACGACCGAACCCGTCGAGCGCCCGGACGCGGCGGGGACGCGCCCCGACGCCGGCGTCCTGGAGTTCGAGGCCTCCCGCCGTGAGCTCACCGCCTACTGCTACCGGATGCTCGGCTCGGGGTCGGAGGCCGAGGACGCCGTCCAGGAGACGATGGTGCGCGCCTGGCGGGGGATCGACCGGTTCGAGGGGCGATCGGCGGTCAGGTCGTGGCTGTACCGCATCGCGACGAACGTCTGCCTCGACATGCTGCGGGGCCCCCAGCGACGAGCCCGGCCGATGGACATGGGGCCGGCCTCCACCGCGGACGCGTTCCTCGGTGCGCCGCTCGCCGAGCAGCACTGGGTGCTGCCCGCGCGCGACGAGACGATCCTGCCCACGAACGACCCCGCCGCCGTGGCCGAGTCCCGGGAGTCGGTCCGGCTCGCGTTCATCGCCGCGCTGCAGCTGCTGCCGCCCCGGCAGCGCGCCGTGCTCATCCTGCGGCAGGTGCTGCGCTGGCAGGCGACCGAGGTGGCCGAGCTGCTCGACACCACCGTCGCGTCGGTCAACAGCGCGCTCCAGCGCGCCACGGCGACGATGGCCTCCGCCGACACGGTCGCCGTCGACGCCGCCCAGATGGACGACGAGCACCAGGAGCTCCTCGCCAAGTACGTCGACGCCTTCGAGCGCTACGACATCGAGTCGTTGGTCACCCTGCTGCACGACGACGCCACCTTCTGCATGCCGCCGTTCCCCCTCTGGCTCCGGGGCACGCAGGAGATCGGCAAGTTCTACGTCGGCCAGGGCGCGGCGTGCCGTGGCTCCCGGCTGCTCGCCACGGCGGCGAACGGCTGCGCCGCGTTCGGCAGCTACAAGCCCACAGGGGACGGCAGCTACGAGCCGTGGGCGCTGCAGGTCATCGAGGTGTCAGACGGGCGGATCTCCACCCTCCACCACTTCATCGGACCCGAGATCTTCGAGCAGTTCGGCCTCCCCGCCCGGCTCGAGGAGTAGGTCCGCCAACCCCACCAGCCGCAGCAGGCCGCGGAGCGTCACGCTCGGCTGGTCGACCCGCACCGCCCAGCCCTCACGGGCGGCCTCCACGCGCAGCCGGCAGAGCGCGTCCACGGTCTGGAGGTCCGCCTCCATGACCGGATCCAGCCGCCACCTGGCGATCTCCACGTCGCCGTCGACGACCCGGATCGTGGTGCTCCGCTCGCCGACCTCCATCGCCACGCCATGCTCCTCGCTGCCGGCTTCGAAGAGTTGGACGACCCTGGCGCCCGAAACTCACCGCGGCCGGTCGTCGCGCGCGGTCAGGCTGTCGTGGTGAGCGTCGACCGGCCGCCGTCGAGCGTCATCCCGCTCGTCCTCCTGGAGGCCTCGACGCTCCTGTCGGCATCGGGCAACGCCGCGGCGACGGTCGTGCTCCCCTGGTTGGTCCTCGAGCGCACCGGCAGCCCCGGCTCGGCCGGCCTCCTCGCCGCCGCGACCGCCGTGCCGCTGCTCGTGTCGAGCTTGTTCTCCGGCACGATCGTGGACCTGTGGGGCCGTCGTCGGACGTCGGTGGTCTCCGATGCGCTGTCGGCGGTGTCCGTCGCCGCGATCCCGGTCCTCGACGCCACGCTCGGGTTGAACCTGGCCTGGCTGGTCGGGTTGGCGGTGCTGGGAGCGGTCTTCGATCCGGCCGGCGTGACGGCACGGGAGACGATGCTGCCGGCGGTCACCCGACGGGCCGGATGGTCGCTCGACCGTGCCAACAGCCTCCACGAGGCGGTGTGGGGTGTCGCCTTCCTCGTCGGACCCGGGGTGGGCGGCGTGATGATCGCGTGGTTCGGGTCGGTCACCGCGCTGTGGGCGACCGCGGTGGGGTTCACCGCGTCGGGGCTCCTCGTCGGTTTCCTGAAGGTCGCCGATGCGGGCACCCCCGAGCGTGCCGCCGCGCCGTACGGCATGTGGCAGGGCACCGGTGACGGGCTGCGGTTCGTCTGGCGCGACCCGCTGCTCCGCGGGCTGGCCGTCATGACCGCCGTGCTGGTGTCGGTCTACATGCCGATCGAAGGCGTCCTGCTGCCCGTCCACTTCGAGCGCCTGGACGAGCCGGGCCGGCTCGGCGGCGTCATCATGGCGATGAGCGCCGGCGGCGTGGTCGGCGCGATCGGCTACGCAGCGCTGGCTCGTCGCGTCCGGCGCAGCCTCGTCTTCCGGGGGGCGCTGCTCGTCACCGGCGTCCTGGTGATGGTGCTCGCCGTGCTCCCGCCGTTCGCCGTCATGCTGGTGTCGGGGTTCGGGATCGGACTCGCGTACGGACCCGTCGGACCGCTCGTGAACCTGGCGATGCAGACCCGCAGCGGCGAGCACATGCGCGGTCGCGTCGTGGGGATCATCACGTCGGCCGAGTACGCGGCGGGACCCGTCGGCTACCTGGTCACCGGCGCCGCGGCCGGGTCCTTCGGCGTGCGCCCGGTGTTCCTCGCGATCGGCGTGGTCGTGCTGGTCGTCGTCACCGCCGGACTCCTGGTCCGGTCGTTCTCGGAGCTGGACCGACTCGATGCCGAGCCCCTCGTCACGAGCCCCGCCGAGTCGTAGCCTTTCGCCGTGGACAGCGAGACCGACCTGGTCGAGCGCTTGCGGCACGGCGACGAGGTGGCGTTCGCCCTCCTCGTGGCCCGGTACCACCCGATGCTGCTCCGCGTCGCCGAGGCCTCGCTCCGCTCCCGGGCGGTCGCCGAGGAGGCCGTGCAGGACACCTGGCTCGCCGTGCTCCGCGGGGTCGACCACTTCGAGGGCCGCTCCTCGCTCAAGACCTGGCTCTTCCACATCCTGCGGAACCGCGTCCGGACGGCGGCCAGCCGTGAGGTCCGCACCGGGGGTGCGCACGACGAACTCGATCCACTGACGCCGGCGGTGGGCGAGGGAGCCATCGCCCCGGCGCCCTGGGAGGACGACGTCGACGAGCGCCTGCTCGCCGAGCACGTCGCGCGCCGGGCCCACGAGCTGCTCGGCCAGCTGCCGACCGGCGAGCGGGAGGTGGTCGAGCTCAGGGATCTCGAAGGGCTGACGGCCGGAGAGGTGGCGTCCCGGGTCGGGGTGACCGACGGCTACCAGCGGGTGCTCCTCCACCGAGGTCACGCCCACCTGCGCGAGCTGCTCTCGCACGACCTGTAACGGTCGGGCGCCGGCGAGGACGGTTCAGATGGCGGCCCGGACCCCCTGGCGCCGCCGTGAAGCGGGGTGGTGGATCATGACGATCGCGATCGATGAGGCGAAGCTCGAGCAGTTCATGGGGCAGATGGTCGGCCACATGACCGGAGGAGCCCTGTGCTTCGGCGTCTACCTCGGTGACCGGCTCGGGCTCTACCGGGCGCTGTCCCAGCGGGGGTCCTCGACCGCCGACGAGCTCGCCACGGCGACCGGCTGCCACCCCCGACTGGTGCGGGAGTGGCTCGACGGGCAGGTCGCCGGAGGTCTGCTCGAGTACGACGCGCCGAGCGACCACTACGCGATGTCCGGCGAGGCCACGATGGCGCTCGCCGACGACACCTCGCCGGCGTTCGTGGCCCGGGGGATGAACGCCTTCGCGTCGCTCTTCCTCGACGGCGACAAGATCGCCGACGCCTTCCGCGGCGACGGCGCGCTCAGCTGGGGTGACCACCACCCGTGCCTGTTCGAGGGGACCGAGTGGTTCTTCCGGACCGGCTACCGGGCGGAGCTGCCGCACTGGATCGGCGCCCTGGACGGCGTGGCGGCGAAGCTCGACGCCGGCGGTTCGGTGGCCGACGTCGGCTGCGGGCACGGCGCCTCGGTGGTGGTGATGGCCGAGCGGTACCCGAACGCCAGGATCACCGGCTTCGACTTCCACGGGCCCTCGATCGAGACCGCACGCCAGCGGGCCGAGGAGGCGGGGGTGGCCGATGCCGTCGAGCTTCGGCAGGCGTCGGCCACCACCTACGACGGGACCTACGACCTGATCTGCTTCTTCGACTGCCTGCACGACATGGGCGATCCCGTCGGCATCGCCCGCTACGCGTACGACCACCTCGAACCCGGCGGCACCATGATGCTGGTCGAGCCGTTCGCCCTCGACGATCGCGTCCAGAACTTGGCGGCGAACCCGATGGCGGCGCTGCTGTACCACGCGTCCGCCGGGATCTGCACCCCGAACTCGCTGTCCCAGGACGTGGGCCTCGGTCTGGGCGCCCAGGCCGGGCAGGCGCGGCTCCAGGAGGTGGTGCGCGAGGCCGGCTTCGGTGAGCTCCGCCGGGTGGCCGAGACGCCGCTGAACCTCGTGCTGGAGGCACGCCGGCCCAGCTGATCGGTGCGACGTCGGGCCGCGGACGCGGGACCGGGGGACGACCGCGAGGTCGTCCCCGTCCCGGCTCAGCGGCCGGTCTGGATGTAGGTCTGCATCTGCTCGCGCTCGTGCTCCAGCTCGACGAGCCGGCGCTTCACCACGTCGCCGATGCTGATGATCCCTCCGAGGTGGCCGCCTTCCACCACGGGGATGTGGCGCACGCGGCTCTCGGTCATCGTCCGTGCGAGGTCCTCGATCGAGTCGGACGGCACGCACGTGTGGACCTCCCGGGTCATCACGTCGAGCACCGCGGTGTCCACGCCGTTGCGCCCGACCGAGGCGAGGTGGGTCACGATGTCGCGCTCGGACAGGATCCCGAGCACCGACGAGCCGTCGGCGGACACGATCAGCGCGCCGATGCCACGCTCTGCGAGCCGGCGGCTGGCGGTCTCGATCGTCGCGTCGGGTTCGATCGTGGCGACGTCGTTCCCCTTGTGGCGGAGGATGTCGGTGACTCGCATGTGCGGGCCCTCCCCTCGGACGTGAGTCCGCTCGTCGGTGCCTGTGCCCATCGTAAACACCGGTGGCGCCGTTCGCTGGGACAGCGCGCGAGAACGGCGAAGGCCGTGACGCCCGTAGACGTCACGGCCCTCGCCGAAGTCGGAGTGGGGACTACCAGTCGCTGGCGGTCGCCCCTGCGGCGTCGCCGCCGGTGCAGTCGCTGGCCGTCTCCGTCGTCCCGTAGGTCACGGTGCCCTCGTCGTCGGTGCTGACCCAGAAGCAGGTCCCGGACTCGGAGAGGGCCGCAGCCGACCAGGTGGTGTCGCTGGCCTCGACCGACAGGTGCTTCGGCCCGGTCGAGGCGGTGTCGGCGTCGGAGTACTCGAGGGCGGCCTCGGCGGCCTCCATGCTCACGGCGTCGGCCTCGGCGTAGCTCTGGTCGTCGGTGAAGATCACGTTCGCCGCCGTCAGCGCGTTGCGCAGGCCCGTCTTGGCGATCGAGTCCTGCCCCCGCTCACGGGCGCCGAGGAACGTCGGGATCGCGATGGCGAGCAGGATGCCGATGATCAGCACCACCACCATCAGCTCGATGAGCGTGAAGCCGCGGTCGTCGTTCCGGGCCTTTCGCAGTGTCGTCAACATCTGTGTCACTTCCTTGGGGGTCGTTCCCGTCACGGGGGCTGCAGGTCACGTCGTGGCGGTGTCCGTCCCGACCCGTTCCCGTCGTCGTCCGGTGGGGTGGAGTTGAGGGTTTCGGAACGTTTTTCCGGCAGCTGGCCCGAGTGGGCTATCGGACGAGCGAGATGGCCTCGAACATGGGCAGGTAGACCGACATGAGGATCCCTCCGACCGTGAGGCCCATGGCCACGATGAGGAGCGGCTCGAGGAGCGACGTGAGCGATTCGACGGTCGAGTTCACCTGCGACTCGTACATCTCCGAGACCTTCACCAGCATCTCGTCGAGCGCGCCGCTCTCCTCGCCGACCTGGACCATCTGCACGACCATGTCGGTGAACACCGGATGCTCGCCGAGCGCGGCGGCGAGTGAACCCCCGGCGCTGACCCGACGGGCGATGTCGTCCACGGCGGAGCTCAGGAGGCGGTTGTCCGCTGTGTCGCGGGCGATCCGCAGCGCGGTCACGGCGGGGACGCCGGTGGCCACCAGCACGGAGAGGCTCTGGCTGAACCGGGCGAGCGCCGTGTGGCTCGCCAGCCGCCCGAACACCGGGATCCGGAGCTTGAGCGTGTCCCAGCGGAGTCGCCCGGATGGGCTGCGGCGGTAGACGCGGAACCGCCACACCGCCAGGCCGACGGCCAGCAGCACCAGGGGGA
This sequence comes from Actinomycetes bacterium, assembly GCA_023437745.1. Taxonomy (GTDB): domain Bacteria; phylum Actinomycetota; class Acidimicrobiia; order Acidimicrobiales; family Microtrichaceae; genus JAEZFI01. The sequence goes on from JAEZFI010000088.1 coordinate 31,009, forward strand.
ACCAGTCCGTGAGGACCCCGGAGACGCCGAGGACCACCTTGGTGGGGAGGGGGAGCGTCCCGTCGAGGTCGGCGAAGATCCCCTCGAAGGTCGGGATGAGGAACATCAGCATGGCGAGGACGCAGAGGACGATGAGGCAGCCGACCGCCGTCGGGTACGCCATCGCGCTCTTCACCTTGCGGCGCAGGCGCGACCGGGCCTCGGTCGAGTCGGCGAGCCGGGCGAGGACCGTCGACAGCGACCCCGAACCCTCACCCGCCCGCACCATCGAGACGTAGAACTCGTTGAACCACGCCGGCTGTCGCTCGAGGGCGTCGGAGAGCTGGTCGCCGTTCTCGATGTCGCCCCGGACGAGTCGGACGGCGTCGGCGAAGGGTGGGTGGTCCGACTGATCGGCCAGCACCGTCAGGCAGCGGAGGATCGGGGTGCCGGCGGCGATCATCGTCGAGAACTGCCGGCTGAAGACCGCGAGGGCGTCGCCCTTCTTGCCGCCGAACCCGGGCACGCTCAGCTCCCGGGTCGCGAAGTGCACCCGCTGGCGCGAGACCGAGACCGGGCGGAGGCCCATGCGGCGCACCCGCTCCGCCACCGACGTCGGGCTGTCGCCGGGAATGACGCCGCGCTGCAGCTCCCCTCGCTGGTCGACCGCCCGGTAGGCGTACATGGTGCTCACCCACGCCCTGTCGGCAGATGGGGGCCCGGGCTGAGGGGGCCACTGCTCAATCGGTGGCCGTCGCTGCCGACCGAGGAGCGATGAGCGCCGTGACCCCCCTGGAGCCGAACGCCCCCTCCCCGGACGCCGTCGTCTCTCGCCGCCGGCTGGGCGAGGTGCTGATCGAGGCGGGCCACCTGACCCCCGAGCAGCTCGAGCAGGCGCTCGCTGCGCAGAAGGGCTCAGGTCGCCGCGTGGGCGAGGTGCTCCTGGACCTCGGTCTGATCTCGACGGGCCAGCTGCTCAGCGCGCTGGCCGCCCAGTTCGGCCTCGACTTCCTGGACCTCGAGCAGGCGGACATCGATCGGGGCATGGTCCAGCGGATCCCCGAACCGCTCGCCCGGCGCCACCGTGCCGTGCCCGTGATGGAGGAGGACGGCTCCGCGGTCGTGGCGATGGCCAATCCGGCCGACGTGATCGCCCTCGACGACATCCGGGCCATCCTCCGCATGCCGGTGCGCCCGGTGATGGCCGACCCCGGGCAGATCGACGACGTGATCAGCCGCTCGTCGCAGGGCGACGAGGAGGTCGCCGCCGCCATCCGGCACGCCGTCGCCGACGTCGGGACGGTGGACGAGGAGTCCGACCTGCGGATCGTGGGCGGCCAGGAGAGCGACGACGCGCCCGTCGTGCGCTTCGTCGACCTCATGATCGGCAAGGCGCTGCAGGATCGTGCGTCGGACATCCACGTGGACCCGACGTCGTCCGGTCTCCGCGTGCGCTACCGGATCGACGGCGTGCTCCACGAGGTCATGCACCCGCCGAAGTCGCTGCACGCCGGCATCATCAGCCGCATCAAGGTGATGTCGGGCATCGACATCGCGGAGAAGCGCGTGCCCCAGGACGGTCGCGTGTCCATGGCCATCCGGGGCCGGGCGCTCGACCTCCGGGTCGCGACGGTGCCGACCGTCTACGGCGAGGCCGCGGTGATGCGGATCCTGCGTCGCGACGACGGGCTGGCCCGCCTCCACGAGCTGGGCATGGAGCCCTCCCAGTTCGAGCGCTTCACCGCGTCGTTCCAGCGGACCTGGGGCATCGTGCTCGTCACGGGCCCCACCGGCTCGGGCAAGACCACGACGTTGTACTCGGCGCTGCGCGAGCTGAACGACCCGTCCCGGAACATCATGACGATCGAGGACCCGGTCGAGTACCGGATGGAGGGGCTCAAGCAGGTCCAGGTCAACAACCGGGCCGGGCTCACCTTCGCCAACGCGTTGAAGTCGATGCTGCGCGCCGACCCCGACGTCGTCCTCGTCGGTGAGATCCGCGACAAGGAGACGGCGACCATCGCCGTCGAGGCCTCGCTGACGGGGCACCTCGTGCTCGCCTCCGTGCACACCAACGACGCGTCGTCCACCCCGCTCCGCCTCGTCGAGATGGGTGTCGAGCCCTACCTTGTGGTGGCCGGTCTGCGGGGGGTGCTCGCCCAGCGGCTGGCGCGGCGCCTGTGCGACAAGTGCGCTCAGCCGGCGCCGATGCCGGCGCGGGAGGCGCTCGCCGCCGGCGTGCCGGAGCACCTGATCGACGTCGCCGGCCACTTCCCGATGATGCGGGCCGTCGGATGCCACGTGTGCTCGGACACCGGGTACCGCGGCCGGTTCGCGGTGACCGAGTTCCTCGACGTCAGCGAGACGATCGGGCAGCTGGTCCTCGACCGGGCGCCCACCCGCGAGGTCGAGCGGGCCGCGGTCGCGGAGGGGATGCTGACCCTTCGTGAGGCCGGGCTCCACAAGGTCGCCCAGGGCCTGACCACCCTCGAGGACCTCCTGCGCTGCATCGGCTGACTCAGCCCGTCCGGTGGGCGTGGTGGTCGATGATCCGGAGCACGTCGTCGAAGCCCTCGATCAGGCACGCCAGCAGGACGTCGTCATCGGGCACCGCCGCCGTGTCGCTCACGACGCCGATGCACACCGTGTCGACGTGGGAGAGCAGCGCGACGTTGATGGCGGCGCCGGTCGGCGGGGCGAAGGCGTACTGGCGTGTCACCTCGGCGCCGGCGAGGTACGCCCGCTCGGGGAAGCCCGGCACGTTGGTGACCACGGCGTCGACGTGCTTGAGCATCGCCCCGAACACGCCGGTGGTGACCGTCGTGGGCATCCGGTCGAGCACCGCGGCGACGGCATCGGTGTAGTCGAGGGCCGGTTCGGCCCTCCAACGGCGGGCGATCGAGCCCAGCCGGGCCATCCGCACGACCGGATCGTCGATGTCCGTCGGCACCGTGAACCGGACCGGTGCGAAGTGGTTGCCGCCGAGGTCGTCGCCCTCGTGCCGGAGGCTCACGGGCATCGTGAGCCGCAGCTCGTCGACGGTCACGTCGTGTCGCTCGTGGTACCGACGGAGCCCCTCCACCACCGCGGCGAGGAACGCGTCGTTCGCGCTGCCGCCGGCGGCCTTGGCCGCCGCCTTGAGGTCGGCGAGGGAGACGTCGAGGGTGTCGAAGCGCCGGCTGAGGCTGCGCTCGGTGAGGATCGGCGAGGCGGACTCGGGGACCGGCGCCATCAGGCGGGACAGGGACGCCGACACGTCGAACGCTCGGCGGGCGGTGCCGAGCGGATCGCGGGCGGCGGACACCGCGGCCCGGGTCGCCGCCCACGGCAGCGACAGGCCGGTCTGGAGCGCGGTGGCGGGCAGCCAGCCCAACGCGGCGCGGAGGCTGGCCATGCCGTCCACCTGCTCCGCCTCGGGGGCCTCGGGGAGGTCGGGGTCCTCGGCGTCTCGTGCGTCGTCGAGGATCGTCAACGCCAGCTCGATCCCACCGATGCCGTCGGTCAGGGTGTGGTGGATCTTCTGGACGAGGGCCGCCCGCCCGCCCTCCATCCCCTCGACGAGGGTGAACTCCCAGAGCGGTCGTGCCCGGTCGAAGGGGTCGACGGAGAGCGGCTGGGCGAGGTCCAGCACGTCGCGGAGGCGGCCCGGTGGTGGCACCCTGGCCCGCCGGAGGTGGTAGTGGAGGTCGAACCCGGGGTCCACGACCCAGCGGGGACGGCCGAGCCGGCCCGGCGGCACCACGACCCGCTGCCGGAGGCGGGGGATCACCCTCGACGCGTGGTCGATGCGCCGGACCAGCCGGTCCCAGTCCGGTGAGCGGTCGAGCAGCGCCACTGCGGTGATGGTCGACCGGAGCACCGGGTCCTTCTCGATGTCCCAGAGCACGGCGTCCGACGGCTTCATGTGGTCCGGGAACCGGTCGGCGAGCGAGGCGTCGTCATCGGTGGGCATGCGGGTCCCTTCTGGTCGGTGGGTGTCGAGCGACGACGGGCGACACCCCGTGCCGCTCGGTGCCGTTCGACCCCCGTCACCCGATGATCCACCTCTCGCTACCCCAGCGGAAGGGACGTCGGTCCCGAGCGTCGCCACCCGAGGCGCCGGGACGTTCGCCCCCTGACAGCTGCACCCGAAGGGAGGATGATCGACCCATGAGTGCTGTCGGACAACTCTCCCGAGGCACGCCCTCGCGCCGCGCCCTGCGAAGCCCTCACGATCCGCCGATCCGGTCGATCGTCGACGTGTTCTGGAAGGCCGTCGCTGCCCGCGGCGCCGACCCTGCGCTGCGGTGGCGTGTGGCGGGAGCGTGGCAGACCCTCAGCTGGCAGGACTACGGGCGCGCCGTGCGCGTGGTCGCCACCCGTCTCGCCGAGCTGGGCGTGAGCCGCGGCGACCGCGTGGGGATCCTGTCCGGCAACCGATGGGAGTGGCACGTCAGCGATCTGGCGACGATGTCACTCGGTGCGGTGACCGTCCCGATCTACCAGACCAACGCCGCGGGGCAGGTCGCCAGAGCGGTATCGCACTCCCGGATGAAGGTCTGCCTCGTGGACGGGCCCGAGCAGCTGACCAAGGTCCTGCTCCGCCGCGGCGACCTGCGCGACCTGGAGCGGATCTGCACGTTCACACTCGTGCCGGGCCTCGACGACGACCTCGTCCTCGACGCATCGGACTGGTTCGACCCGTCACCGGGCTCGGTCACCCCGTCCGGTGCGATGTTCGACGAGCGCAGCGTCAGCCTCGAGCCGTCCGACCTGGCGACGCTGGTGTACACGAGCGGCACCACGGGCCCGCCGAAGGGGACGATGCTCACGCACGGCAACATCGCAGCGACGCTCGAGAACGTCACCAGCGTCGTGCCCATCGGACCGGACGACCGCTTCCTGTCGTTCCTGCCGCTGAGCCACATCGCGGAGCGGGCCGTCAGCCACTTCGGGCAGATCGTGTCGGGTGGTCAGACCTGGTTCGCCCGTGACCTGGCCTCGGTCCCGGCCGACATCCGCGAGTGCCGGCCGACGGTCTTCTTCGCCGTCCCCCGGGTGTGGGAGAAGATGCGCGACGGGGTGCTGGAGGAGCTGGGCCGCCAGCCGGACCCGCTCCGCCGGGTGGCCGAGCGGTACCTCGACGACGCGCGCCGGCGAGGGGTCGACGACGGCGCGCCGTTCGCGCAGCGGGCGCTCCGGAAGGCGGAGCTCCTCGCCCTGGACAACCTCCTCGGCCGGCAGATCTGCGGCAAGCTCGGACTGGGCGAGGCGCACTTCCTCGTGTCGGGTGCCGCCCCCATCTCCCGGGAGCTGCTCGAGTGGTTCGAGGCGCTGGGCCTGCCCATCGCCGAGGTCTACGGGCAGACCGAGGGCTGCGGGGTCGCGGCGCTCAACCCGCCGGGCGCGATCCGCTACGGCACGGTCGGGCCCGCGGTCTCCAACATCGAGCTGCGCATCGCGGACGACAACGAGATCCTCGTCCGGGGCCGCGCGGTGTCGCCGGGGTACCTGGACGACCCCGCCGCGACCAGCGAGCTGATCGACACCGAGGGCTGGATGCACACGGGCGACCTCGGCACCCTGGACAGTGACGGCTACCTCACGGTGACGGGCCGCAAGAAGGACCTCATCGTCACCTCGTCGGGCAAGAACATCTCACCCCAGGAGATCGAGACGGCCCTGCAGTTCGAGCCGCTCATCTCGCAGGCGATCATCGTGGGGGACGACCGGCCGTACCTGGTGGCGCTCCTCAGCCTGGATCCCGACGCGGTGAACGCGTGGGCCGACGAGCGCGGCCGGCCGCTCGACGGCGGCAACCCGATGGAGGACGACGGCCTGCTCGCCGAGGTGCACGCGACCGTCGAGCGCATCAACGCCAAGCACGCCCGCATCGAGGGCATCAAGCGGTGGCGCCTGCTGCCCCAGGGGCTCTCGATCGAGTCGGGTGAGCTGACCCCGACCCTCAAGGTGAAGCGGGAAGCCGTGACCCGGCACCATGCGGATCTCGTCGAGGAGATGTACGCGGCGCCTCAGTCGTCGACGTAGACGGCCAGGCGCAGCTCGGCCGACACCCGGCCGTCGCCCTCGTTCGTCATCCCGAGGTCGATGATCGAGTTGGCGCGGGGGAGCTTGCCGAGCCCGATGAGGTAGTGCTCGACGGCGTCGGCCGTACCGGACACCCGGAGCGCGACGGTGATCTGGTCGAGGCCGGCCGGCGGCTTCGACCCGGAGTCCCGGCTGTCCGACTGCGGGGTGATCGAGACGACGGTGACGCCCGACTCGGACGCGAGCGTCTCGTGCTGGCGCAGCAGCTCGCCGATCTCGTCCTTCACCGGGAGCGCCGCCTCGAGGGCGGCGAGGTGCTCGAGCGCCGCCGGTCCGGCTTCACGCAGCTCGGTGGCGTTGCGGACCTTCCGCTGCAGGACGGCGGTCGAGTGCTGCGTCGCTTCGATCGCCGTCTCGGCCTCCGCCACGGCGTCGGCGCGGGCGTTCCACGCGAACTGCCACCACACCACGGCGACCAGCAGCGCGGGCAGCGCGGTGAGGGCTCGGCGCCGCGCCACCATCACCTCACCCCTCCGGCGAGGTCGGCGCTCCGCATCGCGTCCTCGTCGATCTCCGCGGTGATCGTGAAGGTGGCGTCGCCCCCGTCCCGGCTGCTCACCGAGTCGATCCACGGCTCGGCAACGCCGGGGATCTGCTCGATCGCCTCCACCCAGGCGCTGATCGACGACTGGCCCGCCGCCCGGCCGACCAGCTCGATCCGCCCGGGCGTGGTGCGGCGCTTGGCCCGCTGGGGAGCGCTGCCCTTGAGGGACAGGAGCGAGGTGCCCGGCGGTGCGGCACGGCGGACGTCGGCCACGAGGCGGGACCAGTCGACCTGCTCCTCGCCGAGTCGATCGAGGGTGTGCTCGAGCTGGCGGGTCAGCTCTGCCTGGTCGGCGAGCTCGCCCAGCTCGGCCAGGTCGGCGGCGACGGCACGCTCGTGCTGCTCGGTCCGGGCGAGCTCGGCCTCGGCGCCGTGGACGTCGGGTCCGATGGTGAACGTGGCGGCCGCCAGGCCGGCCAGGACGAGCCCGGTGATCGCCGCGGCACGCAGCGCCATGGCGCGCGGCGTCGTGGCGTGGTCGCGGTGCGGGAGGAGCTGGAGACGGGTCGGGCCGGCGGCGCCGTCGTCCCCGGCGCACGACAGCCCGTAGGCCCCGCTGAAGCGCGACGTGGTGTCGTGGGGAAAGGCCGTCGTGTCCAGCAGCGGGGTGGAGGAGAGGGGGTCCGCCAGCGCGACGGGCACGCCGAGCGCCGTGCGGAGCCGGGCGGCGACCTCGCTCGAGCGTGCGCCGTCCCCGGCGAGGACGACGCGTCCCACCGGTTGCGCCCCGGGCTGGATCGAGGCGTACTCGAGCGTGCCGAGGATCGCGGTGACCAGCGGGTCGTCCCGCAACGTCGTCGGGGCTGCCGCTTCACCGGCGCGCCGCTGCCGGTACTGCTCGATGAGGGTGAGCTCGTCTTCGAGCTCGTCCGAGATCGAGGAGGCTGCGGTGCGCGTGACCAGCGAGCGGCAGAACCTCACGACCCCGCCGGCGTGCACGGCGACGGTGAGCATCTGGTCGCCGATCTCGACGATCGCCACGGGCGGGGCAGCGCCACCGTCACCGTCGCCACGACCATCCCCGCCGAGCGGGGCGAGCGCGCGCACGAGCGCGAACGGCGTGTAGTCCACGCCTGCGCATCGGAGCTTGGCTGAGGTCACTGCGGCGACGTGGTCCTGCACCATCGTCCGTGCTGCGGCGACCGCGAGCACGCGGGCCTGGGGGACGTTGCGATCGTTGGCGGTGAGCTCGACGCGCCGCAGGTCGACCTCGGCGGTGTCCGGGTCGAAGGGGATCATGTCGGCCAGCTCGAACCGGAGGGCGGTCCGCAGGTCCCGTTCGTCGAGGTCGGGCAGGTCGGTCTGGCGGGCGACCACGTCGGAGTTGTTCACCCCGACGACGGCCGACCGCGTGGGGATCCGGGCGTTCCGCCAGGCCTCGCCGATGGCCAGAGCCACGGCGTCGACGTCGAGGACCTCGCCACCGACGACCGCACCGGCGGGGAGCGCGACCTCCGCGTGCCGGCCGGTCGGGGCGTGGGCCACCCGGACGTAGGCGTCGCCGATCTCGATGCCGGCGGGCAGGCGCCCGCGACCGGCACGTCGTTCGTTCGGACGCGGCAGGAGGCGCATGCCCCTCCATCGGAACGGACCGAACCTTGTTGAGGTGTCGCCTCCACCCGCGCCGGCGTGACAGGGCCCGCCCGTCAACTCCGGGGGTTCCCGGCCGATGGGCATCCGATGGCTCCTCGTCCCGCGCCCGCCCGCGACCGGTCCCGCCCCGGCCGGTCCGTGACCGCGCGGCGCCGAGTGCGGGACGACGCCGCCATGACGCTGATCGAGGTCGTCGTCGCGATGGCGCTGCTGGCCAGTGGCGTCGTGGGCGCTGTCGCCGGGTTCGACCGGGTGGCCAACGCGACGGCGGCATTCGAACGCCGCGGGCACGCGACGGCGCTGGCGGAGCGCGAGGTCGAGTCCCTGCGCAGCATGGCGTACGACGCGATCGGGCTGTCGTCCTCGGACCCCGGCTACGTCGCCGCGTTCGAGGGTCATCCGACGGTCCGGGTGGCGGACGCGCCCGCGGAGCCGGTGTCGACGGAGGTCGAGGAGGGCACGGAGTTCACGATCACCCGCCACGTGACGTGGGCCGACCTGGCCGCCGGTGGCACGTCGACCCCCAACGCCTACAAGCGACTCACGGTGATCGTCACCTGGGAGCACGGCGGGTCCGTGGACCGGGTCCGCCTGGACTCCGGCGTGTCGCCCATGCAGCAGCCCGAGCGGTGCGCCCGGCGCGACACCGACGGTGCCCCTGCGTCCGTGAGCGGCGTCGTGAACCGCTACTACGTGGGTGCCTCCTCGGTCGCTGCGGGGGCGCTGGCCATCGCGGTGACCGACAGCGGGCGCGGCACCGGCGCGATCGCGGCCGGCAACCTGCTGCTGGTCGTCCAGATGGGCGGCGGGGCCGCCGGGACCTTCGAGTACGTCATGGCCACGTCCGGTGTGCTGGGCGGTGTCGTCGGCGTCACCGGCGCGGGCACCTCGGGCGGACTGCTGTCCGGCTACGACGCCGCCGGCGGGTTCCAGGTCGTGCGCGTCCCGACCTACGCGAGCACTGCGGTGGGTGCGCTGACGGGCCCGGCGTGGGACGGCTCGACCGGGGGAGTGGTCGCCGTGGACGTGGCCGGCACCGCCAGCCTCACCGGTGGCATCGACGTGCGAGGCCTCGGCTTCACCGCGTCACGCCCCGGCGGATGGCAGGGGAGCGTGACGAGGATGCTGCCGGGTGGCGGCGGGGGCGGGTCGGCGCGTGGCGGCGGGATGGTGCTGCTGCGGACGTCGGCGATCAGCGGCACGTCGACGATCGACGCCAGTGGGCGGGACGGCGGCTCGGTGCTGGTCACCACGGAGTCCGGCGGCCTCGACGGGCTGTCGATCTCGTCGAGGGGCCAAGGCGGTGGCGCCGGCGGCACGGTCGCGGCGTCCTCGCTCCCCGCGGCCGTCGACGTCGGCGCCGCGGCGCCCGGCGCTGCGGGTCGAGCGATCCTCGACGTCGACGCGGGAGGGGTCCCGGGCATCGGAGTGGGAGTCGGCTGCCGACCAGCGCTCGGCATCGCCGTCACCACGTCGACACCGCAGGTGACCCAGACCGGTGCCGCCACGGCCGTCTACTCGCTCGTCGTGACGGCGCTCGGCGACCGGCCTGCAGCGTCGGGCGTCACGATCGAGTCCTACCTCCCGGTGGGGTTGACCCACTCGGTGACCAGTGCCGTGGCGCTGACCGGCGGCGCGACGCGGGACGCGATCTCGACGCCGCCGCTGGGCGCCGAGCGACCCTCGTGGGGATCCTTCACGATCCCCGCAGGTGGCACCGTGACGATCACCTTCGTCGCGTCGGTCGGTTCGGGGCTGGCCCCGTCCACCCTCCAGCACGGCGCCGTCGTGCGCTCGGCCTCGTCGCACGGTGCGTCGGCGGCCGTCTACCTCGCTGCGATGTCGACGGCCGACGACGTGGTCCTCGTGGCCGGCGGGTGCTCGACTCCCGCCACGGACGCAGCCCCGCCGGCGGGGATCAGCGGTGTGGTCAACACGTACCACCCCGGCACCGCGTCGGTCGCGGCGGGTGCCACCTCGGTGCCGGTGGGCGCCGCGTCGGGCGCCCCCACGCCGATCGCCGCAGGGGACGTCGTCCTGATCATGCAGGTGCAGGGCGCCACGATCGACGGGACGAACAGCGCCGACTACGGCGACGGGGCGGGTGGGGACACGGCGCGTGGTACGAACGGCATCGGTCAGACGGGACGCTACGAGTACGCGGTGGCGACCGGCCCGGTGACGGGTGGGAGGCTGCCCGTGTCGGCGATGGGGACCGATGCGGGCCTGGTCAACTCCTACGTGGCCGGGCCCGTCGACGGCACCGGCGGGCAGCGGAGGTTCCAGGTCGTGCGCGTCCCGACCTATCCCGACGTCCGGCTCGGCGCAGTCACCGCGCTGGCGTGGAACGGCTCGGTCGGCGGTGTGGTGGCCGTCGACGTGGCGGGCACCCTCGACCTGCACGGCGGCACGATCTCTGCCTCGGCGGCGGGGTTCCGCGGCGCCGGCGCCGTGGCACGGACGAGCAACGGCGGCGCGATCGCGAGCTCGACCGGCGCCGGCGGCGGCGCGAAGGGCGAGGGCATCGCAGGCACGCCTCGCTCCGTCGTGAGCAGCGGCTCGGTCGTCGACACGGGCACCGAGGGCCTTCCCGGCGGCGGCTTCGGCACCGGTGCGCCGGGCAATGCGGGTGGCGGTGGCGGCTTCAAGGCCGGCGGTGGCGGCGGCGCGAACGGCGGTGACGGTGGTGACGGCGGCAAGAGCCCGGGCGACGGCGACGGCGGCTCCGGCGGCGCGGACGTCAGCAAGTCGGACGGGCGCCTGGTGCTCGGCGGAGGCGGCGGGGCGACGCAGCTCGCCGTCGGGCAGTCGAACCGGAAGGGGCACGGTGGCGCCGGCGGCGGCGCGGTGCTGCTGCGTGCCACGACGCTCACCGGCTCGGGTCGCATCGAGGCGGATGGTGCAGCCGGGCAGGACGGGATGGCGGGCTCCGGCGAGGAGAGCGGTGGTGGCGGCGGGGGCGCAGGGGGTTCGGTGCTGATCGCCTCGGGCACGACGAGCCTCGCATCCCTGGCCGTGTCGGTGAACGGTGGCGCCGGGGGGAGCGTGGCGACCGCAAATTCGAAGAACGGGTCCGGCGGCGGTGGCGGCGGCGGAACGGTGCGCACCACCACGTCCGTGAGCCTCGCTCGCTCCGGTGGCGCTGCGGGCAACGCCGCCAACGCGGCCAGGCGGGGCGACGACGGGACGATGGGGACGACATCCTCGATCGCTGTGGCGGACGTCGTCGGCGCGGCCGTGGGCCCGGGGTGCCGACCGCTCCTCCGGGTCACCGTGGCAGCGGCCCAGGCGACGGTGCCCCGGCTGCGCGGACAGGAGGTCGGTTGGACCGTGACGGTCACGAACCTCGCGTCCCACCCGACGGCCAACTCCGTCAGCGTCGCTGCGCAGCTGCCGACGTCGTTCGGCCACACCCGGACGGAGGGGGTGACGCTGACGGGTGGCGCCCAGCGAACGCTCACCACCAACCCGGCGGCCGGCGCGTCGAGCCCGGCGTGGGGGACCTTCGACATCCCCGCCGGTGGCTCCGTGGTCATCGCGCACGTGGCCACGCCGTCCGCCGCGGTCTCCGGCGTCCTCGAGAGCTCCGCTCGTGCGGCGGGCGCCATCGCCGGTGTCGTCGTCGGTTCGGGGTACCGGGCGGAGGACGGCACCGCCGACGACGTCTCGCCGGTCGACGTGACCACGGAGGCGACCGGGGTCCAGGCCACCGACCTCGTGTCGTCCGCGACCGCACGGGTGACGGTCGACGAGCTGTGGGCAGCCGACGCCGCGAAGGTCACGACGGGCAGCTTCGGCACCACCACGGACGCGGCGCGATGGATCGAGCTGCCGCTCGCTCCCGCCCCGGTGCCGGCCTCGTGGTCCCCCGTGGCGAGCGGGGCCTCCGTCACCGCCGCAGTGCGCTTCGGCGCGCCGACCGCGGGAGCGACCGTGTGCCTGTCGGGCTCGATCATCGCGGCGGGCTCGGTCGTCGGCTCCCTCCCCGCCGCGGGCGGGGGCCCCGCCTGCGTCACTGGCACCACGCCGCAGACCACGACGGTCGCCCTCCCCGCGAGGACCTGGACCAACGCCGAGCTGCGGTCGCTCGCGTTCCGCCTGCTCGGCACGTCGTCGGCCGGCGGCGGCGTCGTCCTGGACCAGGCGCGTGTCGACGTCACGCTGCACGGCTCGACGCTCACGATGACACCCGTCCGCCTCGTCGACGCATCGGGCGGCGGGAGTGGCACGGTGACGTGGACGTCGCCGATGGCCGTCGAGGACGCGGTCGTGGTGACCGCTGGCGGTCCCTCGGCGATCGCCTCGTCGTTCGCCTCGACTCGGTACGTCGACGTCGCCTTCCCCGCTTCGGTGCCGAGCGCCGCCACGGTCTCGGCGGGCAGCCTCGTGCTGCGGACGCAGGCGGTCGGCTCGGGCGCCGTCACCCTGTGCTGGTGGGCCGAGATCCGCAACGGCGCGACGGTGGTGGGCACGATCGGGTCGACCGCCGCGCCGGTGTGCAACGCGAGCGCCGCGTCGCCGTCCACGCAGACCGTCGCGCTCCCGGCCCTCTCGGCGGCACAGGTCAACGGGGCGACGCTGCGCTGGTACCCCCGCATCGCTGCCGGCACTGCGACCGGCATCCTGCTCGACCGGGTGGCCCTGTCGACGACGTGGAGCCGGCCGTGACCCGCCGCCGGAGCGACCGGGGGACGTCGCTGCTCGAGGTGATGATCACGGTCGTGCTGATGTCGGTGGCGCTGGCGGCCACCTTCGGCGTGTTCTCGTCGGTGCTCCGGGCCGACCACTCGAACGCTGCATCGATCGAGGATCGCCAGGCCGCGGCGCAGGCCCTCGGGGAGCTCGCCCATGACCTGCGCGCCGCCCAGGTGATCGTCACGCCGCCCACCTCGGCGGCCGCGGCGGAGGAGCTGGAGGTCGGCGTCGCCCAACCCGGCGGTGGCGTCCGCTACGTGCGGTTCGTCGTGGATGCGGCGAGGGGCTCGGTCGTCAGGACGGAGCTGGACGGTCCCGGCGGTCGCGACGTCGAACGACGCACCCTCCACGTCGAGCCGGACGCGTCGGCTGTCGACGGCGCCGGGGCAGCGGTCGACGGCGCCGATTTGGCACCGTTCCGCTACTTCGCCGCCGACGGCCGCGAGCTCGTCGCCGGGGTGGAGGACGCAGCGACGCTCGCCGCCTGCACGATGCGGCTCAGGCTCACCGTCGCCGGGGCGAGCACGGACGTCGCGTTCCGCAGCCTCCGCCCCGAGGAGGCGACGTGCTGAGCCCGGCCCCCCATCGACACCCCGAACTCGGCCGGAAGAAGGTGGCCGGCCACCGACTTCCGGCCAGGTTCGGCGGTGCCGACGAGCGGGGGAGCGTCGCCATGGTCGTCGTGGTCCTCGTGCTGCTCATGGGGATCACCGGGGTGATGGTGGATCGGAGCCTCGCCGACGGGCGGCGGACTCGAGATCAGCAGGATCGGGCGGCGGCGCTGGCGGTGACGGACCTCGGTCTGAGCGAGCTCGTCACCGTGGCCGCGCAGGAGCCCGGCGCCAGCGTGGAGCGGTCGGGGTCGACGTCGGGCGCGGAGTGGAGCGGTCGTGCCCTGCGAGCCGCCGCTGATCGATGGGAGGTCCTCGTGACCGGGACCGCCGGGCGAGGGACCAGAACCGTGCGCGCCGCGCTGGTGCGTGCGGCCGGCGGCGGCTGGGCGGTGCGAGAGTGGCGAGAGGGCTCGGCCAACCTGGCGTCGACGTCCCCGACCAGCACGACGACGAGCAGCGCCCCGAGCTCGACCACCAGCACCACCACCACGACGACGTCGACCACCACGACCACGGTCCCCACCAACCCGGGGTTGGTCTCGACCGTCAGCTCCAGCGGCAGCCAGATGACCTGGTGGAACGGCACGAACGCCAACGGGAACGGGGAGTGGGTGGCACGGGTCGTCTTCCGGAACGACTGGATCCGGAACCAGTACCTGACCGTCAGGGTGGTCAAGTACCACTCGAACGGGTCCCAGTCGACGTCGACCGTGACCGAGCACTACGTCCCGCCGGGCGGCACGTCGGAGCTCGCCATGTGGGCGAACGCACTGACCACGAGCGGCGGGACCCGAGTCGGCGTGGTCCGGATCGAGTTCACGGTCACGGCTGCACGGTCGTACGACGCCGGCTGGCAGCCCTTCAGCGGCTCGGTGACCGGTCCGACGGTGACGGTCTCCAGTCCGCTCGGCGGCTGAGCTGCCCGCCCGGTCCCGCCGCGCTCGTGCCCGGGGCGCGCCGATGGGGACCCGAGTCTGGGTGTCGCTCGGGTCCCGTGGCGGTGGTTCGGCTACTCGACGTGGGGTGATGCGTTGCCCGCAGGTGCCCCGGTGTCAGGCGGCGGCGAGGTGGGGTGGTGCTCGGCTGTCGAGGGTTTGGCCGGTGGGGGTGGTCCAGGTGAAGTGGGTGCCGTGGGCGTGCATGGCCCATCCGCGGCGGTGCGACACCCTGTGGTGGTGTCTGCAGAGGGGGGGCGAGGTTGAACAGGTCGGTGGGTCCGCCCTGTTCCCAGTAGCGGACGTGGTGGATGTCGCAGCGGTGGACGGGGACGGAGCAGCCGGGGAACACGCAGCAGCCGTCGCGGACGTGGATGGCTCGTCGTTGGTCCCGGTTGGCGTAGCGGTGGCTGCGTCCGAGGTCGAGGGGGACGCCGAGGTCGTCGATGACGAGCCGTGAGAACTCGGCGTTGCACTTCAACAGATCGACCAGTCGGTCCGACAGGCGGGCACCCAGCAGGGTGGTGGCGACGCCGTAGGGGTCGTCGACGGGCATGACGACGGTGATGTCGGTGGCGGGTTCGACTGCGGTGCCGCCTCGATGGGCGGACCAACCCAACCGGACGAGCTCGGCGAGGGCGATGGCTCGCAGGGCGGACAGGGACGGGATCTCGAGTTCGGGGCACAGCCGGTGGTCCCGGACGTGTTGGCGGTACAGCTCGTCGGTGCGTCGGGTGACGGCTTCTTCGACGCTGGCGGCGTCGGTGCCCACCAGACGACCGTCGAAGTAGAGGAGTCCGTCGGGTCCGCGGGTGAACGCAGCGCGTTGGTGGGTGGGGTCGTCGTTGGGGTCGAACCCGCCGTCCTGGTCCAGCTGCTCGCAGATCCCGGTGAGCTCTTGCTTCCAGCGTTCGAACGACGCGTGTGGGATCGGTGCCAACAGGTCGGCTTCCATCTCTCGGATCTGGTCGATGATGCGGGGGTTCGCGGCCCGGCACATCTGGCGGGCGTGGTCGAACCCGATCCGCCCCTCGAACAGGGCCTCGCGGGTCTCGGGGAGCGTGTTGGCGAGCTTGACCGCGGTCTGCACTCGACTGTTCGCCACCGCCGAGGGGAGTTGGCAGTGATGGGCCAACCAACGGCCCGTGCCCATCCCGAACTCGACGTCGGTCACGTCGTGGGCGTCGAGATCCGCGAGGAGGACGGTCTCGGTGGCGTCGACGAACCGGCGCAACCGCTCCAACCCTTCCACCACCGCCAGCTTCTCGGAGTTCGACACGAACGCCATCTCGGCGCGGGCCGCGGTCGCCATCACCTCGGTGACCTCCTCGAGCGACACACGATCGAACATGTGTTCACCCTAAATGCACCCTGTGACACTCACCCCCAATGAAACGACCCGAGGTTCCACTCGGCCGGCGCGCGACTGGCGGCACCACCGAGGTGAGGTTGGTCACCCGCAGGGTCCGCTTCTCGGCCAGGTTCGGCACGAAGTGGGCGACCCGCTCGTCAGCCGGGAGGTCGTAGGGCCGGACGGGCAGCGCCGTCAGAGCGGCGGGCCGCAGCCCCACACCCGGACGTCGATCGAGGTCGTCGAACCGCTGGCGACCCAGCCGCTCGTGGCCAGGTTCTCCGTGCTGCCGAAGCCCTCGCCCAACCGGGTGCACGTGGCGAGGGCGGCATCGGCGTCGCCGGCGAAGACGACCGTGGCGAGGAAGCTCACCGGCCCGTCGCAGCCCGGTCCGAAGATCGAACTGTTCTCGAAGGTGTCAGCGGGACCGTCGTAGCGGAACGACGCGAATCCTCGCCCGTCGTCGAAGCAGGCGCCGACCTCGATCGGGGGGCCGGCGTCGGGCGGAGGCGTCACGCAGCCCGAGAGCGCGAACGCGGTCACCGCACCGATGAGCATCCCGATCCGTCGCGCCATCACCCCTCCTCGCGAGGCCACGGTCTCGCGGGATCACCTTAGGTTGCGGACGGCGAGCCTGCTCGGCGAGGCGAGTGGTCAGGTCCTGTGCACGAGCGTGCTGTCCCAGGTCAGGGATCGCACCCCGTTGCCCAGGTAGCCGACGCCCCAGCAGCGCGCGGTCGCATCGGCCAGTCGGGCACACGACATCTCGAGGCCGCCGTCGACCGTGACGGCTCCTTGGACGCCGACCGCGGCGACCGGCGTGGAGGTGTCGAACAGGTCCGTCCCGCCGTTCCACTGCTGCATCCGTCCCCAGCAGCTGACGCCACCTCCGGTCGTGATGGCGCACGTGTGCTGCTCGCCGCCGCCGAGGCCGGTCACCCCGGTGAGCCCGACCACGGCCGTGGGCACGGACCTCGGGGTGGTCGTGCCGTCGCCGAGCTGGCCCCTCGAGTTGGACCCCCAGCACTTCACGGTGCCGTCCGCCAGCAGCGCGCAGGAGTGGGACCACCCGGCTGCCAACGCAGTGACGCCGGACAGTCCGGGCACCTCGACCGGTGTGGCGCTGTCGACGAGCGTGCCGTCGCCGAGCTGTCCGTCCCAGTTGCGGCCCCAGCACTTCGTCGCGCCGGCCCCGTCGAGGGCGCAGAAGTGCGTGCCGCCGGCGGCGAGCTCGGTGACGCCGGTGAGCCCCGGGACGTCGATCGGGACCGGGCTGTCGGTCGACGACCCGTTGAGGATGGCGTTCCCCCAGCACTTCACCGTGCCGCCCGACATCAGCGCGCACGTCGTCGAGCCGCGACTCGCGAGCTGCGTCGCCCCGGTCAGCCCCACGACGTCGACCGGCACAAAGCTCGTCGTGGTCGTGCCGTCCCCGAGCTGCCCGTAGTCGTTCTCGCCCCAGCACTTCGCGGTGCGACCGGCCAGCAGCGCGCACGAGTGGTGGTAGGACGCGGCGACGGCGGTGGCGCCCGACACGCCGGGCACCGTCACCGGCAGCGTGAACGTCCCGTAGCCGGCCCCGACCTGGTAGTAGTTGCTCCAGCCCCAGCACTTCACGGTCCCGGCCGCCGTCGCCAGGCAGGAGTGGTAGGTGGCGGTCGACACGTCCACGACGGCCGGCTCGGGTGGCGGTGGGTAGCCCGTCCCCATGTAGTGCCCCCGCCAGGCCGGCGGCGCCCACGGCGGGTGTCCCGGGTACGCCCCGCCGAGCGCGTAGCTCGCGATCACGAGCGGATCCGTGACCGGCGTCGTGGTGACCCGGTACTGCACCCCCGCCGAGGCCCGGACCTCCAGGCAGCGGTTCAGGTCGATGAAGCCCTGCGAGTCGGTGCCCGGCGGCAGCGTGTAGGTCTGACCGGCGACGAGCGCGGCGGGCACGTCGGCGTGGATGATCGGGCTCTGCGCGGAGTTGTCGAACGGTGCCAGCGGGATCTCCATGTAGACGGTCGCTCCCGCCCGCGCGGCGACGATCTCGACGTCGACCCGTGCGATGGAGACGTCCACCGCGCACACCGGCGTGCTGCCCGTGTGGACCGGCCCCGAGGGCTGGGTCGGCGGGACGCACGCCGCGAGGGGCACGAGGAACCCTGCGGCCAGGACGGCGGTCGTCAGACGCCGTCGACGTCGGGACCTGCGTGAGCGATCCACCACCATGTCGGCCTCCCCAGGTCGAGCCACCTGCGCGGACGCTAGGCCCGGTCGGTCGCGGCCACCAGTGTCGAACGTCCCCGCCCGGTGCCGTGGAACCCGGGGTGGGCGGGTGGTGCTGTGACATCATCTGCCGGTGCAACGACAGGTCATGGTGGCGATCAACCGCGTCGTCAACGTCATCGTCCGTCGCCTCGGGCTGCAGCGCTTCCGGGGTGCTCGGATCCTCTACCTGACGACCGTCGGTCGGAAGACCGGCACGGTCCGCACCGTGCCCCTCGCCTTCGTGCGCGACGGCGAGGACTACGTCGTCGCTGCGTCGAACGGCGGCAGCGACTGGCAGCCCGGGTGGTGGCTCAACCTCCAGACCGACCCCCACGCGACGATCGAGGTCGACAAGGCGAAGGTGTCGATCGTCGCCAGCGCGGTCGAGGAGGGCGATCGAGCGGAGCTGTGGCGCCGGCTCAGCGATCAGCTCGATGCCTACGACGGCTACCAGAAGAAGGTCCGCCGCCGCATCGAGCTGGTCCGGCTGCGACCCGTCGGCGCCCCGTAGCCGGCGCCGCGCACGCCGGGACGCCAGCGCCGGCCGAACCTCCGCTGCGGGGGGCTCGGAACCTTCGGGGGATTCCGTCGCGCAGGTCTGAACTCCAGTGGCGCGGGGGTAGCCAACCGGCATGATCCACCACGATCGAGCAGCGATGCGGGTGATCCCCCTGGGGTCGGTGCAACTCCTCTTCGTGCACCGCCATCACTTCGCCACCATGGTCGACGTCATCGCCATGGACACGATCACGTTCGGCCCCACCGAGGTCGAAGCCGGGAGCCCCGTCTCCCTCTCCCTCCGTGACGCCGACTCGCCGGGCGGCCCCGAGACCATCTCCCAGCTCGAGACGTGGGGGCAGGAGAGCCGGATCGTCGACCTCGGCGTCGCCGTGCTGGCCGACCGCTGGTTCCTCACCGTCAAGGGGCCGGGCAGCGAGGTCGTGCTCGAGCTGCCGGCGATCGCCTGAGCGTCGCCGTCGCCCGGCGGAGCGGACCCCATGGCCGACGGCACCCCGCACGCCCGCAGCGCGGGTGGTGCGCCACGAGCATCGATCGAGGTGGGGGCTCCTCCCGCCGCGGTCTTCGAGCAGCTGCTCGACGCGTCGTCCTACCCGTCGTGGCTGGTGGGCGCCCGCAGGATCCGGTCGGTGGATCCGAGCTGGCCCATGGTCGGGGCGGCGTTCCAGCACGTCATCGGCGGCGGTCCGGTCGCCGTGCCGGGCAGCACCACCATCGTCACCCTCCGCGAGCCGCACGAGCTCGTGCTCAGCGCCGGCATGGGGATCCTCGGGCGTGCCGTGGTGCGCTTCGTCCTCGAACCTCGCGGCCCCCGGGGCGACACGACGCTCGTGAGCATGTACGAGGCTGCGGCGGAGGGTCCCGCCCGGTGGGCATGGGTCGGGGTGCGACCGCTGGCGCTCCTCGCGCTGTTCGGTCGCAACGCGCTGTCGCTCGCGCACCTCCGCGACCTCGTCGAGGCCCAAGATGGAGGGCCGGCCGGCGAGGCCGACCCACAGCGAGCGGAGGCCCACGATGACCGAGCCGACAGGGAGTGACACCCACCAGCGGATCGCACACGACAGCCTCGGCGACGTCGAGGTCCCCGAGGGTGTCCTCTGGGGCGCCCAGACGCAGCGGGCGGTGCAGAACTTCCCGATCTCCGGTCGCCCGGTGCACCCCGAGCTGGTCCGTGCGCTTGCGCTGGTGAAGGCGGCAGCAGCCAGGACGAACGGTCGCCTCGGTCGCCTCGACCCCGCCCTGGCCGACGCGATCAGCGAGGCGGCGCTCGAGATCTCGCGGGGTGACCTGGCGGACCAGTTCCCGGTCGACGTGTACCAGACCGGTTCCGGCACCTCCACGAACATGAACATGAACGAGGTGCTCGCGTCGGTGGTCGGCGGGCGGCAGAGTGCGGCGGTGCACCCGAACGACGACGTCAACGCGTCGCAGTCGTCGAACGACGTGATCCCGACCGCCATCCGGGTCGCCGTGCTGCGGGCGACCCCCGACGCGCTCCTGGCGCCGCTGGAGCGCGTCATCGACGAGCTGGAGCGCCTCGCCGCCGCGCATGCCGAGGACGTGGGCCCCGGGCGGACGCACCTCATGGACGCCGCGCCGCTGTTCGTGGGGGATCAGTTCGGGGCGCAGGCTGCAGCCGTGCGGGACGGCGCGCGCCGCGTCCGCCGGTCCCTCGACGAGCTCCGGCACCCGCCGCTGGGCGGCACGGCGGTCGGC
>JAEZFI010000124.1 GCA_023437745.1 Actinomycetes bacterium
AATCCGACCTGCGCGGTGATCTCCGGAGCCAGCGCGTCGGCGACCCAGTCGACGGCCTCCTCGAGGTCGTAGACGGATCGCCGCGGCCGCTGGGCCAGCCCGGCCGTGGTGCTGCCCACCGACACGGCCGCGATCACGAACGTGGTCACGACCGACAACGCGGCGAACAGGAAGATCACGAGCGAGGTCAGATCCCGATGCGCTGCGCGAGGAGCTCGCGGTGGTACGTGGGGTCGCCGAAGAGCAGCTCGGAGCTCTTGGCCCGCTTGAAGTAGAGGTGCGCCGGGTGCTCCCAGGTGAAGCCGATGCCGCCGTGGATCTGGATGTTCTCGGCGGTCGTGTGGAAGTACGCCTCGGAGCAGTAGCTCTTGGCGAGGCTGGCGACCGAGGGCAGCTCGTCGTTCATCTCGGACGCACACCAGCCGGCGTAGTACGCGGCCGACTTGGCGGACTCGACCTCGAGGAGCATGTCGGCGCACTTGTGCTTGATGGCCTGGAACGAGCCGATCGGGCGGCCGAACTGCACGCGGTCCTTGGCGTACTGCACAGCCATCTCGAGGCACTCCTGGGCGCCGCCGACCTGCTCGGCGGCGAGTGCCACCGCGGCGAGGTCGAGGACGGTCGAGAGCACCGACCAGCCGTTGCCCTCGGTGCCGATCAGCTTGGCCGGCGTGTTCTCGAACTGGAGGCGGGCCTGCTTGCGGGTCTGGTCCATGGTCGACAGCGCCGTGCGGGTGAGGCCCGAGGCGTCGCCGTCCACGGCGAACAGGGAGACACCGGCGCCGGTGCGGGCGGCGACGATCACCAGGTTCGCGACGTGGCCGTCGAGCACGTACATCTTCTCGCCGGAGATCGTCCACGAGTCGCCCGAGCCGGACGCCTCGATGGTGATGCCCTCCTCGTCCCACCGGCCGTTCTGCTCGGTGAAGGCGACGGTGGCGATGGTCTCGCCCGAGGCGATGCCCGGGAGGTACGCGGCCTTGGCGGCGTCGTCACCCGAGTGGATCAGCGTGTTGGCGGCGAGGACGACGGTGGAGAAGTACGGGGCGCACAGCAGACGGCGACCCATCTCCTCCAGCACGACGATGAGCTCGACGTAGCTGTAGCCCGAGCCACCGAACTCCTCGGGGATGATCAGCCCCTGGAGGCCGAGCTGCTCACCCATCTGCGACCAGACGGCGGGGTCGTACCCGGTCTCGGTCTCCATCTGCTCACGCACCGCGGACTCGGGGGACTTCGCGTTGAGGAAGTCCTTCACGACCTTGCGGAGCTCTTCTTGTTCCTCGGAGAAGGCAAAGTTCATGGGCGCACTGTCGCGGACCGCCGGCTGGCCGGCAAGCGCAGTCGCGTACACACGAGTACACACGCCGGGCTACCGTGGCGCGATGGAGCAGGTGGGCGCACGGGAGCTGCGGGCGGACCTCGCGTCGATGCTCCGGCGGGCGGAGCGCGGCGAGCGCCTCGTGATCACGAGCGGCGGACGCCCGGTCGCCCAGCTGGGACCGATCGGACCCGGCGACGGCACGCTGACCCTCGCCGACCTCGCCGCGGCGGGCCTGGTCGAGCCCGCCGCCCGCGCCGACCGGCCCGGGCCGTCGATGACCATGCCGACGTGGGCGGGCACCCGCCTCGACCAGCTGGTCCGCGAGATCCGGGGCCGCTGACGATGACGCTCGCGCTCGACACGACGGCGCTGCTCGCCCGCTACCTCGACGGCCCGTTCCGGCCCGTCGTGCTCGCTGCCATGGACGAGGACCACGACTGGTGCGCCTCCGCGATGGCCCTCAGCGAGGCGATGATGCTCGTGGACCGACTCGGCGACGACCCCACCCGCACCGACGAGCTGCGAGGAGCGCTGCGCGACGACTGGGAGCGCATCTGCGTGGTCCCGGTGGACCAGCGCTGCCTCGACCGGGCGGCCGAGCTGGGTCGCACGCACCCGGTGCGCACCACCGACGCCATCCACCTCGCCGCCGCCGACCGGCTGCCGCGCCCGCTCCGCTACGCCACGTTCGACCCGGCGCAGATCCCCGTGGCGCTGGCGCTCGGCTTCGAGGTGGTCAGCACCGTCGGGTGAGCCGGGGTGGCAACGGCGCCGGCGGGTGCGATGATCGACCCATGGCCATCGATCCCGCCACCACGCTCCACCACTCGGACACCGACCTCGAGATCCACAAGGTGGTCGTGGGGCCGTTCGAGAACAACGTGTTCGTGCTGCGGTGCCGCCACACCGGCGAGGCCGTGCTCATCGACGCCGCGAACGAGCACGAGCAGCTGCTGGAGCTCGCCCGGGCGCTCGGCGTCCGGCGGGTGCTGGAGACGCACGGCCACTGGGACCACATCCAGGCCGTGACCGAGATGCGCGACGCCGGCTACTCCGTCGGGGTCACGAGCAAGGACGCGTCGATGCTGCCGAGCTACGACGACATCATCGGGCACGACGAGGTCATCGAGGTGGGCGACCTCCGGGTCCGCACCATCCACAACCCCGGGCACACACCGGGGTCGATGTCCTTCCTCGTCGAGGGCAAGCCGATCCTGTTCAGCGGCGACACGCTGTTCCCCGGCGGGCCGGGCAACACCAAGAACGAGGGCGGCGACTTCACGACCATCATCCGCTCGATCGACGAGCTGCTCTTCCCGCTCGCCCCCGACACCCTCGTGCTCCCGGGACACGGGCTCGACACGACGATCGCGACCGAGCGGCCGCACCTTCAGGAGTGGATCGACCGGGGTTGGTGAGCCGGTCGGGCGACGAGGCGGGGCCGGGCGAGCACGCTGCCCAGCACCGTCCCGAGGAACGCCACCCACGCGAAGGCCATCACGACGACGGAGATGCCGGACTCGATGTGCTGGCCGTACAGCTGGTGGGTGCCGCTCCGACTCCAGGCGTAGCCCACGCCGCCGGCGATCCCCAGCACGATGCCGGCGAGGCACACGGCGCGGCCCGGCCCGTCGAGCTCGACGTCGGGGACCGGCTCGCCATGGGCGATGCGACCCTCGGCTGCCAGCCGGCGAAGGATCACCAGCGCGGCGACGACGCCCACGGCGCTGCTGCCGTACTGGAGCAACGTCGCGATCCGGACGTGGCGTGCACCGAGCTGGGCGACGGACGTCCCGAGCGCGGGGATCGCCTTCACCGCAGCGCCGTCGTTGTGGGTGAAGCTGTCCCACACGATGTGGCTGACCGCGCCGACCGCCGCCGAGCCGACCGTGATCCACCACGGGTAGCGATGGCGCGCCGCCGCGGCGTACTGGCGGACGTCGAGATCGCCGACGTCGGGGAGCGCGAACGGCAGGACCGGCATGACCGCGCGCCGCACGACCACCGTGAGCACGACGGCCAGCAGGACCACCCACGGGAGGTTCCTCGCGGCGTGGCCGTCGAACCAGAGCGCGATGCCGAGCGGTCCGTAGCCCCAGCCATTGGTCACGTAGAAGAGGTCCGGGGCCATCGATCCCGCGACGAGCGCCACCCCGTCCCACCGGCGGGCGCCCCCCACGAGCGGGAGGAGCGGCGCCTGGTGCGGCAGGAACGTGAACGGCACGGCTGGAACGGTACGACCCCACAGCGCCCTGCGCCCCTCGCCCTGCGGAGCTCTCCACCAGCGTCTCGTACGGTGGCGTGGTGACGAACGGACCCGACGACGGCGGCGCGGTGCTGCCCGCCGAGCAGCGACCCCTCGACCACACACCGATCCGCACCGACGCGCTGCCCGCCACGCCGACCCGCGATCGGTCCATCCCGGCCACGGCGTGGGTCGAGGCGCCGGCCTCCCTGCGTTCATCGGGTGACGACCTCGCAGGCACCCCGGTCCCTCGCTTCACCCGGCGGATCGGCCGGTGGCTCCTGTGGCGTGCCGGACCGGCGAAGGGCGACGCCCGCTACACGGCGATCGACGCCGAGGACCTCGAACGGAGCTTCACGTTCCGACTCCGACCCGACGGGTCAGCGGACGGCACCGGTCCGTCCGGCGTCCACCACACCAGGTTCCGCGCCTGGAAGGAGGACCTGCGCGACGCCGGCGACGCCGGCGGAGCCTGACGCGGGGTGCCGCCTACTCGTTGACGCTGAAGGAGCCGAACATGCGGTCGAACTCGAGCCGCATGGCCTCGACCTGCTCCTGGGGTGCGATGCCGAGGAAGATCGCTGCGCCGCTCGGGATCTTCTGCAGGCGGGCGCGGATGATGACGCTCTTGCCCTCCCACGTCCCCGACCCCTCGACGTCGGCCGCCTCGAGGTACCCGCTGAGGTCCTGGTCGAGGCCGACGACCTCGCCGTCGATCTGCGCCATCGCCCCGGCGGCGGCCGTCTCGATGTCCATCTCGACCACCGCGGGGAAGGCCACCTCGCCGGCGGCGATGGCGAACTCGCCGCGGTCGGCGAACAGGAGCGTGGTCGTCGCCGTGCCGGTGGCCGTCTCCACGCTGCTCTCGCGGCGGCTCGTCGGGGGCATCTCCATCGAGAAGGAGCCCTCACGGGGCGTCTGCCGCTCCCACGTCGCGTCGGCCGGCGCCGTCGTGGTCGTGGGCTCGACCGCGGCGACCTCCGGCTCGTCCTCGCCGCCGAAGATCTTGAAGGCCCCGAAGAGCGCTCCCCCGATGAGCGCCAACACGAGGAGCACCAGCCCCCCGACCTTGAGGTAGGGCGTGTAGTCGTCGGACAGGCGCTTGTCGATCGGGACCTGCTTGATGATCCGGACTTCGCCGTCCTTGCCGTAGTTGTGGGCGCCGATGTGCTCGTAGTGCTCCTCGGGCGTGACCGGGGGCGCGTTCATCCCGGGCATCGCCCCGTGCGCGCCGCCGCCCGGGGTCTGACCGAACGGGGCGGCGCCCCACGCCGGGGCGCTCGGCGGCGCGGTGGGCGGCGGCATCCCCCCGGGAGCGGGCGCAGGTGACTCCTGATCGGTCATGGAGCCTCATGTTGGCCGGTGAACGCCGATCCGGCAACGACCACTGTGCCGGACGCCCCCAGACGGCAATACCACTAAGCGCATAGGGGAAATACACTGGCCGTCATGGACGAGCAGCCCCTCTTCGAGATCGAGGACCTCCACGCCGCCCCCAGCGCCGGCGGGGAGGACATCCTGCGGGGGTTGACGCTCACCGTGAAGGAGGGCGAGACCCACGCCCTGATGGGCCCCAACGGCTCCGGCAAGTCCACGTTGGCCTCGGTCCTGATGGGCAGCCCCGAGTACCGGGTGACCGGCGGCAGCGTCCGCTTCCGGGGCGAGGACATCGGCGAGTGGGGCCCCGACGACCGGGGCCGGGCCGGGATCTTCCTCGCCTTCCAGTACCCGCAGGAGGTGTCCGGCGTCCCCGTCCGCCAGTTCCTCCGTCAGGCGATGGGCGCCCGCAAGCAGATGGACGACATGTCCATCCTCGAGGTCCGGGTCGCCCTGATGGACTGGATGGGCCGCCTCGGGATGGACCCGTCGTTCGCCGACCGGTACCTGAACGAGGGCTTCTCCGGTGGCGAGAAGAAGCGGAACGAGATCCTGCAGATGGCGATGCTCGACCCCGAGATCGCCATCCTCGACGAGACCGACTCGGGCCTCGACATCGACGCGCTGCGGGTCGTCGCGGCCGGCGTGAACGCGGTGCGCGCGGCGCGCCCCCACATGGGCACACTGGTGATCACGCACTACCAACGCCTGCTCGAGCACCTCGAACCGGACGAGGTCCACATCCTGGTCGACGGCCGCGTCGTCACCACGGGTGGCGTCGAGCTCGTGGAGCAGCTCGAGCGCGAGGGGTTCGCTCCATGGCAGGGAGCCAACGCATGACCGTCACCGACACCCTCGACGTCGCGACCATCAAGGCCGACTTCCCGCTGCTCACCGTGCCGCGCACGCGGCCGCTGGTGTTCCTCGACTCCGCAGCGACGTCGCAGAAGCCGCGCGTCGTGATCGACGCGATGACGACGTACTACGAGACGATCAACGCCAACGTGGCGCGCGGGGTGTACGAGATCGCCGAGCAGTCCACGAACGCCCTGGAGGCGGCGCGGGCGAAGGTCGCCAGGTTCATCGGTGCCACCGACCCCCGCGAGGTGATCTTCACCAAGAACGCCACCGAGGGCATGAACCTGGTCGCCCAGTCGTGGGGTCGGGCCAACCTGTCGGCGGGCGACGCCCTGCTGCTCACCGAGCTGGAGCACCACGCCAACATCGTCCCCTGGCAGATCCTGGCGTCGCAGGTCGGGTTCGAGATCCGGTGGATCCCCGTGGGCAGCGACGGGATGCTCGACCTGAGCGACCTCGACCGCCTCCTCGACGGCGTGAAGGTCGTCGGGCTCTCGGCGATGTCCAACGTGCTCGGCACGTTCACCCCGGTGCGCCAGATCACCGACGCCGCCCACGCCGCCGGCGCGATCGTGTCCGTCGACGGCTGCCAGTACGTGCCGCACCACGCCTGCTCGGTGGTCGACCTCGACGCCGACTTCCTGTCGTTCTCGGGTCACAAGATGTGCGGGCCGACCGGCGTCGGCGTCGTCTGGGGGCGCCGTGACCTCCTCGAGGCCATGCCCCCGTTCCTGGGCGGCGGCGGGATGATCGAACAGGTCACCCGCGACGGCTTCACCCCCGCCGAGCTGCCCCACAAGTTCGAGGCCGGCACGCCCCCGATCGCCGAGGTGATCGGCCTGGGTGCTGCGGTCGACTACCTGAGCGAGCTCGGCATGGACGCCGTCCGTGCCCACGAGATCTCGCTGACGGGGTACGCGATGGACACCCTCCGCGACCGCTTCGGCGACGACATCGTCATCCACGGCCCCACCGACCCCGCCGATCGGGGCGGCGTGTTCTCCCTGGCGCTCGGCGACGTGCACCCGCACGACATCAGCCAGGTGCTCGACACGCACGGCGTCTGCGTCCGGGCCGGCCACCACTGCGCAAAGCCCCTGATGAAAGTTCTCGGCGTGGGCGCCACCGCGCGAGCATCTGTGTACGTCTACAACGATGAGTCCGACATCGATGCGCTCGCTGATGCGCTCGACGAAGCCAAGTCGTTCTTCGCCTTCTGAGGTACCACATGTCAGGACTCGAGGACCTCTACCGAGAGATCATTCTCGACCACTACCGGTCGCCCCGGAACCGGGGTGAGCTGGCGACGCCGCCTGCCCACCGGGCCGAGGGCTTCAACCCGCTCTGCGGTGACGAGATCGTCGTCTACCTCACGGTCGACGACGAGTCGGCCGGCGACGCGGCACGGGTCGTCGACGTGAAGATCGGCGGTCAGGGCTGCTCGATCAGCCAGGCGTCGGCGTCGATGATGTCGGCGGCGGTGAAGGGCAAGACCCTCTCGGAGATCCACGACCTCACCCGGGCGTTCAAGGCGATGATGTCGATCCACGAGAACGAGCTGGGCGGCGAGGACGCGGCACCGGAGCCCGACGACGTCCCCGACGTCAGCCTCGGCGACCTCGAGGCGCTGCGGGGCGTCGTGAAGTTCCCCGTGCGGATCAAGTGCGCCACGCTCTCGTGGAACACCCTGAACCAGGCGGTCGCCGAGGTGTCCTCCCCTGTCTGACCCCTGCCGAGGGCCGAGGGTCAGCCCTGGGCGATGGCCACCACGACCCAGATGGACTGGAGCTCGGCGGCATGGTCGTCCACGGTGACGCGCACGTCGTACTGACCGGCGCGCTCCACACCCAGCGTCACCCCGACCGTGAGCGGGACCAGCACCGGCTCGCCCGGATGGACGCGGTCCGCCGCCATGGGGTCTGGCGGGAGGTTCGCCACGAAGGGCTCCGCGATCGGCCCGGCCGTGTCGGGGTCGACGACGGTGATGCGCACCTCGTGCGGCTCGCCCAGCTCGGCGTAGGGCACCTCGACGACGACGGCGACGGTGAAGTGCACCGCCGTCGGGATCGCCGGCACGTGCAGGCGGGTGATCCCGCCCGACAGCACCATCAGGAGGTTCTCGCGCACCTGCGCGTGGTCGCAGACGAGCAACGAGGTGAGTCGGGCCATCCGGGGAATCTACCGAGGGCCGGGCGCAGCCAGGATCCGGTTGACCGCCTCGGCGAACGCGACGTCCCGGTCCGTGACCGCCCCTGCGTCGTGCGAGTACAGCTCGATGGTCACCGTGTCGTACACGTTCGACCAGTTCGGGTGGTGGTCCAGCCGTTCGGCGACCAGCGCGCAGCGGGTCATGAACGCGAACGCCTCGGAGAAGTCCGCGAACTTCAGCTCCCGCCGGAGCCGCCCGGCCGACGACTCCCAGCCTTCTGGCACCTCGAGCTCGGTCACGCCCTCATCCTCGCGCCGCGGACCGCGGACCCCAACCGTTCTGTGTGGTGGGGGGGGGGGGGGCGCGCGGCGGGGGGCGGCGG
>JAEZFI010000127.1 GCA_023437745.1 Actinomycetes bacterium
GCGCCGCCCCCCCCCCCCCCCCCCCCCCCCCCCCCCCACCCCGAGGGGGCGGGGGCCAGCACGGGCAGCGAGCTCGGGCGGACGGTGAACCGGAGCGGGTTGGGCAGGCGCATCAGCTCGCCGTCGAGGGCGACGTGCACGCGCGCCGACCGCCCGACCATCACCACGATCTCCTGGCAGACGACCCGTTCGAGCAGTGGGCTGTCCTCCATGTCGCCGAGCACGATGCGAGCGGCGAGGCGGAGGCGGGCCCAGGCGGCGTCGGTGCGGGCGATGCGCACGTCCAGCACGCCGTCGGCCAGGTCGTCGCGCTCGCCCACCGAGCTCGCCGTGGTGCCGTACCGCCCGTTGCCGATGAAGGTGAGCCACGCCGGAAGGGTCTCCCCCGCCACCTCGACCGCGAAGCGGTGCGCTCGGGGCAGCTCGATCGCGAACGCGGCGAACCGGGCGAGGCGCCGGGGCAGCCACCGCTCCAGCCGCTCCTTCCGCCGGAGCATCTGCGGGTACCAGCCGATCGACGCGTTGTTGAGGAACGGCCGGTTCGACACCCATCCCAGGTCCACCCGCCGCACCTCGTCCTGCTCGAGTGCGGCGACGACCTGGTCGGCGCCGGAGAGCCCGTTGGCGCGGGCGAAGTGGTTCAGCGTCCCGCCCGGGACCGGCAGCAACGGCACCTCGCCATCCGCCAGGACCCCGGCCGCAGCGGCGAACGTGCCATCGCCTCCCACGACCCCGACGACCTCGGCACCGTCGTCGATCGCCGCTCGGGCGCACGCGGCGAGGTCGGCGGGCTCGCACTCCTCCACCTGCAGCCCCGGCACCCTGCTGACCAGCTCCGAGGCGGCATCGGCCGCAGTCCCACTGTGCGGGTTCACGAACACGACTACCTTGCGCATCGCCGGGTTCTTTCCCGCTCCCTCGGCGCCCGACACGCGGACCACGCATCCGGGTCGCCCACGCTACCCAGGAGGCCCTTCCGTGAACGGTGCACAGGCACTCATCCGAACGCTCGTCGACGCCGGCGTCGATGTCTGCTTCACCAACCCCGGGACCTCCGAGATGCACTTCGTGGCGGCGCTCGACGACGTCCCCGAGATGCGCGGGATCCTGGGGTTGTTCGAGGGCGTGGTGACCGGCGCGGCGGACGGCTACGCACGGATCGCCGACCGGCCGGCGGCCACCCTGCTGCACCTCGGCCCGGGACTCGCCAACGCCAGCGCCAACCTGCACAACGCCCGCCGGGCCCGGGTGCCGATGGTCAACATCGTCGGTGACCACGCCACGTTCCACAAGCAGTACGACGCCCCGCTCGAGAGCGACATCGAGGCGATCGCCGGCTCCGTGTCCGGCTGGGTCCACCGGTCGACCGATGCGGCGGACGTCGCCACCGACGCGGCCCGCGCCGTCGTCGCGGCGAGCGAGGGGCCGGGCCGGGTTGCGACGCTGATCCTCCCCGCCGACGTGTGCTGGACCGAGTCCCCCGGCCCGGTGCGGCCGCACGAGCCCCTCGAGTCGACGTCCCCGTCGGCCGGCGTGATCGAGGACGTCGTCACGGCGCTCAAGTCGGGCGGTGCCGCCACCCTCTTCGTCGGCGGCCGGGTGCTCCGCGAGCGCGGGCTGCGCGCCGCCCACCGCATCGCCGCCGCCACCGGCGCCAAGCTGCTGTGCGAGACGTTCCCCACCCGCCTCGAGCGCGGCGCCGGCCTGCCCCCGATCGACCGCCTGGCGTACCTCGCCGAGTTCGCGCAGATGCAGCTCGAGGGCACCGAGCAGCTGGTCCTCGTCGATGCCGCCGCCCCGGTCTCGTTCTTCGCCTACCCGGGCAAGGCGTCGGTCCTCACGCCGGACGGCACGACGATCCACCAGGTCTGCGTGGGCGACGTCGATCCGATCGAGGCGCTAGAGGCGATCGCCGACGCCCTGGGGGCACCCGCGGCATCGGAGACCGCCGGCGTCGCGCTGTCCCGGCCCGAGCGGCCCACCGGCGACCTCAACGCGGAGACACTGGCCAACGCGATCGGTGCCCTGCTGCCGGAGGACGCGATCCTCGTGGACGAGTCGAACACGTCCGGCCTCTTCATCCCGGGAGCGACCGCCGGCTGTCCGCGACACGACGTGCTCTTCCTCACCGGTGGGGCGATCGGCATCGGCCTCCCGCTGGCGACCGGCGCGGCGGTCGCGGCCCCCGACCGCAAGGTGCTGTGCGTCGAGGCCGACGGCTCGGCCATGTACACGCTCCAGGCGCTGTGGACGCAGGTCCGCGAGGGACTCGACGTCACCACGATCATCTGCAACAACGGCAGCTACGCCGTGCTCAACATGGAGCTCGGCCGAGTGGGCGCCGAGACGATCGGCCCGAAGGCCAAGGCGATGCTGGACCTGCACGGGCCCGACCTCGACTTCGTTTCGCTCGCCACGGGCATGGGGGTGCCGGCCACGCGTGCCACCACCGCCGACGAGCTCGTGGAGCAGCTCGAGGCCGCGCTCGCCACCCCCGGCCCGGTCCTGATCGAGGCCATGGTTCCGCCCCTCGCGCTGTGAGCTCGTCGTGACGTCGCTCTTCGAGCCGCTCGACGGCGGCCGGGTGCTCCCCACCGGCCACAGCCGCGGGCCGTGGGATCCCGACGCGCTCCACGGGGGTCCCGTGGCGATGCTGGTGGCCGGTGCCGTCGAGGCGCTGCCGACCGACCACCCGATGACGGTGAGCCGGCTGACCATCGAGCTGGAGCGGCCCGTCCCGCTCGTGCCGCTCACGGTGCGGGCCGAGGTGACCCGACCGGGACGAAAGGTGCGGGTCGTGGATGCCGAGGTCCACACCGACGACGGCACACGGATCGTGCGCGCCCGGGCGCTCCAGATCCGGACGACCGAGGTGGACCTCGACTCGCACGCGAGCGCGGTCGAGCTGGCGCCACCGCCCACGGGCCCCGAGGGGCTCCCGGCCGCACCGCCGTCGTGGCGCGGTCCCGACGAGGCCTTCCACCTCACGGCCGCCGAGCACCGCTACGTGTCGGGTTCGTTCGAACGCCTCGGCCCGGTCGCCGTGTGGATCAGCGTCGTGATCGACGTCCTCCCCGGCCAGCGACCCTCGCCCCTCCAGCAGGTGGCGGGAGCGGGCGACTTCGGCAACGGGGTGAGCGCCATCGTCCCGTTCGACGAGTACCTGTTCATCAACCCGGACCTCACCATCCACCTCGACCGGCCGCCGACGGACGACTGGGTGCTGCTCCACGCCCGAACTCACCTGGACCGGGCCGGCACGGGGCTGGCGGAGTCCGAGCTGTTCGATCGCCGGGGCCACCTCGGCAGGTCGCTCCAGTCGCTGCTGCTCGAAGCTCGTTGAGCGTCACCGGCCGCTTCGCCCCGTCGCCGACGGGGCCGCTGCACCTCGGCAACCTCCGGACCGCCATGGCTGCCTGGCTCTGGGCGCGGTCGGAGGGCGGGCGGTTCCTCGTGAGGATGGAGGACCTCGACCGGCAGACCGCCTCGGCGGACCACGAGCGGCGGCAGCTGGAGGACCTCGCCGTCGTCGGGGTGGACCACGACGGGGCGGTAGTCCGTCAGTCCGACCGGTTCGGGCTGCACCATGCCGCCATCGACCGGCTGACGGCCCAAGGGCGCACCTACCCCTGCTACTGCACGCGACGCGAGATCGCGAACGCCGCCAGCGCGCCGCACGGCAACGCTCCCGAGGGAGCGTACCCGGGCACGTGCCGTGGGTTGACGGAGGTCGAGCGAGCGCGGCGAGCGCAGGAGCGGCCCGCCGCGCTGCGCCTCCGGGCCGACGAGGTCGAAGTGGCGTTCGTCGACCGGATCGCGGGCCCGACGTCCGGGATCGTCGACGACGTCGTGCTGCGCCGCAACGACGGCGTGCCGTCATACAACCTCGCCGTCGTGGTGGACGACGCGAAGCAGGGTGTCACGCAGGTGCTGCGCGCCGACGATCTGCTGTCCTCGACGCCGCGCCAGATCCACCTGCAGCGGCTGCTCGGCCTCCCGACCCCCGACTACGCGCACGTGCCGCTCGTGGTGAACGAACGGGGCGAGCGGTTGGCCAAGCGGGACGGCGCGGTGACGCTCGAGGAGCTGGCGGCGGCCGGCGTGCCGCCGGAGACGGTGACGGTCCGCCTGCTGCGCACGCTCGGCGTGGACGCCGACACCCTCACCGACGCCGTGGCGACGTTCGCCCTCGCTGCCATCCCGCCCGACCCCCTCGTCCACCGCCCCGCCGACTGGGCGTGACGGCACCCCCGCGTTCTCGGCGCGAAAAGTCCCGCCACACGGGACA
>JAEZFI010000198.1 GCA_023437745.1 Actinomycetes bacterium
GCCCACGTCACGCCTCACGCGACAGAACGGAGGGGCCCGCGGGTCGGAGGCGTCAGGCGACCGTGAGGCGGTCGAGCTGGTCGAGTGCCCGCTGCTGGAGGTCCTTCGGCAGCGGGGCGAACCCGACCGTCGGTGCCAGGGCCTGGGTCTCGGTGAGGAGGAAGCGCAGGTAGGCGGCGAGCGTGTCCCGCGTCGCCCGGTCCGGCTGGCGGGCGTAGACCAGCACCCAGGTGGGGGCCGTGATCGGGTAGGCCCGCTCCCCCTCCGTGTCGAGCGGGCTGAAGGTGAGGTCCTCCTCCACCTCGGCCGCAGCGAGGGCTGCCGTGGCACCGGGCAGCTTGGCCTCGACGAAGTTGCCGGCACGGTTGCGGATGCGGGCACGGGTGAGATCGGCGGCCGCCGCGTCGGCGAGGTCGACGTACCCGATGGCGCCCGCCGTCGACGACAGCAGGGCGGCGACGCCGCTGTTCTTCTCGGCGGCGAGGGTGCCGTCGGGCCAGCCGACCGTGTCGCCCGACCCGAGCGTCCACGCCGGGCCGGCGGCGGCCTGGAGGTACTTGGTGAAGTTGTTGGTGGTGCCCGACCCGTCGGAGCGCACGACCGGCACGATCCCCATGTCCGGCAGGTCGACCTCGGGGTTCGCTGCCACGATCGCGGGATCGTTCCATCGCGTGATCCGACGCTCGAAGACGGCGGCGAGCAGGTCCGGCGTGAGGTCGATGACGTCGATCCCTCGAAGGGAGAACGACACGGTGATCGGCGCTGCGGCGATCGGGAAGTACAGGAGCTCGCCGCCTCGGAACGTCGGCAGCTCGTCGGGCTTCACCAGGCTGTCGGTGCCCGCGAACTGCACGTTCTCCTGGGCGAGGTCCTTCTTGCCGGCGCCGGAGCCCGACTTCGTGTAGTTCACAGTGGCGTTCGGCGCCTCGGCGACGAACGCGCCGATCGCCGTCTGCTGCAGGCTGTCCTGGAACGAGGACCCCGAGCCGTTGAGCGTGGCGGTCAGCGAGTCGTCACCGGTGGGCTCGCCGCACGCCGACACGAGCACCGCCACGGCGACCAGCACACCCACGAACCCGAGACCTCGCCGCATCGGTCGCGAACCTACGCGGGCTCGCGCCGGAACTCAGAACTCGGTCCCGAGGAGGCCCCGAGAGACCGGATCAGTCGGCGATGCTGATCGCGAACCGCTTCGTCACGAAGCGGGCGCAGAGGGTGAGCACCATCACGATGAGGATCAGCGTGAGCGAGGCCCCCCACGCGATGTCCGCGCCGCCGGGCTGGGTGGCGTTGCTGTAGATCTGCGCCGACAGCGCCGTGTTCTGCCCGAAGATCGACCAGTTCACGGCCGTGACCGAGCCGATGGCGAAGAGGATCGGCGCCGTCTCCCCGGCGGCCCGGGCGATGGCCAGCATGCAGCCCGAGGTGATGCCGGGGAGGGCGGCCGGGAGGGTCACCCTCGTGATCGTCTTCCACTGCGGCGTGCCCAGAGCCGACGACGCCTGCCGCAGCGCGTCGGGGACCAACCTCAGCATCTCCTCGGTCGAGCGGACGACCACCGGCAGCATGAGGCACGCGAGGGCGAGCGCCCCGGCGATCGCCGACCGGCCGTCCTTGCCGAAGGGCACCACCCACACCGTGTAGAGGAAGATGCCCATCACGACCGACGGCACGCCGACCATCACGTCGGTGAAGAACCGGATGACCGACGCCACCCGACCGCGCTTCCCGTACTCGTTCAGGTAGACGGCCGCGAAGATGCCCAGCGGGATCGACAGCAGGGCGGCGAGGCCCGTGATCAGCAGCGTGCCGTAGATCGCCGGCCACATGCCGTACACCACCGAGTGGGTCGCTGTCGTCGACGGATCGATGCCGAAGTACTCGGCCTTGTCGGCGAGATCCGCGGCGGCGACGTTGGTCGGGATGCTCTTCGTCCACCAGTCCAGGCTCGACACGAGGCCGATGCCCTTCGAGACGAGGAGCACGAGCACCAGTCCGAGCGGGATCGCGGCGACCGCCAGCGCAACACCCATCAGCACGGTGGCGATGCGGTTGCGTGCCCGCCGACCCTTCGTCAGCGACCCGGTCAGCGCCGAGGGCCCGAGGTCCGTGGCGACCATCAGCGGGCCCCCAACGTCCGGGCGTCGACCCGCTTGACCAACTGCTTGGCGGAGATGTTGACGACGATGGTCAGCGCGAACAGCGTCACCCCGAGGCCGATCAGGGCAGACGTCTGCAGGCCCGACGACTCGTTCAGGTTGCGGGCGATGATCGCCGGCATCGCCTCACCCTGGCCGAACAGGTTCGCGGCGATCTGGGGGCTTGCCCCGATGACCAGCGCCACGGCGATCGTCTCGCCCATGGCCCGGCCCAGACCGAGCATCACCGCCCCGACCATGCCCCCGGTGGAGTGCGGGAAGACGACGCCCTGGATCATCTCCCAGCGCGTCGCGCCCAACGCGAGCGCGCCGTTCTTGTCGTTGGTCGGCACGGTCTGGAAGACCTCACGCATGATCGACGTGATGATGGGCGTGATCATCAGCGCCACGATCAGGCCGGCGGTCATGAAGCTCATCCCCGAGCTGGGGCCGAACACGTTGCGGAGCACCGGCACGCCCGACACGCCGTCCGAGATCGAGTTGAAGACGTCGGCCAGCCACGGCCGGAGGATCAGGAACCCCCACAGGCCGAAGACCACCGACGGGACCGCCGCCAGCACGTCCATGACGGTCGTGATCCACCCGCGGATCCGGCGAGGGGCGACCTGCGTGACGAAGAGAGCGATGCCGAGGCTCACGGGCACCGCGACCACGATCGCGATCACGGAGACCACGACCGTCCCGTAGATGATCGCGAGCGCGCCGTAGGAGTCCCGGTTCGGACTCCAGTCGCTCGTGGTGAAGTAGCTGAGGCCCTCGTGCCGGAACGCCGGCCAGGCCTTCTGGGTGGTGCTGATCGCGATCGCCGCGAGGACGATCAGGACCGTGAAGCCGGCCGCTGCGGTGAGACGGCGGAAGCGACGATCGGCCCGCTGCGAGGCGGCAGATCCCTGCATGGATGCCTCGTCGAGCGGCATGGCACGATCGGTGAAGAGGGTGCTCATCGCGTGACCTTTCCTAGCAGCACCGGGCCCTTCGGACGTAGTTCTCCGGGCCCGGTGCCACGTCGGGGACGGGACCGGATCGGTCAGACGGTGATCCGGTCGAGCTGGTCGATCGCCTTGGTCAGCAGCGACTCGGGCAGCGGCGCGTACCCCACGGTCGGAGCCAGCTCCTGCCCCTTCGTGAGCATGAAGTCGAGGTAGCCGACGAGCGTGTCGGCGACGGCCTTGTCGGCCTGCTGCGCATAGACGATGACCCAGGTCGGCGCAGTGATCGGGTAGGCCTCGTCACCGGCCGCGTCGAGCGGGTCGTAGGTGAGGTCGTCGGCGATCTTCGCCCCGGCCAGCGCCGCCGAGGCACCGGGAAGCTTGGGGGCGACGTACTTGCCCGCCGAGTTCTTCACCTTCGCGGTCGTCAGGTTCTCGGCGGCGGCGTCCGCCAGGTCGATGTACCCGATCGCTCCCGGGGTCGACGAGACCATCGTCGCGATCCCGCTGTTCTTCTCGGCGCCCTGCGTCGAGGCCGGCCACTCGACCGTGTCACCCGACTTCAGCTTCCACACCGACGGCGAGGCCTTCGTCAGGTACTTCGTGAAGTTGTTCGTGGTGCCCGAGCCGTCCGAGCGGTGCACGACGGTGATGGGGGTCGCGGGCAGCGTCGCGTCCGGGTTCTCGGCGGTGATCGCGTCGTCGTCCCAGCTCGTGATCTCGG
Organism: Actinomycetes bacterium; assembly: GCA_023437745.1. Taxonomy (GTDB): domain Bacteria; phylum Actinomycetota; class Acidimicrobiia; order Acidimicrobiales; family Microtrichaceae; genus JAEZFI01. The sequence continues at coordinate 3,813 of JAEZFI010000198.1, forward strand.
CCTGGAAGATCCCGGCGATCACGTCGGCGGAGAGGTGGAGCTCGTCCACGCCCTCGAGGTTGTAGGCGACCGTGATCGGCGCGGCGGCGATCGGGAAGTAGAGGACCTCGCCACCCGTGAAGGTGGAGCGCTCCTCCTCCTTGATCAGGCTGTCGGTGCCGGCGAACTGGACGGTCCCGCCCGCCAGATCCTTCTTGCCGGCGCTGGACCCGGACTTCGTGTAGTTGACGGTGGCGTCACCGGCGACCTTGGCGAACTCGCCGATCACCGTCTGCTGCAGGGTGTCCTGGAAGGACGCACCGGAGCCGTTCAGCGTCGCGGTGAGCGAGCCGTAGTCGACGGTCTTGCCGGCCACGGTCGTCGTGGTGCCGTCGCCGGTGCCGGAGTCGGCCGCGTCGGTGTCGTCGCCGCAGCCGGCGGCGACCAGTCCGAGGGTCAGGGTGATGGCACCCATCCATCTCATCGAGTGCTTCAAGCGCAAGGTTCAGCCCTCCTGGGGGGATCGTTCGGTGAACACGAGGACGAACGTACGAGTGCCCCATGGACGTCCGGCATGGCCGGGGTGAACCCGAGGTGAACGGGCGCGAAACCTTCCGAGCGACCGCTCAGGTGGTGCCGGCGGCGCGGTGATAGCCCTCGCGGGCATGCGAGGGCAGCGCGTCGACACGAGCGGCCACACGGTCCCGCGACCTCGCAGGGAGGTGGGGCACGAGCGGCGCCACCGCGTCCCACAGGTCGTGCTCGGCCGCGGCGTCGACGACCGCGTCGATCACGGTGACCCGACGGAACGGCTCCAGGGTGGCCAGCGTGCGACGGGGCTCCTCGCTCACGACGCGCACGAGCGGGAGGATGGTCGGCCAGAGGCGCTGCTCGTGAGCGACCTCGACGAGCGCCCCCACGACGCCGGGGTCCTCTCGGAGGCTCAGGTCGCCGAGGCGGCCGCGCTGCTGATCCCCCAGGTGGAAGATCAGCGACAGGCCCTCCAGCCAGAGCCCGTCCTCGTGCGCCACCCGCACCATCGACACGATCCGCTCGTCGGCCAACGACGCGGCGATGGCGTCCAGCCGGCTCCGGTCCTCGAGGACGAAGGCGGTCAGGAGCAGGTCGGCGTCGGACATCGCGGCGACGACCTGGTGGAGCGCCTCCTCGGTGATCGACGACGCCAAACGACCCATCGTGACGTGGGCGCCGTTGTCGACCAGCGCGAGGGCGGCGGCCCGGATCCGGTCGGCGGGCAGCGCCGCGACCAGGCCACCGACGCGCCGCGGATCGAGGTGGACGGCGACCTCGGCGAGGAACTCGGGCCGGAGGCGGCGGGCGATGTCCACGGCCTTCGACCGGTCGACGGTCCCCGCCAGCAGCGCGCACGAGACGGCGCCCATGGCCCGCTCGGCCAGCGACGCAGCGAGTGCGGCGGGGAGCAGGCGGGCGGCAGCGGCCACCCGCTGGAGCCGCTCGCTGCCCGAGTCGTAGAGCACGTCGGTGACCTGCTCGGACAGGGCCCGCAGGGCGACCGGGTCGCCGAGCTCCACCAGGAAGTCGAGCTCGCCGGGTTCGACGCCCAGGAGCTCTGCGAGCCGGATCGCCTCGGACCTGCAGCGCATCTCCGTGGTCACGGTCAGAGCCCCAGGGCCTTGCGGAACGGGCCGCGCAGGACCCTCGGGAGGTGGTCGAGCGCCGTGAGCCCGCCCTCCTCCAGAAGCCGGCCCTGCCGTTCCTTGGCGTCCGCGATCATCCGGGCCAGCTCGGCCAGCCGGTCGGCCGGGAGCGCGTCGATCCCGGGCGGCACCGTGCCACCCAGCTCGGCGCGCAGCGCGTCGAGATCGTCGTGATCTGCAGCCATCCCCATCCCCCGGTTCGAGGCCGTCAGTCTTGTCGAGCGCCTACCGCAGGACGAAGTCCGCGCCGGTGCTGAACCGGGTGAGGACGACCTCGGACGGCTCGACCGCCGGCTCGTGGCCGCACGTGATGCCCCAGCGGAGCGTCGCGCCGTCCGCTGCGAGCGGCTCGACCCGGGCGGTCGGATCGACGGCCTGCACGAGCGCGGACAGCGCCCCGTCCCGACCGTCCGCGAGCAGCATCGTCCACGACTCGTGCCCCTGCTCCTCGCGGGCGGGGCACGGGTCGAGGCGGAGCTCGACGCGGGCCGAGTCGGTGCCGTCGTCGTGGAGCAGCACGGTCCGCTCGACGTAGCCGGAGGGCCGGAGCGCAGGGTGGGCATCGAGGACCGTCGCCACCCCCTGGAGGTCTCGCGGCGCACCGAGCGCCGCCCGCAGCCGGTCGGCCGCCACACCGGCGATCCCCGTGAACTGCTTCGCGCCGATCTCCACCGCCGCCTCGGTGCCGTGGCGTGCCTCGATCGCCGCGAGGAACGAGATGGTCAGCAGGTGGCCCTGCAGGCACAGCTCGTCGATGGCGTCCCGCAGGAACGCCGCCGAGAAGTCCTCGAGGCGGAGGTCGGGGTCGACATCGCCCGTGTAGTCGGTGCGACCGCCGGTGGCTTCGTCGTCGCGCCGCCGGAGCTCGACCCGGGCGGCCCGCGTCGCCGACATCCTCGTGGTCACGGCCGGCTCGGGAAGGGGGGCCGCATCGTCCGGGATCTCGATGGTCCAGTGGCAGTGCGGGTGGCGGTCTGCGGGCGTGCGGGGCGGCCGGTGGATCGGCCGGATGCGGGCTCGGGCGTTGGTCGCCCACGCCGTGGCGTCGAAGGTGGGGTCCTCGATGTGGTGGCACATGGCGACCACGAAGTCCTCGCCCATCGGCTCGACGTCCATCAGCGCACCGCAGTGGTCCAGCCAGAACTCACCCGCGCCGGGGCCGTCGACGCGGTAGCGGAAGTCGAGGAACTGGTGCGGCGCACCGATGTCGAACTGCATCCCCTTGAAGACGGTCGCCACGTCGTCGCCGCCCGCGATGCCCAGCAGGCGCTGCATCCGCCGGGTGTAGACGGGGCTGGCGCCCATCCACTCGTCGATGGCGATGTCGCGCATGTCGTCCAGCCCGTACGCACCGACCGCGTGAGGCATCCCGGCCCGGTCGATGAGGTGGCCGCACAGCAGGTACTCGCGCCCGAGTCGCCCGAGGGCCTCGCGGTCGAGCCCGCCCAGCGCGTCGATCCGCGCGGCCGGCATCTAGATCCCCTCGGCGACGGACTTGGTCTCGAGGTACTCCTCGAACCCGGCGACGCCCATCTCACGACCGATGCCCGACTGCTTGTAGCCGCCGAAGGGGACGTCGGCGCCGTACCAGATGCCGCCGTTCACGCTCATCGTGCCGGTGCGCACGCGCGTCGCCACGGCCCACGCCCGCTCCGGGTCACCCGAGTGCACAGCACCGGAGAGGCCGTAGGGCGAGTCGTTCGCGAGGCGCACCGCGTCGTCGTCGCCGTCGTGCGGGATGACCACGAGGACGGGGCCGAAGATCTCCTCCCGCGCCACCCTGGCGTCGTTGCCGAGCCCCACCACGAGCGTGGGTTCGACGAACCACCCGCGGTCCATGGCCTCGGGGCGGCCTCCCCCGCAGGCGAAGCTCCCGCCCTCCTCCAGCGCCAGGCGGAGGTAGCCCTCGACCCGGTCGCGCTGGACGGCCGAGATCAGCGGGCCGCACACGACGCCCTCCTGGGTGGGGTCGCCCGCCGGCAGCATCGCCATCATCGCGGCGGTGCTGTCGACCGCCTCGTCGTAGCGGTTCCGGGGCACGAGCAGTCGGGTCGTGATCGCACAGCCCTGACCCGCGTGGGTCGACGCCATGAAGGCGGCCATCGTCGTGGCCGCCGCCATGTCGGCGTCGTCGAGCACGATGAACGCCGACTTGCCGCCCAGCTCGAGGAACACGCGCCCGAGGCGCTCCGCGGCCGCGGCCATCACCTTCTTCCCGGTGGCGGTGGAGCCGGTGAACGACACCACGTCGACCCGGGGGTCGGACGTCAGCTGGGCGCCGAGCGAGTGGTCGGCCGAGGTCACGACGTTCAGCACACCCGGGGGGAGGTCGGTCTCCTCGGTGGCGATCCGGGCGAGCGCCGACGCGCACCACGGCGTGTCGGGCGCCGGCTTGAGGACCACGGTGCAGCCCGCGGCCAGCGCCGGGCCGACCTTGGCGAGGTTGATCTGGTGGGGGAAGTTCCAGGGGGTCACCGCGCCCACGACGCCGGCGGGTTCGCGGAGGACCCAGCGGCGGCTCGCGACGCCCATCGGCGACGCTTCGCCCAGGTCCGTCCGCCACGTGTACCGCTCGGCGAGGTCGGCCGCGTAGCCGAGGTCCTCCACGGGCGCGTCGAACTGCGGTCCCGCGGTGAGGAAGACCGGCGCGCCGACCTCGGCGGTCGTGAGCGCCCGCATGTCCTCGCCGTGCGACTGGAGCGCGTCGCGCAGCTGGCGGAGGCAGTGCGCCCGGAAGGCCGGATCGGCGGACCACGTGGTCTCGTCGAACGCCCGGCGCGCCGCGCCGATGGCGGCGTGCATGTCGACCGCGGTGCCGTCGGCGGCGACGCCGAGCACCTCTTCGGTCGCCGGGTTGGACGTCTCGAAGGTGCCGCCCCCGGTCGCAGCGCGCACCGTGCCGTCGACGAGCAGCGTGTCCAGGCCGGCGGTGAACGCGCCGAGGTCGGCCATCAGCGCTCCCAGATGCCGACGGGCGCCGTGTGGATCGGGTAGTACCCGGGCTGCGGGCCCTTCATGGACTTGTGCATGCGCGCGGTCATCCCCTCGGAGAGGGTGCCGTCGCTCATCATCTCGAGGAAGACCGACGCGGCGTTCCCGAAGTCGAACCAGTCGCGCTGCCAGGACCACTGCTGGTCGCCCGCGTAGCGGAACCAGCTGCCGCCGATGCCGCCCACCTCGTAGTTCGAGCCGTCGGCCCGCTGGGCGTCGGCGACCTGGCGCCAGAACCCGACGACGAAGCCCTTCCGGTCGTCGATCAGGATCTCCTCGTACGGGTAGGTCCATCCGTCGAGGCCGCCCATCTCGGCGCCGAGGGCGAGGTCACGGATCTCGTCGCGACCGACGGCCATGAACTCGGTGTGCGGTCCGTAGTTCCAGCCGTAGGTGGCGTCGACGGTGTACATGTCGGCCAGCGGGCGCCAGTCCCCCGCCGCCTCGCAGTCGCGGTTGGCCTGGAGCCACCGCTCGACCATGTCCTCCAGCTCGGCGCGATCGAAACCGCTCATCAGTCCTCCTCGATGATCGTGAGTGCTCGGGTGGGGCAGTACTTCACGGCGGCCTCGACCTGCCGGCGATGCTCGTCGCCGGGGCGCTCGGACAGCACGCCGACCTTTCGCTCCCGGGTGACCTCGAAGACGTCGGGGGCCTCGGACTCGCACACGCCGTGCCCCTGGCAGAGGTCGGCGTCGACGGCGATGCGCCACCTCATGCCGAGGCCTCGGCGGCGTCACCGCTCGCCTTGCGCCGGTAGCGCACGGTGCAGGGCTGCGCGCGCTGGACGACCATCTTCGAGTGGTCGTTGCGGTAGCTCTCCGGCGGCTGCGCCAGCTCGAACTCCCAGTCCTGGAGCAGCACGCAGAAGATCGCCTTCAGCTGCATCAGGGCGAACGCCGCACCCACGCAGCGATGACGGCCGGCGCCGAACGGGATCCAGTTCCAGGGGTTCGCGAGGTCGTCCTCGCGCGGTGCGACGTAACGACTCGGGTCGAAGCGGTCGGCGTCGCCGAAGGCCTCGGGGAGGCGGTTGGACACGGCGGGGGACGCGCCCACCAGCTTGCCGGCGGCCACGTGGACGCCCTCCACCTCCAGGTCGGTCATCGCGACGCGCAGCAGGAGGATCAGGGGCGGGTGGAGGCGGAGGGCCTCCTTGATCGCGTTCTCGAGGTGGGGGATCTCGCGCAGGCCCTGGTACGTGACCTCGCCGCCCTCCGCCTTCAACGCGTCCATCTCGGCCCGCACCTCGGCGTAGGTCTCGGGGTGGCGGAGCAGCTCGATCAGGGTCCACGCCGCGGTGCCCGACGTGGTGTGGTGCCCGGCGAACATCATCGAGATGAACATGCCGGTCACCTCGTCGGGCGTGAACCGCTCGGCGCCGTCCTCGCCCTTGATGGACATGAGCACGTCGAGGAGGTCGCTCTCGGTGTCGTCGGGGTGGGCGCGGCGGCCCTCCATGATCGACTCGACGAGTGCCACCAGCCCGGCCCGAGCCTCGTCCCGGCGGCGGAAGCTCTCGATCGGCGCGTAGGGGTCCACGAAGGCGATCGCGTCGGTGCCCTGCTCGAGCTCGTGGTAGAGCCGGGCGAACCGACCGTCGAGCTGCTCACGGAACTTGGGGCCGATCAGGCAGGCCGACGAGGTGTAGATGGTGAGCTCGGCGAACCAGTCGAGGAGGTCGATCTCCCCCTCGTCGCCCCACGCGGCGACCATGCGGGCCACCTCGCCGGAGATGGTGGCGGCGTGGCCGCGCATGAACTTGTCGCGGAGCGACTGGTTGTGGAGCATCTCGCGTCGGCGCTCGGGCGGCGCGTCGAAGACCACGCCCTCCCCGAAGATCGGCGTCATGAAGGGGTAGGCGGCCGCCTGGTCGAGCTCCTCCTCCGTGGCCCGGAAGAACACCTCGTTGGCCTCGGCACCGGTGAGCAGGACCACGTCCTTGTCGGCGAGGCGGAACTCGCCCACGTCGCCGCACTCGTCGCGGACGCGCTGCATCAGCCCGATCGGGTCGCGGCGCAACTCCTCGAGGTGGCCGGTGTCGCCGTCGTCGCCCGACACCTTCTGCGGTTCCAGCATCGTCACGTGCGTCCCCTCTCGTCGGGCGCTTCGGGTTGGACCTCGATGACCGCGAAGCTCGTGCCGCGAGGCACCGACACCATCGCCACCACAGCGGCGGCCACGTCGGCGGGCCGGAGGTAGCCGTTGTGCCGCATGAGCCCGAAGCGCGACCACATCTCGATCACGTCGTCGATGACCGCGGGATCCCAGTTCGAGCCCTGCTCGGTGGCCGACGGTCCGGGTCGGACCATGCCGACGCGGACACCCGTGCCCTCCGTCTCGAGCCGCATGGCCTGCGCCATCCCCTCGAGCCCCGACTTCGACGCGACGTACGCGGCCATGTTCGGCCGCGGCCGGACGGCCACCTCGGAGGTCACGAACACCACGTCGCCCCTCCCCCGCTCCAGCATGCGCGGGACGAGGTGGTGGACCAGGCGCTGCGGGCCCATCAGGTTCACGGCGACCTGGCGGACGAAGTCGTCCGGGTCGGCGCCGACGGTGCTCACGGGCAGAACGTCACCGGCGTTCGACACGATGACCTCGACCGGCCCCAGGCCCGCCTCGGCCCCCTTCGCGAACTGCTCGATCGACTCGCCGTCCGTGAGGTCCAGCGGGAGCGCCAGGGCCTCGCCGCCCTGCGCACGGATCTGCTCGGCGGTCTCCTCCAGCCGGTCGAGGCGACGAGCGCCCAGCACGACCGGGTGTCCCGCCGCCGCGAGGCCGAGTGCCGTCGCCTGCCCGATGCCGGACGAGGCGCCGGTGACCACGGCCGGCCGGCGATCGGGATGGGGTTCGAATCGGGGCATCAGCGAGCCTTCACGGTCGTGGGCAGGTGCGCGAACCCGCGGACGTTCACGCTGTGGACGCGTGAGATCCCATCGGGGTCGATGTCGTACTCGGCCACCCGGCCGACGAGCTCCTCCAGCGCGACCCGGGCCTCGAGGCGCGCCAGCGAGGCACCGAGGCAGAAGTGGCGGCCGAAGCCGAAGCTGGCGAGTTGCGCCTGCTGGGGCGGCCGATCGAGGTCGTAGCGGTCGGCGTCGGGGAAGACCCGCTCGTCGCGGTTCGCCGAGCCCGCGAGCAGCACGACCCGATCACCGGCGGGGATCACGCGGTCGTGCAACGCCACGTCGGTGGTGGTGATGCGGGCGAGCATCTGGCTGGACGTGTCGTAGCGCAGCGTCTCCTCGACCCACGCCGGGATCAGCGACGGATCGGCGAAGGGCTTGCTCCGCTCGTCGGGGTTCCGCCACGCCCAGTACCAGGCGTTGCCGAGCAGCTTGGTAGTCGTCTCGTTGCCGGCCACGACCATGAGGAAGAGGAACCCGATGATCTCCTCGTCGTCGAGCCGGTCGCCGTCCAGCTCGGCGTCGAGGAGCGCGCTGGTGAGGTCGTCCGTCGGGTTCGCCCGGCGCCGGGCGAGCATGTCGGAGTAGTAGCCGACGAGGGTGAGCGCCGCCTCGATGCCGGCGGGCGGCACATCGTTGACGCCGTCCTCGCGGTGGACGAGGAGGTCGGCGAGGCGGCGGACCTCGTCCCGGTCGGACGCCGGGACGCCGATGAGCTCGCTGATCACGTCCATCGGCAGCTTCCCGGCGAGGTCCGAGATGAAGTCGAAGGTGCCGCGGGCCATCGCGGCGTCGAGGTGCTCCCGGGTGAGCTCGCGGATGCGGGGCTCGAGCTCGGCGACGCGGCGGGGCGTGAATCCACGGGACACGAGGCCGCGCATGCGCCCGTGCTTCGGCGGGTCCATCGCGAGGAACGACATGGTGCGGTATGCGTGCGGCCCCGACGCCTGCGGGTCGAGGGACACGCCGTGCGACGAGCTGAACCGCTCCGAGTCCCGGAAGCCCTCGACGACGTCCGCGTGCCGGGAGAGGGCCCAGAAGCCCTCCGCCTCGTTGTGGTAGAGCGGCGCCTCGTCGCGCAGGCGTCGGTACGTCGGATACGGGTCCTCGTGGATCTCGTAGGCGTAGGGGCTGTAGACGAGCGGCGCGCCGGCGCGCTCGACGTCGTCGGTCACCGTCATCTCGCTGCGCTCCCCTTGTCGTCGGTCTCGTCCTTCGAGGGCACCACCAATCCCGTGACGGCGGCGAGGCGACCCGGCAGGTCGGCGTACGTGAGGTGACCCATCCCGGCGTGGACGAGCGCGCCGGTGATGCTCAGCTCGAGCGCGGCGAGGACGGTCGGGTCGGCGGCCGGCCCGAGCGCAGTCTCGAGGCGGCGACGCATCTCGGCACCGATGCGGTCCCGCAGCAGCTTCACGTCGGGATCGGCGGCGAGCATGGCGACCGAGCACGCCGCCGCCAGCTCGGGCTCGTCGGCGACGAGCAGGGCGATGTCCGACAGCGTGGCGACGGTCCGCTCCTTCGAGGTCGCCGCCGCGTCCAGCTCGGTCTCCCCCAGGGCCTGCAGGCGGCGCCAGAAGACCTCGGTCACGAGGTGCTCCTTGGAGGTGAAGTAGGTGTACGCCGTGGCCGGGGCGACCTCAGCCCGCTTGGCGACGTTGCGCACGGTCAGCCCGTCGTACCCGTGGCGGCGGAGCTCCTCGACCGCCGCAGCGGTCAGGCGCTGCACCGTGGCCGCCTGCCGCGACGACAGGTGCCGTCGGGTGGGCTCGGTCGTGAGCTCCTGCGCAGGCGAACTGGACATCTGTCCAGATGGTAGTCCGGGTTCGTCGGCTCGACAAGGGCTGGTACTCGCGCGTTGTCGAACCTGGCCGGAAGTCGGTGGCGGAGCACCGACATCCGGCCGAGAAGCGGCCGCTGCTGGTGACCAACCTCAGCATCCGATCAGCTGCCCCTTCGGTCGCACCGCTGATTCCGAAGCGCTCGCCCCCTCTCGTCGAAGGTCGCTGTCATACCCCACATTTAGGGTATTCTCATGGCATCGACGGCGGAGGCGGTGATCACGGTGCGACTCACGGAAGCCGAGGCGCTCCTGTCCGCGCTGATGACCGACCTCGAACCGGATGACGTGGCGCTGCCCGCAGCGGCCGATGTGTACGCCCGATTCGCCAAGCTCGAACGACTCGCCAAGGCCGGCTGCACCCTGATGGCCCGACGCGTCGCCGAGTCCGAGGCATGGCGGCGCTCGGGGTTCCCGTCGCCGGCGGAGTGGCTCGCCCACCAGAAGCAGACGTCGCTCGGTGAAGCCAGACGCGAGGCAGAGACCTCGGACCGATTGAAGGCACTGCCGGACACCGAGGCGGCGTTGAAGGACGGTGACCTGTCGTCGGATCAGGCCGAAGCCATCGCCGACGCCGCCGCGGTCAACCCTGCCGCCGAACGCGAGTTGTTGGGTGAGGCCGAGAAGGAGGACCTGTCGGACCTCCGCCGTCGGGCGCGCAGCAAGAAGGCAGCAGGTGACCCCGACCCCGACGCCACCCAGCGGCGGCTGCACCGCGAGCGGCGCTGCCGGTCGTGGATGGACGGCGAAGGCGCCTGGAACCTCTCGGCCCGCGGACCCCTCGCCGGCGGCATCCAGGTGCAGCAACTCCTCGACCAGCTCACCGACCAGCTCACCAAGCAGGCCCGAGCCAACGGCTCACGCGAGGGCCGCGAGGCGTTCACGTTCGACGCGCTCGTCGAGCTCACTCGCCGCCACGGCACCGGCCCCGACAGCGCCACCGACGCTGGCAGCGAGGACGAGCCCGTGGCCAAGTCATCGAAGGTGAACCCCAAGAACCTGGCGTTGCTGCGCATCGACCTCGAAGCCCTCGTAAGAGGGCAGGTCGAGGGCGACGAGCTGTGTGAGATCACCGGCCTCGGACCCATCCCGATCCGTCTCGCCCGCCAGCTGCTCGGCGAGTCGATCCTCCACCTGGTGATCACAATGGGCAACGATGTCGCCACGACCGTGCACCTGGGTCGGGGACCGAACGCGGCGCAGAAGGTGGCGTTGCTGTGGTCCCAGCCCTTCTGCTCCAACAGCGCCTGCGGGCGTACCCATCAAGAGTCCGATCACCGCGAGCCGTACGCGGCGGTCCGCGAGACCCGGTTGATCAACCTCGACGGACTGTGCGGGCACGACCACGACCTCAAGACCTACAAGGGGTGGTCCCTTGTCGAAGGCACCGGACGACGACCGTTCGTCCCACCCGACGACCCCCGCCACCCCAAGAACGCCGGCCCACCGGGCGACGCCGAGCCCGCACCCGATCGCGCCAGCGACGACCCACCCGACACGCTGTTCGACTGCGCCTGACTGCGGGCCGCCGCCACGAGCGCGGCGATCCATCGCGAGGGTCCGACTGGGTCAGGCAGCTGGGATGACGACCTCGGCGCTGAACTCGTCGAGCAGCGCCAGCGGGTCCTCGCCGGCGAAGAAGCGCGTCGTGAACTCCCTCCACCGGAGCGAGGGCCGCATCTCGATCCGGAGCTCGACCGGGCCCTGCGTCGGGTTCCAGGCCAGGTGCGCCGTGCCGGGCGGCACGGCCACGACCTCGCCCACACCCACCTCGAGCATCTCGCCGTCCGGTCCGCCGACTCGGAACGCGGCGCGCCCGGTGACGACCTCGAAGCGCTCCTCCATCCCGGGGTGCACGTGCTCGATCGCTCGGTGACCGGGCCGCGTCCAGGTCACGTGCATGACCAGGACCTCCGGCGTGTCGACGAGGAACTCGACCACCTCCCCCGTCCGCGGGTTCTCCACCACTGCCGGCGGCTCCACCTCCGGCACCCTACGACCGGGCCCGCTCGTGAAGCGCTCCGAACTCGGAAGGAAGGTCGTGCCCCGCCACGACAATCCTTCCCAGTTCAGCGCTGAACTGGGCCGGAAGTCTGTGGCGGGCCACGCACTTCCGGCCGAGTTCGGGGGGTTTTGCCGGGAACCGGCGCCCCGTCAGATGCCGAGCACCCGCCAGTAGGTGTCGAGCAGGGTCGGCCCGAGCCAGCGGGACACCAGCTCCCGCCCCTCGAAGTCGACGTGCAGCCCGTCCTCGCGCAGCCGAGGGTCGAGCGGCCCTCCGGGCCACGCCTCGAAGAAGCTGGCGTACGGCACCACGGCCACGCCCGCACGACCGGCGGCGACCTCGGACTGGATCGAGTTCACCAGCCGCATCCGCTGCGGATCGTTCGCCGGCGTCGGGACCGTCCGGTCGGGCAGGTTGAGGCCCTGCATCACCGGCGGGTTGTCGAGCCACAGGATCGGCACACCGGCGGTGCCGAGCAGGTCGAGCACCTGGCGGTACACCGCCCGCAGCCGCTCGTCGAACGCCGGCTGACCGACGTGCTCCCACGGACCCTCCGCCGTGAAGCGCCGGTCCGTCGCGTCGTGGAACGACCCGGCGAGCACGACGAGGTCCGGCCGTGTCTCGCGGATGGCGTCGGCCCACGACGTCGGCCATCGCTCGCACTTCGGGTCGAAGTCGATCTCGTGCCCGGCGATGTTCTCCGTGCCGCCGGTCAGCAGGCCGCACCCCATCAGCCCGTAGCCGCCCACCCGGAACACCTTCGGACCCGCCTCGTCCCACAGGTCCAGCGCGTGGGCGAGGAACACGGCGCTGGAGTCGCCCACCACGAGCATCCTGAGGCGTCGATCCGGACGACGGATCGGCGGCGCCTGCAGGGGCCCCGACGCCGGCACCACCGCGGGAGCCGTCGGGGTCGGGGCGATCGTCGTGGAGGGGACCGTCTCGGACGGCGCGGCGGAGGTCGCCGGCGCCGCGTCAGCCGGGCGAGCCGGAGCCGTCTCGGCCACGGCATCCGCGCTGATCCGCAGCGAGTCCGGCCGGGCCGCCGCCGTCTGGACGGTGCCGATCGTGGCACCGCTGGTCACCGCGACGAGCCCGACCACCACGACGACCGCCATTGCCGGGGCCACCCGCCACATCGGCTGGCCGAGCACCCGCCGCCCTCGACGCAGCGGCTCCTCCACGAACCGGTGGAGCAACTCCGAGGCCGCCACGGTCGCGGCCAGCCGGACGGCGAGCAGCGGCCAGAAGCCGAGCCCCGTCCGCTGCGAGCTCACCACCATGAACAGAGGGAAGTGCAGCAGGTACAGCGAGTAGGACCGCTCCCCCAGCCACACCAGCACCCGCCGCCGCAGGACGACGCTGACCAGGTTGTCCCGGTCGAGGCAGGCCGTGATCAGCACGCACGACAGCGCGGCGTACCCGGCGAACCCGCCGTCGTAGATCCACGCCGCGGACTTCGGCACCAGCACCCAGACGGCCAGGGCACCCACCAGCGCGACCGGGCCGACGACCCGGAGGACCGAACGTGCGGCACTCTCGGCCACCGGATCCCCCAGCCGGTGACGAGCGAGGAGGACGGCCAGCACGCACCCCGCCAGGATCTCCGCCGCACGCGTGTCGGTCCCGAGGTAGACCCGGTCGGGCGGCATCGACGCGACGATCGGCAGGGCGGCAGAGGCCAGGGCCGCGCCCCCCAGCCAGAGCCCGAGGCGTCGGCGCACCGCCTCCGGCCGCGCCCGCCACACCACCGCCACGACGATCAGCGGGAAGCACAGGTAGAACTGCTCCTCGATCGCCAGGCTCCAGAAGTGCAGCACGGGCGACGGCGTCGCGAACTGGTCGAGGTAGGCCTGACCGCTCGAGATGAACCTCCAGTTGGCCACGTAGCCCAGGGCAGCGAGGACGTCGCCTCGGAGGCGCGCCAGCTGCGTCGAGTCGGCCAACGTCGACCCGAAGACCACGATCGCTCCGAGCGTGACGAGCGCGGCGGGCAGCAGCCGCCGGAACCGCCGCACCCAGAAGCCCCACAGGTCGATCCCGCCGTTCCGCTCCCGCTCGTTGATCAGCAGCGTCGTGATCAGGAACCCGGACAGCGTGAAGAACGTGGAGATCGCGAAGATCGACCCCTGCGCCCACACCGCCCCGTGGTGGTAGAGCATCGTCGCCACGATGCCGAGGCCGCGATAGCCGTCGAGCGCGGGCACGTGGCCCGGGCGCGGCGGGACCGACGGCGGCGGGATCGGGTCCGGGTCAGCGCCCGGGGCGACGCCGCGGCCCGTGATCAGGGCGGACACGGCGCGCCGACGTCTTCCAGGCTGGCGCACACGGTGGAGCGTGTGACCTTCCACGCGCCATCCACCAGGCGGGCAGCCCCCTCCACGTCCGCGACGAGCCGCTGCCCGCTCACGAGCACCGAGAACCGGGCCTTCGCGGTCGTCGGCGAGTCGAACGAGATGTCGCTGACCGACCCCTTCGAGTTGGCCACCTCGAGTGCGAACTCGCCGACGGCGGCGGCGCGCAGCGTCTCGGCGACGCCATGCGGGTCGTCGACGACGGCCAGGCGCTCCCCCTCGGGGCGGGAGCCGTCGTAGAACACGACGAACGCGTTCCGCACGGCCGCCTCGGCGGCTCCGGGGTCGGCGGGCTGGACGCCCGGATCGTCGCCCGGCTTCGTGGTCGTGGTGGGCTCCACCATCGTCGGGAGGGCGCTCGTGTCGAGCCCCGCCTCGGCCGCCAGGCGTTCGAGCGCGGCGACCCGCTGCTCGAGGTCGCTCGCCCTCACCTGCGCCACCACGCCGAAGCCCAGACCGCCGAGCGCGAGCACCACCGCCGCCGCGGCCCACGCGCCGGCGCTGTTCTCCGTGCGCCCGCGGTCGTCTCGGCGCTCCCCCTCGATGTCCGTCATGTCACGCCTCGGTGATGGCGCCCTTCTCCGCACCCTGCGCGAGGCGCGCGTACTTGGCCAGCACGCCGGACGTGTACCTCGGCTCCGGCAGCTTCCACTCCTCGCGGCGCGCGGCGAGCGTCGCCTCGTCCACGTGGAGCTCGATCGTGTGCGCCCGGACGTCGATGGTGATGCGGTCGCCGTCGGCCACGAAGGCGATGGGCCCGCCGTCCACCGCCTCGGGCGCCACGTGCCCGATGCAGAAGCCGTGGGTGCCCCCCGAGAACCGGCCGTCGGTGATGAGCGCCGTGTCCGCGCCGCGCCCGACGCCCTTCAGCGCACCCGTGATCGCCAGCATCTCCCGCATCCCCGGCCCACCCTTCGGGCCCTCGTAGCGGATGACGAGGATGTCACCCGGGTTGATGCGACCGGCGAGGACGGCCTCCATGGCGAGGTCCTCGCCGTCGAAGACCCGTGCCGTCCCGTCGAAGGTCTCGACGTCGATCCCGGCGACCTTCACGACGGCGCCCTTCGGCGCGAGCGACCCCGTCAGGATCGAGATCCCGCCGATGTCGTGCAGCGGGTTGTCGAACGTGCGGATCACGTCGCCGTCGGGACCGGGCGCGCCGATCAGCTCCAGGTTCTCGCCCACGGTGCGGCTGGTGACGGTGATCTCGTCGAGGTTGAGGAGGCCCTCGTCGGCGAGCATCTGCATCACGACGGGGACGCCCCCGACGCGGTCGATGTCGACCATCTCGTACTTCCCGTGCGGGCGGGTGTCGGCGAGGTGCGGGACGCGCGCTGCGATCCGGTTGAAGTCGTCCAGCTCCAGCTCGACTCGTGCCTCCCACGCGATCGCCAGCAGGTGCAGCACGGCGTTGGTGGAGCCACCGAGCGCCATGGTCACGGCGATGGCGTTCTCGAACGCCCCCTTGGTGAGGATGTCGCGGGGGCGGATGTTCTTGTCGAGCAGCTGGATGACCGCCGTGCCGGACGCGTAGGCGTAGTCGTCACGCCGCCGGTCCACCGCCGGCGCCGACGCCGAGCCCGGGAGCGAGAGGCCGAGCGCCTCGCCGACCGACGCCATCGTGTTCGCCGTGAACATCCCGGCACACGCACCGATCGTCGGGCACGCCCTCGACTCGATCTCGTGGAGCTCCTCCTCGTCGATCTCGCCCGAGGCGAACGCCCCCACGGCCTCGAAGACCGAGACGATGTCGAGCTGGCGCCCGTTGTACTGACCGGGCAGCTTCGACCCGCCGTACAGGAACACCGACGGCAGGTTGAGCCGGGCTGCGGCCATCATCATCCCGGGCAGCGACTTGTCGCACCCGGCGAACGTCACGAGCGCGTCCATGCGCTCGGCGTGCATCACGGTCTCGACGCTGTCGGCGATCACCTCGCGGCTGACGAGCGACGCGTGCATGCCCTCGTGGCCCATCGAGATGCCGTCCGAGACGGCGATGGTGTTGAACTCGATCGGGAACCCGCCCGCGGCGCGCACCCCGTCCTTCGCCCGCTTGGCGAGGCGGCTCAGCGGCATGTTGCACGGCGTCACCTCGTTCCACGAGGAGGCCACGCCCACCTGGTAGCTCCCCCAGTCGGCGTCGGTCATGCCGATCGCCCGGAGCATCGCCCGGGCGGGGGCCTTCTGGAAGCCGTCGGTGACGTCGCCCGAACGGGGCTTCTGGCGAGGGGAGGAGTCGGACATGCAACGAACGATATCGCCGGCCCCGCCCATGGTCCGACCGCTAGAACGGGCGGAGCGGGCGCCGCGACGCCCGCCGAGCCCCGTCCCAGGCAGGAACCGGCCAGGCCCATGCGCACCACGACGACACCCCCGGCGGCGCGCGACGAGGCACGTCGCGTCGACCGGCGCGTCCTCGCGCTCGCCCTGCCCGCCACCGCGTCGCTGCTGGCCAAGCCGCTCTACGACCTGACCGACACCGCGATCCTCGGGCACCTCGGCACCACACCCCTGGCGGGCGCCGTGATCGCCACGGAGATCCTCCTCCTGGCGTCGTCGATCTTCATCTTCCTGATGTTCGGCACGACCGCGGCAGTGGCTCGCCTGTCCGGCGCCGGTCGCCGTGCCGAGGCGGCGCACCAGGGCGTGCAGGGCATGTGGCTCGGGGCCGGGCTCGGCGTGCTCGTCGCCGCGCTGCTCGCCGCCCTCCTCCCCGCGCTCGTCCCCGTCTGGGGCGGTCACGGCGAGGTGGCGGAGGCGGCCCGGACCTACGGGTGGATCAGCCTGCTGGGCTTCCCCGCGTTCCTCATGGGGATGGCCGGCACCGGCTACGTGCGGGGCACCTCTGACACCGTCACGCCGCTGTGGATCGCGCTGGGCACGGTCGTGCTGAACCTCGTCGTCGAGGTCACGACGGTCTACGGGTTCGGCTGGGGGGTCGCCGCCTCGGCGGGCAGCACCGTCCTCGCCCAGTGGGTCGGGGCGATCGCCTACGTCGTCATCGTCCGTCGGGCGGCCCTGGGCCACGGCATGCCGCTGCGGCCCGACGCGGGCACGTTGCGTGGCCTGGGTTCGACCGGCGTCCCGCTGTTCGTCCGCACGGCCGCGCTCCGCGGGACGATGGCCACGTCGGTGGCGCTGGCCGGGCGGCTGGGCACCACCGCGGTGGCGGGGTACGGCGTGGCCTTCGGCATCTGGTCGTTCCTGGCGTACCTCTCCGATGGCCTCGAGGTCGCGGGTCAGGTGATGGTCGCCGAGGTCCTCGGGCAGGGCGACGGACCTCGCGCCCGTCACGTCGCGCTGCGCATCCTCCGCATGTCCCTCCTCGTAGGGCTCGCAGCGGCGGCGCTCGTGCTCGCGACCCGCACCGGCCTCCCGCACCTGTTCACCGGTGACCCGGCGGTGGCCGCGGCCGCTGCCTCCGGCCTGCTCTGGGTGGCGCTGGCGCAGCCGCTGAACAGCGTCGTCTTCGCCGCCGACGGCATCCTCGTCGGCGCCGACGACCTCCGCTTCCTGGCGCTCGCCATGGTGGGGGCGACGGCGGCCTACGCCGCGACGGCGGGCGCCGTCATCGCCACCGACGCGGGGATCACCTGGGTCTGGGCCGCCCTGGTGGGCTTCATGGTCGCCCGCGGGGTCGGGCTGGGTCTCCGCCTCCGCTCCTCGGCCTGGAGCGCGCCGGCCGGGTAGCACGGAGGGTCGACAGTCGACGTCCCGTGCGGCAGACGCACGCTCGGTCGACAGTGGGCTCGGTCGAGAGTCGGCTCAGAAGCAGGCGGTCGCGACGTACTGCGAGATCTGCTGTCCCGCCGTGATGAAGCCCTCGGCGTTCACCAGCGTCTCGATCTCCGCCGTGGCGCCCGGGTTGTTCGGGTTCGCTGCGTAGCGATCCAC
The DNA here is from genome assembly GCA_023437745.1 of Actinomycetes bacterium. Classification (GTDB taxonomy): domain Bacteria; phylum Actinomycetota; class Acidimicrobiia; order Acidimicrobiales; family Microtrichaceae; genus JAEZFI01. The sequence continues at coordinate 21,464 of JAEZFI010000198.1, forward strand.
CACGCCGAGCACCTGGCTGAACACGCCCTTCTGCGCCTCGAGCGCGGGCGTCACCTGCGAGGGGGAGATCGCGATCAGGTGGTCGTAGACCTTGACCAGCCCGTCGGCGAGGACCCGCCGCGCCTCGGCGTTCGTGAACAGCGTCGGGTCGAGGCGGTTCTCCTCGAGGTCGCGCTGGGTGAGGATCGCGCAGGCGTCCTTCGAGGCGAGCAGGCGGTCGAACAAGGCGCGGAGCTCCTCGACCCCGGCGGCACCGGAAGCGAGCTCCGCGCCGTCGAGGGGATCGATGGTCGTCGTCTCCCGGACGAGGCCCTCGTCGGCGTAGGGCGGGATCTCCTCGCTGTGCGTGCAGGAGGCGCCCAGCGTGGCGACGCAGGCGGTGAGCGCCACGATCGCGAGTCGTCGGGTGCGGGACATGGGGGTCAGGGTACGGCGCAACGGCGTCGTCACCTCGGCGGGCACGACTCGTCGGCCCACCGGGCGAGCGCCTCGGCCGCCGCCACCAACGGGTCGTCGCCCGTGATGCGACGCAGCACCTCGGGGGTGACGCCCTCGGTCGTCAGCTGGTCGGCGGCCCGGCGGAGGCCCGCCGCCCACTGGTCCCACGTCGGGCGGAGCGGGGCGCCCGCAGAGGCGGCGACGGCTGCCGCGGCATCGGCGGAGGCCGCCATCGAGGCGGGGAAGGCGACGGCGTCCGCCACCGGGGTCGTGTCCCGGTTGATCAGGGAGTACACCTGGCAGAGGTCGCCGGCGCCGACGGCAGCCTGCAGCGCGGCCGCCGCATCGGGATCCGCCAGGGACACCGCGCCGCCGGCTGCTTGGGGCGGATCGCCCGCCGGATCGTCCGCCGCGGGCACGTCGCCCGACGGGTCGACCGGCTCGGACGCGTCGACCGGCGCGGTGATCCCCGAGGGGCCGGCATCCGATGCCACGTCGCCGCCGGTCGTCGTGGTCACCACGACCACGGACGTCGACGGGGCCGAGGCCGTGCCCTCTCCCGAGCATCCCGACGTCGCCGCCACCAGCGCCAGCACGATCACGGTCGTCCGCATCCCCAACATCCTCCCCATCGATTGCCGCCGGCCGACCGCCGCCTGCGGGTCGACGAGGCCGAAGCGTACCGTCGGCCCCGCGTCAGCCACAGTTCAGGTCCACCCACGCGGCGGTCGTCTCGTAGGCGGCATCGAACGTCGAGGTGTCGAAGTGCGCGCCGACCGAGGGGTCCGTGACGTCGCCGCCGGCCACCGCGAGCGACGCACTCGCCGCCTGGGTGACCTCCACGATCGTGCCCCACGCCGAGCGCAGCTCCGCCGGCACGAACGCCTTCGCTGCCGACGTGGCGTCGGCCAGCGCCTTGTAGGCGTCGATCGCGTCGTCGGGGTCGCTCACGTCGGGACGCTGGAAGTCGATGATCTCCATCAGCCCGCACGGATCGCCGGCCGCCACCGCGTCGTCGAGCAGCGTGGTGAACTCCCCGAGGCTGATCGGCCGCGCCGGGGGTGCCCCCAGCGGCAGCGTCGTCGCCGACGGGTCCAGCGTGGTGGTGGAGTAGACGATGTCGCCGTCGTCGCCGCCCGAGCACGCCGGGAGGACCACCAGGACGGCCGCCGCGACGGCGGCCGACGCCGCGCTCCGGATCGACGGCATCCGCCGACGACGTGTCGACACCGTCACCCGCGCTTCTGGGCCAGGAGCGCGCTCAGCGCCTTGCCGTCGGCCTTGCCCTGCGTCGCCTTCATCGCCTGCCCGACGAAGAAGCCCATCACCTTCTGCTCGCCGTCGCAGAACTTCGCCCACTCGTCGGGGTTCTCGGCGATCAGGCGGTCGACGATGCCCTCGAGCTCCGAGGTGTCCATGGCTTCGAACCCGAGCCGGGCCGCGATGTCGGCGGGCGCCTCGCCCGTGTCGACCATCTCGGCGATCACGGTCTTGGCCTGCGTGGCCGTGAGCTCCCCGCCGACCTCCATCGTCGTGAGCCGGGCGAGGTGCGTCGGGTCCAGCCCGGCGGCGCGTTCGTCGGACAGGTTGTGCTCGGCGTGGGTGAGCAGCCGTGCCGAGTCTCCGCCGGCGTCGGCGGCCGTGAGCACGAGCTCGTCGAGCCCCCGCTCGGTCAGGAGCGACGCCACCTCCACCGACGCGCCCAGCCGGTCGACCAGGACCGCACGCCGGGCGGCGGGCAGCACCGGCATGGCGGCGCGGACCTCCTCGATCCACGCCGGGTCCGGATCGAGCTCGACGAGGTCCGGCTCGGGGAAGTACCGGTAGTCGGTGGCCTCCTCCTTGGAGCGCAGGGCGATGGTGCGGCCCTCGTCCTCGTTCCAGTGGCGGGTCTCCTGGCGGACCACCTCACCCGACTCGAGGAGGTCGATCTGGCGGCGTGCCTCGTACTCGATGGCCCGGCCGAGCGAGCGGAGCGAGTTCACGTTCTTGATCTCGCAGCGCGTCCCGAACGGCGCGTCCTCGCCCTTGCGGACGCTGACGTTGCAGTCCACGCGCATCGAGCCCTCCTCCATCTTCCCGTCGGAGGCCCCGACGGCGACGAGGATCGACCGCAGCTCGGACACGTAGGCCTTGGCCTGGTCGGCGTCCCGGAGGTCGGGTTCGGACACGATCTCGAGGAGCGGGACGCCGGCACGGTTGTAGTCCACGAGGGTGTACTCGGCGTCGTGGATGCGCCCGCCGCCCGAGCCCATGTGGGTGGACTTGCCGGTGTCCTCCTCGAGGTGGCCGCGCGTCACGCCGATCCGGGTGCCGTCGGGCAGGTCGAGGTGCCCGTCCGCCGTGATCGGCAGCTCGTACTGGCTGATCTGGTAGTCCTTCGGCATGTCCGGATAGAAGTAGTTCTTCCGGGCGAAGATCGAGCGCTGGATGCGGCAGTCGAGGGCGAGGCCGATGCGGATCGCCATCTCGACCGCGGCGCGGTTCAGGACCGGCAGGCTGCCCGGGAGCCCGAGCGACGTCGGGTCGATGTTCGTGTTGGGCTCGCCGCCGAACTCGTTGGGGCTGGCCGAGAAGAGCTTGGTCTTCGTCAGCAGCTCGGTGTGGACCTCGAGCCCGATCACCATCGTCCAGCCGTTGGGCAACTCGCTCATCGCACACCTCCCGTGGCGCCGAGGCCGGCGTGGGCCGCCTCGAGCACGGCGGCAGCTCGGAACATCGTGACCTCGGCCAGCGCCGGCGCCATCAACTGGACGCCGACGGGCAGGCCGTCGTCGCCCGTGCCGAACGGGACGGACATGGCGGGGTGCCCGGCGAGGTTCGTCGGGATCGTGCACACGTCGTTCAGGTACATCGTGAGCGGATCCGCCGTCTTGTCGCCGAAGGCGAACGCCGTGGTCGGCGACGTGGGCGACAGGAGCAGGTCGAACTGCTCGTACGCGGCGTCGAAGTCCCGCCGGATCAGCGTGCGGACCTTCTGCGCCGTGCCGTAGTAGGCGTCGTAGTAGCCGGCGGACAGGGCGTAGGTGCCGAGCATGATCCGGCGCTTGACCTCGTCGCCGAAGCCGGCGGTGCGCGTCCTGTCGTACATCTCGGGCGTGGTCGGCGCGTCGACCCGCAGGCCGAACCGGACGGCGTCGTAGCGGGCGAGGTTCGAGGAGGCCTCGGCCGGTGCGATCAGGTAGTACGCGTCCAGTCCGTAGGCGGCGGCCGGCACCGAGGCCTCCCCCACCGTGGCGCCGGCCGCGGCGAGCGCCTCGGCGGCCTGGTCGACGCGTGCTCGCACGTCGTCGGCGATGCCCTCGCCGAGCAGCTCGGTGACCAGGCCGATGCGCAGCCCGGCCACCCCGTCGTCGAGGTGGCTCGACAGGTCGGCGACCGGCTCGGGGATCGACGTCGAGTCCAGCGGGTCGTGCCCGGCGACGACCTCCAGCAGGAGGGCCGCGTCGGCCACCGTGGTGGCGAAGGGCCCGATCTGGTCGAGCGAGCTGGCGAACGCCACGAGCCCGTAGCGGCTGACCAGCCCGTACGTGGGCTTCACACCGACGACGCCGCACAGGGCGGCGGGCTGGCGGATCGAACCGCCGGTGTCAGAGCCGAGCGAGAGCGGCACGTACCCCGCGGCAACCGCCGCGGCGCTGCCACCCGACGAGCCACCCGGCACCCGGCTGACGTCACGGGGGTTGCGGGTGGGTCCGAACGCGGAGTTCTCGGTCGAGCTGCCCATGGCGAACTCGTCGAGGTTGGTCTTGCCGATGCTGACGGCGCCGGCCGCCGCCAACGCGGTCACGACGGTGGCGTCGTACGGCGGCTCCCAGCCCTCGAGGATGCGGGAGCTGCACGTGGTCGGGATGCCACGCGTGCAGAGGTTGTCCTTGAGGGCGATCGGCACCCCGGCGAGGCGGCCCGGGTCCTCGCCGGCCGCGACCTTGGCGTCGACCGCCGCCGCGGCGGCACGCGCCTGGTCGGCCGTCACGAGGTTGAAGGCGTTGATCTCGCCGTCGCGCTCGGCGACCGCGGCCAGCGCGGCGTCGACCAGCTCGGCGGCGGAGGTGTCGCCGGCCCGGACGGCGGCGGCCATCTCGACGGCGGTGGACAGCTCGCTCACGGCGCCTCCCCCAGCACTGGCGGCACCCGGAACATCCCGTCCTGCGCAGCGGGCGCCTGAGCCAGCACCTCGTCGCGGTCGAGGCACGGCGCCACCACGTCGTCCCGCAGCACGTTCTTCAACTCGTACGGATGGGTGGTCGGCTCGACCCCGTCGAGGTCGAGGGCCGCCATGCCGGCGGCGTGGTCGAGGATGGCGGCGAGCTGGCCGGTGAAGCGGTCGAGCTCGTCGTCGTTCAGCGTGAGCCGGGCGAGCCGCGCCACGTGGGCGACGTCGTCACGGGAGATGTGTTCGGGCATACGGCGGCCATGCTACGGCCCACCGCCACCCTCGATTTCTTCCGCCCTCGTCCCATCCCCCGTTCTGTTCCAGGGAGAGCGTCGCCAGTGCTGCTCTGCCTGGAACAGAACGGCGGCGTCGCCGATCAGACGAAGCGCTTGGCGAGGAACTCGATCGTGCGCTCGGCGATGAGGTCGGCGTCGTGGTCGAGGGTGGCCACGTGGTAGCTGCGGTCGAGCGCGACACGCTCGACCGGTCCGCCGACCAGGCCGGCGAGGTGGTCGCTCGACGCCGGCGGGACCACGTGGTCCTGCGGCGAGGTCATCAGCAGGATCGGCTGGCGCACCGACGGCAGGCGCGGCTGCAGCTCGTCGATGGCCTCGCCCAGTGAGGCGAGGGGGATGAGCGGCGTGCCCGGGTAGGCCAGCTCGACGACGCCTTCCTTGGCGATGTCGGAGCCGATCGCGTCGATGAGGGTCTCGCCCGCCTCGATCATCGGGAGGAGGATCTCGGCCAGCTCGGTCTGGGGCATGACGGCCGGGTTCACGAGGGCGAGGCCGACGAGCTCGGGGTGCTCCGCGGCGAGCCACGTGGCCAGCGTCCCGCCCATGGACAGGCCGGCCACGGCCACCCGCTCGCAACGGGCGGCCAGGTCGAGGTAGGCGGCGTCCGCGGCGGACGACCAGTCGGCCCAGTTGGTCGTCATCATGTCGGCGAGCGAGGTGCCGTGCCCGGGGAGCAGCGGCAGCTCGACGGTGTACCCCTCGGCGGCGATCGCCGCGGCCCACGGACGCACGGAATGGGGCGATCCGGTGAACCCGTGGAGGACGAGCACGCCGTCGGCGCCGCCCTGCCAGGACTGGGCCTCGGCGCCGGAGATGATGTCGGATGTCGGGGTTTCCACGCCGCTAGTCTGCCCGACCACGGGCGCAGCTGCGTCCGCCGGGGGGCGGAGGTTCAGCGCGCCACGGTGAAGGAAGCACACATCCCGGGCACTCCGGACAGACCAGCAAGGACCACGCGCATCATGGAGAAGTACCAGTTCCTGACCCCTGAGTGGGTTGCCGCAGCGAAGGCGATCCGCGACGAGCACGCCGGCGACGCGCCCGCCCCGGCGCACTCGGTCCGGATGAACCAGATCATCACCGAGGTCCCCTTCGGCGACGAGGACGTCAAGGCCTACATGGACACCTCGGCCGGCGAGACCGTGATGGACCTCGGCGAGCTCGAGAA
>JAEZFI010000290.1 GCA_023437745.1 Actinomycetes bacterium
ACGCTGTCGCCGCGGCGACCTCGGCGGCCCCCGCCACGCGCAGCGCCCCCGCCGCGGCCGACAGGGACGCTCCCGTGGTGCACACGTCGTCGACCACCAGGACCGATCCCGACACCGTTCGGCGGGCGACGAAGCCGGCGGAACGACGCCGCTCCTCACGGCTCCGCTGCGTCTGCGACCCGGGGTCGGTGCGGTCGAGGAGGCGGTGGCAGGGCGCACCGAGTCGCCCCGCGACGACACGGGCGATGAGCTCGGCCTGGTCGTAACCCCGCCGGCGCCGGCGGCGGGGCGACGTGGGCACCCACGTGACCGCGTCGGGCGTCCAGGTGACGAGCCCGGCCAGCGCGTGGCCGAGCGGCGCCAGCGCGTCACGGTGGTTCGCGTACTTGAGGCCGCGGATCAGGCGCGCTCCCGGACCCTCGAACCACATGAGCGCGACGGCGGCGTCCAGGCCGTCGACCTCGATCATCCCAGCCGGGCGAAGTGCGGCCACGCAGTCCGGACAGGGTGCTGCGCCCGTCGCGCCGCAACCCGGGCAGCTCGACGGGAGCAACCAGTCGACCGGGGCAGCGAGGCGGGCGGGGCTCATGGCGGCCACGGTAGGGACGGGCTGTGACAGCCGGTCCCTAGCCTCGGTTCACTCCTGGCCGGCGATCCCCCATTCGCCCCGGAGGCCCTCCACGAAGTGGGCGAACGCCGGGCCCTCCTGCTCCATCTCTGTGAGGATCTGCCGCACGAGCATCACGTGGAAGTCGTCGGCGGGTGCGGGTCGGAGTCGCATGCGGCCCGCCTCGTGCTCGCGCTCGACGACCAGACCGATCTCGAACAGCGCCTTCATGAGGAACTCCACCTCCTCGGTGGAGTGCTCGGCCGTCCAGTGGAACGGGTCCCCCGCCGGCAGCACGGCCGTCCACTCGTCCACGAGCGACTGGAACCGCTCCATGGCGCTGACCGACACGGTCGGCTCGGTGCTGTCGCGGAGGTGGCTCAGGACCTCCCGCCCGTAGTCGAGCCAGGCTTCCGCGCTGGCCCGTGACACCGGCCCGATCTCGACGTGCACCCACAGATCATGACCGATTCTCGGGCCGCCGTCCCTCCGGACCGCTGCGGGACGGTCAGTCGTTCGTGGGGAAGATCAGCTCGGGCGCCTCGCCCCTCACCATCAGCTCGGCGCGCCGCGTCACGGCGCCCGACCAGCCCGCGTGCGTGAGGACGTAGACCTTCCCCTCGAGCACTGCGTCGAGGACCATCTCGGCGACGTCCGCCGGATCGAGCCCCGAGCTGATGAGGTCGCTGACGACCGCCGCCATGGCGGCTCCGGGTGCCCCGGGTTCGGCCTCGGCGGTCAGGTCGATGCGGGCCTCGATGCCCTCGGGCCGGTTCCGCTCGCTCTCGTGGATCCGCGTGTTGACCCAGCCGGGGCACACGACGGTGACCCCCACCTCGGGGTGCAGCATCGCCAGCTCGTGGTGGAGGGTCTCGGACAAGGTGACCACGCCGTGCTTCGCGACGTTGTACGGACCCATGAAGGGCACCGACGTCAGCCCGGCCATGGAGGCGGTGTTGACGATGTGCCCGCCCCCGCTCTCGATGATGAGCGGGGTGAAGGTGCGCACGCCGTGGATCACGCCCCACAGGTCCACCCCGAGCACCCACTCCCACGTCGGCAGGTCGATCTCCCACATCGGCCCGCCCGTGCCGACCCCGGCGTTGTTCACGGCGAGGTGGATCGCCCCGAACCGGTCCATCGCAGTGCGGGCCAGGCGCTCGACGTCCTCGGCGGACGACACGTCGCCCTGCACGCCGATCACGTCGGCGCCGGTCCCTTCGAGCGACGCCACCGCTGCGGCCAGGGCGTCCGCCTGGACGTCCCCCAGCACCAGCCGGGCGCCCCGCTCCGCCAGCGCCGACGCGAGTGCGTAGCCGATCCCCGAGCCACCGCCGGTGATCACTGCCACCTTGTCCTCGAAGGTGTCGAGTCCCATCGTCAGCCCCCCGCCGTCGTCGTGGTCGTCGATGTGGTGTCCTCCGACGGGGTCGCCGGCACGGACGTCGTGGGCATGAGCGCCGGGTCCCCGGTGCTCACCGCGCTCACACCCGCCATCGAGTCGTAGCTCATGGCCTGGTTCGTGGCGTCGGCGGGCGCGTCGGCGAGCCACACGAGGTAGAGCGTCTGGACGTCCGCGGCGACCTGGCCGCCTTCGCTCTGGGCCACCACGCCGGCGATCTCACGCGCCTGGTCCTCGTCCATGTACTCGAAGCGCTCGACCGTGCCCTCGGCCCGGTCGAGCTCGAGCTGGACCCGGACGCCGTCCACCTGCTCCTGCGTCGCGCTGGGCGCCATGAACACGACGAGGTCAGCCGCACGGCCGGAGACCTCGGACTCGTCGACGAGGTCGTCGCCGCAGCCCGAGGCCGCCACCAGCGTCAGCGCCGCGAGCGCGACGAGGAGCAGTCGGCGCACGTCAGTACCGGTAGTGGTCGGGCTTGAACGGGCCCGTCACCGGCACGCCGATGTAGTCGGCCTGCTCCTGGGTGAGCTCGGTGAGGCGCACGCCGAGTGCGTCGAGGTGGAGGCGGGCCACCTTCTCGTCGAGCACCTTCGGCAGGACGTACACACCGAGCGGGTACTCCTCGTGCTTCGTGAACAGCTCGATCTGGGCGATCGTCTGGTTGGTGAAGCTGTTCGACATCACGAAGCTGGGGTGGCCGGTGGCGCACCCGAGGTTCAGGAGCCGACCCTCGGCCAGCATGATCACCGAGTGACCGTCGGGGAACACGAACTCGTCGGTCCCGGGCTTGATGGTGACGCGCTGCACGTCGCTCATGCGGGCGAGCCCGGCCATGTCGATCTCGTTGTCGAAGTGGCCGATGTTCCCGACGATGGCCTGGTGCTTCATCTTCGCCATGTGCTCGGCGGAGATGATCCCCTTGTTGCCGGTGGTCGTGATGAAGATGTCGGCCGTGTCGATCACGTCCTCGAGGCGGACGACCTGGTAGCCCTCCATCGCCGCCTGCAGCGCGCAGATCGGGTCGATCTCGGTGACGACGACCCGTGCACCCTGCCCCCGGAGGGAGGCGGCGCAGCCCTTGCCGACGTCGCCGTAGCCGCACACCACGGCGGTCTTGCCGGCGATCATCACGTCGGTCGCGCGGTTGATGCCGTCGATGAGGCTGTGCCGGCAGCCGTAGAGGTTGTCGAACTTCGACTTCGTGACCGAGTCGTTGACGTTGATCGCCGGGAACAGCAGCTGCCCGGCCTCGAGCATCTGGTAGAGCCGGTGCACGCCGGTCGTGGTCTCCTCGGTGACACCGAGGATGCCCTTGCCGACCTCGGTCCAGCGGGTGGGCTCGTTGGCGACGCTCTTGCGGAGCAGCTCCAGCACGACCTTCCACTCGTCGGAGTCCTCGTCGGTGGCGTCGGGGACGGCGCCCGCCGCCTCGTACTCCGTGCCCTTGTGGACGAGCATCGTGGCGTCGCCGCCGTCGTCGAGGATCATGTTCGGGCCCTTGCCGTCGGGCCAGCGGAGCGCCTGGTCGGTGCACCACCAGTACTCCTCCAGCGTCTCGCCCTTCCAGGCGAACACCG
>JAEZFI010000009.1 GCA_023437745.1 Actinomycetes bacterium
CTGTGAAATCCACCATCGAGCCCCTCGAGGGCAACAAGGTCAAGCTCTCCGTCTCGTTCGACGAGGCCGAGCTGGAACCGGCGATCGACAAGGCCTGGAAGCAGATCGCCAAAGAGGTCCGCATCCCCGGGTTCCGTGCGGGCAAGGTCCCGCGCAAGGTGCTCGAGCAGCGCATCGAGAAGGAGTACGCCCGGTCCGAGGCGCTCCGTGACGCGATCCCCGAGTTCTACCTGAAGGCGATCCGCGAGCACTCGGTCGACGTCATCGACCAGCCCGAGATCGACATCACCGACGGCGAGGAGTCGGGCGACGTCCACTTCGACGCCACCGTCGAGATCCGGCCCGAGATCACGATCACGGGCTACCAGGACCTCACGATCACGATCCCCAGCCCGGAGCCGTCCGACGACGACATCGCCGACCAGGTCGACCGGCTGCGCGGGAGCTACGCCGAGCTCGTCGAGGTCGAGCGCCCCGCGGCGTCCGACGACCACCTGGTGATCGACATCACCGGCAGCCGGGACGGCGAGGAGATCGACGGCCTCGTCGCCGAGGACTACTCGTACCAGCTCGGCTCCGGCGCGATCATCGCCGAGCTCGACGAGCAGCTGCGCGGCCTCAAGGCCGGTGACACGGCCGGCTTCGACGCCCCGCACCCGGACCCCTCCGACGAGGAGCCGGTCCACTACGAGGTCGTCCTGAAGGAGGTCAAGGAGCGGGTGCTGCCCGACCTGACCGACGAGTGGGTCGCCGAGGCCACCGAGTTCGAGACCGTCGACGCGTTCCGCGACGACATCATCGAGCGGCTCACCAAGGTGAAGAAGGCCCAGGCGTCGATGGCCGTCCAGTCGAAGATCGGCGACGCCCTCGCCGAGCTGGTCACCGACGAGATCCCGGATGCGCTCGCCAGCGGCGAGATGCGCAGCCGGCTCGAGGACATGGTCCGTCGCCTCGCGGCGCAGGGCATCACCCTCGAGCAGTACCTCCAGATCACCGGCACCGACGCCCAGGCGTTCACCGACGACCTGCGCGAGACCGCGGCCCAGGCCGTCAAGGTGGACCTCGCGCTCCGTGCGATCTCGGTCGCCGAGGGCCTCTCGCCCAGCGACGAGGACGTCGACGCGGAGATCGAGCACATGGCCCTCCACCTCGAGCTGGAGCCCGACGAGGTGCGGTCCCGCCTCGAGGAGGGCGACCAGTTCGGCGCCCTCCGCGCGGACCTCGGCAACCGGGCCGCGTTGCGATGGCTGACCGATAGCGTGACGATCGTCGACGAGTCCGGCAAGCCCGTGAACCGGGACCTGCTCGACCTCGCCGACGAGGAACACGATCACGATCACGATCATGACCACGAGGGTCACGACCACGATCACGACGACGACGACTGACGCACCCCGAGCCCCTGCCCTGCGCACCTGAGAACGATCGGACCTGACATGGATCTGGATGCCAAGAACTACGTGCCCAATCCGGCCGTCTTCTGGAAGGAAGGGCAGCGGGACGTCAGCGGCGACCTGTTCTCGCGTCTGCTGCGGGAGAACATCATCTTCCTGGCCACGCCGATCGACGACACCGTCGCCAACCTGATCTGCGCGCAGCTCCTGTTCCTCGAGTCGGAGAACCCCGACAAGGACATCAGCATCTACATCAACAGCCCGGGCGGCGACATCAACGCCCTCATGGCGATCTACGACACGATGCAGTACATCCGTCCCGAGATCACGACCCTGTGCTTCGGCCAGGCGGCCTCGGCGGCGGCGGTGCTGCTCGCTGCGGGTTCCCCCGGCAAGCGCCTGGCGCTGCCCAACGCCCGGATCCTCCTGCACCAGCCGTATGCCCAGTCGGGCTACAGCCAGGCGTCGGACATCGAGCTCGCGGCGGCGGAGATCCTCCGCCTCAAGGCGACCCTCGAGCAGATCCTCGCCCGTCACACCGGCCAGACGCCGGAGAAGGTCGCGATCGACACCGACCGCGACTTCATCATGACGGCCGAGGAGGCCAAGGAGTACGGCGTCATCGACGAGGTGCTCAGCAACCGCGAGTTCGTGGACAACACCGGCCCGATCTCGGCGGTCAGCTGACCTGAACCCCTCGGGGGTCCTCTCTGGGGACCGGGCGCGGGAGCGCGCCCAGCCCGACGTCCGGCGTGGCGCCCGCCCCACGCACGGATCGACGCACCGCCCGCGACGGTGGTGCAGAATGGTGGGCCTTCCGGTGGCCGCCTCGGCGGCCGTGCGATCTGACAGGGGCCTGTGGTGGCGAAATTCGGGGATGGCGGAGAGCTCCTGAAGTGCTCGTTCTGCGGCAAGTCGCAGAAGCAGGTCAAGAAGCTGATCGCCGGTCCGGGCGTCTACATCTGCGACGAGTGCATCGACCTCTGCAACGAGATCATCGAGGAGGAGCTCGCCGAGACGTCCGAGCTCACCTTCGAGGAGCTGCCGAAGCCCCGTGAGATCTTCTCGTTCCTCGACGACTACATCGTCGGTCAGGACCGGGCGAAGAAGATCCTCTCCGTCGCCGTGTACAACCACTACAAGCGGGTGCAGCACGGCGCGAAGGGCGAGTCCGAGGTCGAGCTGGCCAAGTCGAACATCATGCTCATCGGCCCCACGGGGTCGGGCAAGACGCTGCTGGCGCAGACCCTCGCACGCATGCTCAACGTGCCGTTCGCGATCGCCGACGCGACGGCGCTCACCGAGGCGGGCTACGTCGGCGAGGACGTCGAGAACATCCTGCTCAAGCTGATCCAGGCCGCCGACTTCGACGTGAAGAAGGCCGAGACCGGGATCATCTACATCGACGAGATCGACAAGATCGCCCGCAAGAGCGAGAACCCGTCGATCACCCGTGACGTGTCGGGTGAGGGCGTGCAGCAGGCGCTCCTCAAGATCCTGGAGGGCACCACCGCGTCGGTCCCCCCGCAGGGAGGCCGCAAGCACCCGCACCAGGAGTTCATCCAGATCGACACGACGAACATCCTGTTCATCTGCGGTGGGGCGTTCGCCGGGCTCGACAAGATCATCGGTCAGCGCAGCAACCGCAAGGGTGTCGGCTTCG
>JAEZFI010000043.1 GCA_023437745.1 Actinomycetes bacterium
GTCATCGGACGGCGCCGTGGGCGCCGCGCCGCCTTGGCCGGGGCGTCGCCCGCGACCGCCGGCTCCCGCACCTCCGCCCACACCGCACGGAGGACGCGGAGGAAGAACAGGTACAGCAGCACCAGCATGCAGATCTTCAGGACGGTGAGCAGTTGCTCCGGCACCAGTCGGAGACACTACCGGCGCGACCTCGGCGGATCGGTCCGCCGCGGGGCCGCTCCGAGGTGCGCCCGTCGCGAACTGTCACCACCGACCCGGAACGACCCGGCGGATGGTGACAGTTCCGCAGTGCGGGAGGCGCCGTGCCGCGGTCAGTCCAGCTCGAAGCGGAAGATGGTGTTGCCGAAGCGCACCTCGTCCCCGTCGGCGAGGGGGGACTCGGTGATGCGGACCCCGTTGACCCGGGACCCGTTCGTGGAGGCGAGGTCGACCACGACGAAGCCGTCGCCGTGAGGCCGGATCTCGGCGTGGCGGCGGGAGACGTTCGGGTCGCCCAGCACGATCGTGCAGTCCGGCTGGCGCCCGATCGACACGACGTAGTCGCCGAGCGGCACGCGGTCGCCGTCGGGGAGGACCAGCTCGGCGACGACCGAGCCGCCCTCGCCCTCCACGAACCGGCTCTCCAGGCGGAACAAGCCGGGACGCACCCGCTCACCGACCGTCAGGTCCACCTCGACCGGACCGGCGAAGCGGTACGACTCGTCCCGCGCGTGCTCGCGGGCGGCCTCGGCGAGATCCTTCCGGAGGCGGTTGGCCATGTCGGCGAGCTGCTCGTGGTCCTCCGCGCTGAGCTCGAACGTGAAGTGGTTCGGGACCATCAGACGGCCGTTGACCCCGACGGTCCGCTGGCCGTCCATCTCGCGCACCAGCTTGCGGCCCATCTCGACGGGGGTGAGGCCGGAGCGGAACATCCGCCCGAAGAACCCCTCGATGCCGCGCTCGAGCCGCTGTTCGAAGCCTCCGATGCCCATGGCCTCCGAGGTTAGGGGGGAACCGCCGCCGTTCTGTGGCGTGAGCCGCGCCACAACTGGCGCGCCTCACGACACAGAAGCGGGTTGAGGGACCCACGCCCGGATCGGCTACCGTCTGGGCGCTGCTCGCGGGAGTGGCGGAATTGGCAGACGCGCAGGATTCAGGTTCCTGTGTCCGAAAGGACGTGGGGGTTCAAGTCCCCCCTCCCGCACTCCAGGTGGTGCCGCCCGGCCCGGCCGCTCAGGCGGGGGCGGGGGCGAGCACCAGGCGGTCGTCGCCGGTGGGGGCCACGTTGCGCTGCACCAGCGCGAACGTGCTGCCGTCCTGGCTGAACCACTGGCTGAGCACCACGCGCACCGTCTCCTCCTCGGCGTCGATCAACCGGAAGATGTCCGGCGTCTCGGGCCCGCCGTGGCTGAACACGTGGAACCGCCCGTCGTCGCTGGACCACAGGCGCGCCCAGGAGCGGTCCTCGTCGTCGGTGAAGAGCGTGGTGACGGCACCGCTCGCCCGATCGACCTTCTTGATCGTCGACGTGTGCTCGGTCCAGACCACGTCGTACGTGTCGCGCGCCCAGGTGCAGCAGATCCCGGACGGGTCGTCCACGATGGTCCCGGTCTCGAGGTCGAGCCGCTTCGTGCTCATGCCCGACTCCGGGATGGCGGGTCCGTACTCGAACTCCACCGTCCGCCCGTCGGCGAGCACCTTCGGCGCGACGTGGTGGGAGAGCGACGAGCCGGCGAGACCGGTCAGCTGCACCAGCTGCTGGGTCACGAGGTCGTAGCGGTAGAGCTCGGCGCAGTAGATCGGCGGCATGGGAAGGAACAGCCCGTCCCACCGCCGGCAGTTCATCGCGACCGGCCCGACCTGCAGTGCGGGGTCCGGCGAGGCGAACACGACCCACCGCCCGTCCGGCGAGACCCCCACGCCCGACGGGCCCTCGGCGGGCTCGCGCCGCACGGGCAGCACGGTGCTGGTCCCCGTGCGGTCGTCGTAGAGCCAGTAGCGGCCGTTCCTCGAGTGCTGATCCGGGAAGGTGTAGTAGTCCTGCCCGTACACGACGGCGGACAGGTCGCCGTTGACGCTCTCGATCCACATGTTGGCGCTCGGCAGGCCCTGGGCGACGATCCGCCCACCCGGGGGCACCGCCTGCTCCACGGGGATCGAGCCCGGTGGGGGGCACGCGGTGGCGAGCACCACCAGGCCCACCATCGCGGCAGTGACCGCGAGTCTCCGATGGTTCCCCCACATGTCCACACCCCCGAGTCGCCGACGACGAGTGCCCCGACGGAGACCATAACCAGATGTGGTCCCGGCGTGCTCGGTCACCGGAGCCCGAGGGCTGCTGCGTCGATAGCCTGCGCACCGCGTCGCGGACCGCCCGGACGCATGGGGAGGACACATGCCGTACGAGGTGGACTTCACGGACGTCTCGACCGTCGGGCTGGAGTCGTCGCCGGTGGTCGACGCTCTGGCCGGCCTCCGGGCGAACGAGGCGCGGTACTTCAAGAACAAGTACGACCACACCTTCACCGTGTGGCCGGCCGACGAGGCGAAGGACACGATCGATCGGGTGCACCGCATCCTCCGGGAGGAGCGCGACATCGAGATCGCCTCGCCTCCGCTCGAAGCCTGCTACTTCCAGGTCGAGGACATCCGGTGGGACTACGTGTTCTACGAGAGCGGCCTCTCGATCAACGTGATGTGGCCGGAGGACAACCCGAAGAAGCGGGCCGTCGGGTTCAAGCTCTCGGACGGGATGGAGGTCCCGGCGGAGCTCGCCGACCGGTTCAAGTTCGCCCGCCAGAAGTCCAAGCTGGCGGGCACGATCCGCGGCTCGTACTTCGTGATCAAGGGCGAGTACTGACGCTGCACCCACCGTCGCCCGAGCGGTAGCTCGCGCTTCCCTCCGCACCCGGGCTCGGGCACACTCTGGAACGGGTGCGGCCGGGCGGGAGCCGCAGTACGGGGAGAACGGCGATGGATCGACGAGAGTTCCTGCGGGTCAGCGGGATGGTGGGGGCGACGGCGGCGCTCGGCGGCAGCCTCGCCGGGTGCGTCCCGGCCACCGGGGGCGTCGGGCGGGAGTACTTCCCGGCGTTGCTCCCCCAGGGCTCGATCCTCGACCTCCCGGCCAGCGAGGCGCCGATCGACCACATCGTCGTGCTGATGATGGAGAACCGCTCCTTCGACCACTACCTCGGCTGGCTGGGGAGCGACGAGGGCTACCTCGATCGGGGCCGCCGGCACTTCGGCGACGGGTTCACGATCGATGCGAAGCCCCAGCAGTCATACGTCGGGACGGACGGCAGCGAGGTCTCGACCTACTCCATGGGCGGCGGGACCTCGGTCGCGGGATGGCGAGGGTGCGGCTTCCAGGACCCGGGGCACGGGTGGAACGCCGGCCGAGCGCAGCGGGACCGCGGGTTCATCGGCGAGGGCTCCGGCAACGACCTGTTCGCCCTCGGCTACCAGGAGGCGGCGGACCTGCCGTTCCACGCCCGGATGGCACGCCGCTTCACCACCTTCGACCGCTACCACGCGTCGATCCTGGGACCGACGCAGCCCAACCGCCGCTACCTCCACTCGGCCCAGTCGGGCGGCTACAAGAACAACTACCTGCCCATCCTCGAGCTCGGTCACCAGTGGGACACGATCTGGGACCGGCTGCGCGCCGCCGGCGTCGACGTCCGGTCCTACTCCCCCGATCTCCCCTCCCTCGCGTTCTGGGGCGAGCGGATGGCGCCGATCCTCGCTCCGATCGACCAGTACTTCGAGGCCTGCGGCAGCGGGTCCTTGCCGTCGGTGACGTTCCTGGATCCGCCGTACCTCCCGTGGTGGCAGGCCGACGACCACCCGCTCTGCGATCCCGCCGCCGGCCAGCGCTACCTGCGCGACGTCTTCCGTGCCTTCGTCGAGTCACCCCACTGGGAGTCGGGCCTCTTCGTCCTCACCTACGACGAGTGGGGCGGCTTCTTCGACCACGTCGCGCCGCCGGTCCTCCCCGACCTCCTGTCCTCGACGGAGGACTCGGAGAACTTCGGGCAGGCCGGGTTCCGCGTGCCGACGATCCTGGCGTCGCCGTACGCGCAGCCGGGCTACGTGGACCATCGCACCTACGACCACACGTCGATCCTGCGCTTCATCGAGTGGCGGTTCCTCGGCGCGCCGCCCGAGGGTCCCGGTGGCACGGGCGACTGGTGGCTGACGCCGCGTGACCGCAACGCCAACAACATCGGCGCCTCCCTCGGCCTCACCCAGCCCGATCCCGAGCTGTTCGACCTGGACGACCTCCCGTTGCGCAAGCCGTCGGACATCTGCGGCGGCATCCCGCAGATGATCTCCCCGGGGATGCAGCAGGACCGGGCCTCGTCGGCGACCGCCGTGACGGCACCGGCCGCCGCGGCCGAGGCGTCGAAGCCCGTCGCGGGCGGTCCCGGCGCCGACATGCTCGAGGCGCTCGAGGCCGGGTACTTCGAGCGGGTCGGCGTGGACCCCGAGCCGTCGAGCATGGCAGGGACGTGGGCCGCCGGTTGACCGGCACCCGACTGAACGTGTCGATCACCTCCACGCCCCCCGAGGAGCCCACACCGCCGGAACCGGCATCCGTCCGCCGGTACATGGCGGGCCCGCAGTCCCGCCGCTTCGAGTTCGTGCACGCACTGCGGATCCTCCGTGAGTACGTCGGCGGTCTGCGCGCGCTCCACTTCGTCGGGCCGGCCGTGACCGTGTTCGGTTCCGCTCGTCTCCCCGAGAGCGACCCCGCCGTCTCGCAGGCCCGCTGCCTGGGCGGCCTGCTCGCCGATGCGGGCTACGCGGTGATCACCGGTGGCGGCCCAGGGGTGATGTCAGCCGCGAACCGGGGTGCCCAGGAGCGCGGCGGCACCTCGATCGGCTGCAACATCCAACTGCCCGTCGAGCAGGACCCGAACCCGTACCTCGGCATCCTCGTGACCTTCCGGCACTTCTTCGTGCGGAAGGTGATGCTCGTGAAGTACTCGTCCGCGTTCGTCGCGTTCGCCGGCGGGCTCGGCACCTACGACGAGGTCTTCGAGGCGGCGACCCTCATCCAGACCGGCAAGATCCACGACTTCCCGATCGTCCTCGTCGGCACCGAGTTCTGGACCCCGCTGCTCGAGGTGCTGTCCGATCACCTCGTCCCGCGAGGGACGATCTCGCGCGCCGACGTCGATCGGTTCCTCGTCACCGACTCGGCCGAGGAGGCGGTCGCCCACATCGTCACGGCGTCACGCTCGGCCACCGCCACCCCCGTGGCCGAGGCCCGCCGCCGCTGGTGGCTCGCCGAGTAGCCACCGCCACCTCAGTCCAGGCGCACCCGCTCGTCGAGCGCCGGCGCGACCGCCGTCCACCCCAGGTCCTGCCCCACGGCGTCGGCGAGCGCCCGTGACGAGGCCGGCTCCCCGTGGACCGCGTAGACGGTCTCCGGCGCGTCGGGTCCCGACGAGAGCCACCCGAGGAGGCCCGGGCGGTCGGCGTGCACGCTCATGCTGCCGACGTGGGCGACCTCGGCACGCACCGGCCAGTACCGGCCGAGCATCTTCAGGTTGGTCTCGCCCTCCAGCAGCCGCCGGCCCCGGGTGCCGATCCCCTGATAGCCGATCAGCACGACGGTGTGCCGGGGATCGTCGATGCGGCGGGCGAGGTGGTGCACGACGCGGCCGCCGGTCAGCATCCCCGACGCCGAGATGATCACCATCGGCCGCGGGTTGTCGTTGAGCGACTTGGACTCCTCGACGTCGGTGACGACGTCCAGGCCCGGGACGTCGAACGGATGGGTGCCGACCAGATCGGGTCGCACGTCGGGGCTGCCCTTCTCGAACGCCTCGTCGTAGACCGCCAGGGCGCGTGACGCCATCGGGCTGTCGAGCTTGATCGGCACCTCCGGGATCCCACCGGTCATCCGCAGCTGCTTGAGGTGGTGCAGCACGACGTCGGTCCGGTCGACGGCGAACGCCGGGATGATCACCGTGCCGCCGCGCTTCACCGTGGCCGTGATGATCTCGCCGAGCCGCTGCGCCGGGTCCGTCCGCTCGTGGACGCGGTCGCCGTAGGTGGACTCCGTGACCACGACGTCGGCGGCCGGGCGGGCCTCGGGCGGGAGGAGGAGCGGGTGGTCGGTGCGGCCGAGGTCCCCCGTGAAGACGACCGACCTCGGGCGATCGCCGTCGAGCCGGACTCGCGCCCACGCCGCGCCGAGGATGTGTCCGGCGCGCCCGAAGCGGAACGACCAGCCCTGCCGCTCGTGCTCCTGGTCGAAGGGCACCGTGACCAGCGCGTCGATCGCGGCGTACGCGTCGGCCTCGGTGAAGAGCGGCAACGGCGGATCGTGCCGCGAGAACCCTCGCTTCGCCGCGTACCGGGCCTCCTCCTCCGCCAGCCGGGCGCTGTCGGGCAGCACGATCGACACGAGCCGGGCGGTGTCCGGCGTGCAGAAGATCGGACCCGAGAAGCCGTCCCGCACCAGCGCGGGGAGGTAGCCGCAGTGGTCGACGTGGGCGTGGGTCAGGACGACCGCGTCGACGGACGCCGGGCCCACCCCGAGGCCGGTCCAGTTGCGCTGCCGGAGCTCCTTCAGCCCCTGGTACAGCCCGCAGTCGACGAGGACGCGTTGATCCGGCGTGTCGATCAGGAACCGGCTCCCGGTCACGGTGCCGGCGGCGCCGAGGAAGGACAGCATGGGCGCCGTGTCGGGGTGCATCCGGGCAGCATTGCACCGTGCGCGGGCGCGCACCCCGAAATCCTCTCCCTCCCTGTCACAGGCGCGAAGTAGCGTCGTGGTCCCTGGCGAAACCCCAGCGATGAGTTCCGCCGCCTCGCATCGTCCCACTCGCGAGCCTGCCGGTTCCCCGGCTCGCCGACGGTGCTCGACCACCCCGCGCACCACCACCCCCACGCACCACCACCCCCACGCACCACCA